>JACMQX010000103.1 GCA_014376765.1 Ramlibacter sp. | reverse complement strand
TAGGTCAGAGCTTTAGTTCAGTACGTCCCGCAAACACCTGCCAGAGGCGAACCATGGCATAGGTATCGAGCTTGCAATAGGCCAGCAGTTGTTGTTCAATCTGGTTTTTACGTTCGGCGCTGGTATCGGGATGAATCGCCTCTAGGAAAGCCTCCATCGCCATGCCACCGTCTTGCACGCCGTCAAGGGTGTCGTAGCTCAGTTCCGGCACAACAGCAGGTAGTACCTTTTTGATGCTCCAGCTGCCTTGCTGGCTGGGGTGGTAGTAACGCTCGCGTGCGATGGGCAGCAGATCGACTACCCGCGCGTTAATGGCCAGCAGGTCTCTACTGAACTGCGGGTAACGAATTGCCAACTCGCTCATGCGCGCCGTTTCAAACCCGGCGTTGTACACGTACACAGGCCCACTTTGACCACAGGCGGCGATCAATGCACGGGCAAAGGGCTCGGATGGGTCATCACCCGAAATATCGAGGAATTCTGTGTGCTCAAGCTGACCCGATGAGGACAAGGTATGCAGGCTGAACTGGAAGGTGTTTTGCTGATAAGGGCGCGTCCCTTTCCAGATCGGTACGGCAAACTGGATGGTCTCGAAGTCGAGGAAATACGCGGGCAGGCTATGCACAGACAAGTCTGCAGCAGCACCTGCTGTATCGAAGAACACCGTATTGGCAAGGGTGTGCGTTTTTACCCGTTGCTGCCTGGCGTTGAGCAAGTCGTCAGGCACGTTTCTCAGGTCGATCACACCCTGTTCGGCCAGCGTGACCGCCTTGGCGCCGATGTAGGGCAGCCAGTGAACCGGATATTCCGCTTTCGGTTCGTTGCGGCTGCAATAGTCGTAAAAGCCGCATGCAAACGGCGTGTCGCAATGCGCCCCAATTTCCATGACTGGCTCGGATGTACTGGAGCAGACGCTTTGCGCCTGGTCAATCCAAGCTTTGACTTCTTCTGTTCTTGAGAAGGCTTCCGTCGTTAGGTCGTTTTCTTTCAACAGCCCGCTATAGTCCCCGCCGCCCGGATAAGTCCACGAGCTGTCTATGTGCGCCAGTGAAATAGACTGAAGCGCAACGCCAGCGGACTGGGCTACGAAGGCTTGTACGGCCACATCATCGCGGTGGTAGTCCTTGACGCTGGTGGATGATTTGACTTCCACCATGCGCCAGACCTGTTGACCGCCATTCTGTTCAGGCAGCATGACGTCGGCGAAAGCCAACGTGCCACCGGCTGAGAAACCAGCTTCAAAGATGGGTTGCGTGGAGTGCAGCAATTCCGCGCTGCGCTCAAAAGCTCCAGCAAACCCCTCGCTTTGCACATCAATCAGCGCACCTACACCCTCGCGGTCGTAAATGCGCTGAGCAAGATCACCCACCTGGTGCCCTACTTGGAAGCTTGCTTGGGTTGCCGCAGAGTCCACGCGCAACTCAGAGCGATGAATTTCCAGCCACAAGCGTTTGGGGCACTGGCGAAAGGCCAGCAACTTGGATTTTGAAAATATGCGGATGGTGCTTTCCTTAATCAATAGCCCAGCCTGCTTGCAGCAAGGCCCCAACATCTGCAAACCTGTGCTCATCGATTCCGGTCTTGGAGCGCAAGACCAAGCTGTCATGAACCAAATCGTCGATGGTTACATAGGCATAGCCCAGCGTCGGGTGCTTGAGGTGCAGTTGCCCGTGAGGAGTCATCGGGATTTGTCCAATGGCTTCGCGAGTCCGCTGTTGCAGGCTTTCGGACCAAGTGCTTGTTGGGTGGGTTGTCATGGCTGTGAAATTGATTGGTTACCGACATTGTGCTGCAGCATGCGTCACTTGGTGTCGCATAAATGTGCAAACTTGGCACATTGAATCTACAACGCAAGGCAGCCATGGATTTCATCGATGTGTATTACTCACCCAAGCAGGTTTCCGGCCCCGACAGCTCGTCGCCCAGCCCGCGCAAACCGGCGTGGGTGGTGGCGGACTGGATCGCGCAGGAATTTTGTATCGGCATTGTTGAGCCCATCCCGGCTAGCCTTGAGCAGATTGCACTTGCTCATGCTCCCAGCTACGTCGAAGGCATCCTGAGTTGCGAGCTGATGAACGGCTTTCGTGGTTTCCAGAAAGATGTGGCTGCTTCGCTGCCCTGGACTTGCGGCTCACTTATGTCGGCAGCCCGTGCGGCCTTGAACAACGGTTTGGTTGCCTGCTCGCCCACCTCTGGTTTTCACCATGCCGGCTACGAATCAGGCTGTGGGTTCTGCACCTTCAACGGCTTGATGGTGACGGCACAGACCCTGAAGGCTGAGGGCAAGGTCAGCCGCGTCGGCATACTCGACTGCGACCAGCACTATGGTGACGGCACTGCTGAAATCATGACTGTTCTGGGCATTGACTGGATTCGACATGTTTCGCAAGAGCACTGGAACCCGGACGATGCCAAGCTATTTATCGAGACGTTGCCGCAGGTGGTGCGTAGTTTTGATGATTGTGACCTGCTGATTTACCAGGCCGGGGCTGACCCGCACATCCATGACCCGCTGGGTGGTTTCTTGACCACGGAGGAGCTGGCCGAGCGGGATCGAATCGTTTTTTCTGTTGCAAAAGCCAGAGGAATTCCTGTGGTGTGGAATCTGGCCGGGGGTTATCAAGAGCCGGTGGCACGTGTTCTGGAAATTCACAGGAACACTATGGCGGCGTGTGTTTCGATGTACCTTTGCAGTCCGGGATGACACTTCAAATCTCAGGTTTAAAAAACTACGATTTAACCACCACCTACTTTTGGTAGCCTATCGCACTCGTCGTTGGAGTGGACCTCTTGGCGATGTCCGAGTACAGCGGCCACGCTCATCATCCGGTCGCTCATGTCTCCGTAAAGCGAGAAAGTCGCAGAGCGTGCGACCAGACCGGCCTCTTTTTCGAGTGGGAGAATCGCGCTGCGCGCTCTGCGCAGCAATCGAAGGCAGCCTTGAGGCCCGCGCCGATTAAGCTCACTTTGATAAAAGTTTCATCTAGCAAAATCAACACAAACCCTTATTCACACACGCGGACTCGCCCTGTATTCTGATGGTTGTGATAACAATTTTGCACAATGAAACTTTTTCCGAGCAGTTCTCTACCCACTGAGCTAGCACCCGAGTCCGCCGATGCACCCTCCTCGGTGGGCAAGGCATGCAGGATCTTGCGAGCCATCACTCACCTTCAGCAAGCGCGGCTCACCGACATCTCCCAAGCCACGAACCTAGACAAAGCGACCGTGCTGCGTCTGCTGGAAGCACTCGTCCGGGAGGGCTTCGTGCTGCGTGACGCGGATACCAAGCTGTACCGCGGCGGGCCTGAATTGCAACTGGCCGGTGCCGCGGCACTTGCGCGTTCGGACCCACGCACCATCGTGCGCCCCAGTCTAGTCCGGCTCGCCGACGCGTTCGAAGACACGGCGATCCTGTCGATACCCAGCAGTGGCGCCGAATCGATGTGCGTCGACCTGGAGTTGGGCCGCTACCCGATCCGCGCTAACTATCTGGAGATCGGCAGCCGCCGATTGCTGGGCGTTGGCGCGGGCAGCCTCGCGCTGCTGGCGTTCATGCCAGATCGCGAGCGGCAGGCTGCGCTGGAAATCGTTGCGGCGCAGCTGCAACGCACACAACGCTACCCTAGGATCGACCGCGACCTGCTGGAGGCCAAGATCGCCGAGTCCACGTCCCGTGGGCATGTGGTGCTGCTGGATGTGGTGGTCGTGCGCATGGGCGGGATCGCCGTGCCGATCATGGGCGCGAACGGGCGGGCGGTGGCTGCCATCAGCATCGCGGCGCTGAGTGACCGTATCGTCGAGCGCGAAGTCGAACTGGCCGTCGTCCTTCGACGCGAGGCGGCGCTGTGCGAGAGATGGCTGCATTCGAGCGCGGCCACCCCATTGCGCGAAGATGCGTTCGCATGAGGAGCTCGCCATGAACACCGCGTTCATCACTGGCGTGGGACACACCCGGTTTGGCCGGCTCGAGGGCGAAGGTGCTTTGGACCTCATGGCGGACGCGGCCAGCAAGGCCCTGGACGATGCGCAACTCAGGCACGGCGATATCGACGGCCTGCTCTGCGGCTATGCGACGACGCTGCCGCACCTGATGCTGTCGACCTTATTCGCCGAACGTTTCGGCCTGCGGCCACGGTATGCCCACGGCATGGCGCTTGGCGGGGCCACCGGCGCGGCGATGCTCATGCTAGCGCGCGACTTGGTCCGCGTGGGCCGCTGCAGCAACGTGCTGGTGGTCGCCGGCGAGAATCGGCTGACGGGACAGACGCGCGACAGCGCCATCCAAACCCTGGCGCAAGTGGGCGACCCCGACTTCGAGGTCCCCAACGGCGCCAGCGTACCGGCCTATTACGCCCTGCTGGCGTCGCGGTACATGCACGCCACCGGCCTCACACAGGACGACCTCGCGCAATTTGCCGTGCTCATGCGCGCCAACGCAGCGCGCCATCCTCAGGCCCACCTGCAAACGCCGATCACCACCGCCGACGTGGCTGCCTCTAAGGACATCGCCACGCCGCTGCGCCTGCTTGACTGCTGCCCCATCTCCGACGGCGGCATGGCGCTCGTGGTCTCGGCAAAGCCGGGCGATAAGGCGGCCGTGTCCATCATCGGCGCGGGACAGGCTCACCAACACCAACACCTTTCAGCCCTAGGCGACGTGATGGCGACCGGCGCGTCTGCGTCTGCGGACGCTGCCTTCGGCGAAGCGAGCGCCGACCGCGGCGCGATCGACTATCTGGGCATTTATGACTCGTTCACGATCACTCTGGCCATGCTGCTGGAGGAAATTGGCTTTGCGCCACGGGGCCAATCGGCCAATCGCGTGCGCGATGGCAGCTTCGCATCCGACGGCGTGCTGCCCTTGAACACCCATGGCGGGCTGCTGTCGTTCGGCCACTGCGGCGTGGCCGGTGGCCTGGGCCATACAGTCGAAGCCGTGCGCCAGATGCGAGGCGAGGCAGGCACGCGCCAGGTCGCGCGCTTGCCGCGGCTTGCGTTTGTGCACGCCGACGGTGGCGTCCTGTCATCACACGTGAGCCTGATTTTGTCAGTCGCCACTTGAACGCACATGCGCAGCCCAACCAAACCGATCGACGAGCGATGAACGCCGCAAGCCACCCCTTCACCGCCGCCCTGAACGAGGGCGTCCTGCATTACCAGCGCTGTACCCGATGCGGCCATGCACAGACGCCGACCCGGCTCGCCTGTTCGCAGTGTGGAAGCGCCGCCTTGCAGTGGCAGGAAGCTACCGGCACTGGGGTCGTGGTTGCCGCCAGTGTGGTCAGCCGTGCGCCATCCGACGAGTTCCGCCCGCTCGTGCCCTACACGCTGGTGCTGGTTCAGCTGGCCGAAGGCCCCTGCGTGATGGGCCACGCGTCGCCTGGAATCGCCATCGGCGATACCGTACTCGCCGGCACCGTCCCCCATGGCGATCGACGGCTGCTGCACTTTTCGCCCACCCCCTGAGAACCACAAAAAGGAGACCACAATGCGTAACATCTACGGAACCCGCCGAGCCGGGCTGATCGCTCTGGCACTTGGAATGGCGGCCCTGGCCGGCAACGCCACCGCGCAAGCTTGGCCAACCAAGCCGGTCAAGCTGGTCGTGCCCTACCCTCCGGGAGGGCCCACAGACATAGTCGCCCGCGTGATCGGCCAGCGGCTGCAGGCACAGACCGGCCAGCCCTTCGTAGTGGAGAACCGCCCCGGCGCCGGCGGCAACACCGGCGCGGAAGCGGTGGCGCGCAGCACACCTGATGGCTACACGCTGCTTGTGGCCACCACGGCGCATGCGATAAACCCGTGGCTGTTCAAGAGCCTGAGCTATAACTTCAGCCGCGACTTCTCGCCTATCTCCCTGCTCACCAGCGGCCCGCTGGTGGTCGTGGTCAACTCCGGTTTGCCAGCAAAAAACATCAGCGAGCTGATCACGTTGGCGAAGGCCGACCCGGGCAAGCTGAATTTCGCGTCGTCGGGCAACGGGCAATCCACCCATTTGTCTGCGGAGCTGTTCAACGCCATGGCCGGCACGAAGATCAAGCACATCCCCTACAAGGGCAGCGCGCCGGCACTGGCGGACACCATTGGTGGCCAGACCCAGCTGATGTTTGACACCATGCTGTCGGCCATGCCGCACGTACGCGCTGGCAAGTTGCGTGCCCTGGCAGTCACCAGCGCCAAGCGCTCGCCGGCTGCGCCCGAGATTCCCACGGTAGCGGAGTCGGGCTTGCCGGGATTCGAGGCCATCGCATGGAATGGTCTGCTGGCGCCCGCTGGCACACCGCGCGACGTGCTGTCGAAAATCAGCACCGAGCTTCGCACCGCGATGGAGCAAGCCGATGTGCGGGAGCGATTCGAGGCCCAGGGATTCGCTGCCGCCTGGAACACACCCGACGCATTCTCCACGTTCATCGGCGCCGAACTCGAAAAATGGGGTCGGGTCGTCAAGGCGTCGGGCGCCACGGTCGAGTAGCCATGATCGACTACGACACGCTCAAGAACTGGCAGTTCCCAGTCACCGAGCACCATTACACGAGGGATGACTGCATGCGTTACGCACTGGCACTCGGGCTGGGCGACGACCCGACAGATCTGAACCAGCTGCGCTTCATCAACGACACCATTCCCGGCACGCCGCTGGCCATGCCGACGCTGGCGGTGGTGCTGGGCTTTCCGGGTTCCTGGATGCAGCAACCCGGCACCGGCATTGACTTTCCGAAGATCGTGCACGGCGAGGAATCGATTGTGATGCACCGGCCGCTGCCGGCCGCTGGCACCGTGCTGGCTCGCCATCGTGTCGTCGCCATCGTCGACAAGGGGCCCGGGCGAGGCGCCACGGTGACCTACGACAAGGAGCTCACCGACCAGGTCACTGGCGCGCTGCTTGCCACTGTCCGCCACACCACTTTCGCCCGCGGTGACGGCGGCTTTTCGGCCAGAGACGGGCGCACGGACCCGTCGCTCCCGCCGCCAGCCAAGTGCCCGGTCGGCACCCCCGACGGGGTGGTCGAGATCCGCACGCTAGGGCAGCAGGCCTTGCTTTATCGGCTTTGCGCCGACCGCAACCCCTTGCACTCCGAGCCGGCGGTCGCCGTGGAGGCCGGATTCCCGCGCCCCATCCTGCATGGGCTGTGCACCTTCGGCATTGCCTGCCGCGCGATCCTGGCCACCTGGTGCGAGAGCCGGCCCGAGCGACTGCACAGCTTGTTCACGCGGTTCACCGCCCCAGTGTTCCCCGGCGAGACCCTGCGCTTCGAGATGTACGCCGACGCTGCGGCTCCGGGCACGGTGGCATTCCGGGCCATCGCGCTCGAGCGCGCGCTGACCGTGCTGGATGCCGGCCGCGCCGAATTGGCCCACTAACTTTCGCAACCTTTAGAAGATTTCCATGACACCTTCATTCGACTTCTCTCGCCGTCGCGCCATCGCGGCCGGTGCGGCCCTGGCAGCGGGCAGCCTGAGCTCTTCGTTGTTCGCCCAACAGGGTTTTCCCAACCGACCCGTGAAGTTCGTCGTGCCGTTTCCCGCGGGCGGGCCAGTCGACACCACAGCACGCGCCATGGCGCAAAAGCTCGGTGAGCTGTGGGGCCAGGCGGGCGTCGTGGACAACCGCGCCGGTGCCGGCGGCATCGTGGGCGCGGAGATCGCGTCCAGGCTGCCGGCCGACGGCTATAACCTGTTCGTCTGCAGCATCCACCACTCGGTGCTGCCGAGCCTGCACCCGAAACTACCCTACGACATCGAAAAAGATTTCGTGCCCGTCAGCTTTGCCGCCATGTTCCCGGTGATCCTGGTGGCCCACCCTTCTGTCCCTGCCACCAATGTGCGGGAGCTGATCGCCATGGCCAAGCAGCAGCCGGGCAAGCTCGCC
>JACMQX010000102.1 GCA_014376765.1 Ramlibacter sp. | reverse complement strand
CGGGTTGCAAGACTTTCATCGTCCACGCCCGCAATGCCTGGCTCAAGGGCTTGTCGCCCAAGGAGAACCGCGAGGTGCCGCCGCTGCGCCATGAGCTGGTGCACCAGTTGAAGCGGGAGTTTCCGCAGCTCACCATCGCCATCAATGGCGGCCTGACGACGAGCAGCGATGTGGCCCGTGAGCTGCAACATGTGGACGGTGTGATGCTGGGCCGTGAGGCGTATCACAACCCCTGGTGGCTCGCCTCATGGGACAGCGAGTTTTTCGGCGCGCCGGTGGACGAAGCGCTGACGCGTGAATCGGTGGAGGCGCAGATGGCCGGCTACATGGCGCGTGAAGCGGCTGAACACGGCACGCCCTGGGCCACCATGGCGCGTCACATGCTGGGCTTGCGCCACGGTCTGCCGGGGGCGCGCAGATGGCGTCAGGTGTGGAGTGATCACAAGCTGAAGGCGCTGCATCCGCGGGAGGTGATGGCGCTGGCGCATGAGGGCGTGCGCCAAGTGGCGTGAGACTCTTGCTCCCTCTCCACCAAGGGGCGAGGGAGCAAGTCACCTCCAGTTCGCAAAAGTCTCACATCCCCGACGCATACGGCGCAAATCCACGCTGGTTCTCATTGATGTGCAGCGTGCTGCCCAAAGGCGGAAACGCGCGTTGCGCACAATCGGCCCGGTCGCACACCTTGCAACCCGCGCCGATCAGCGTGGCCGCATTCGGGTCGATCAGGTTCACGCCCTTGGCATACACCAGCCTGTCCGCATAGCGCGCATCACACCCCAGCGCCACGGCGAACATCCGCTTGGGCGTGCCGTAGCCGCCGCGCCGGTGCTCCACCGTGCGCGCGATCCACAGATAGGTCCGGCCATCAGGCATGCGCGAGAGCTGCGTGAGGATCGCACCGGGCTGCGAGAAAGCCTCATACACATTCCACAAGGGGCAAGTGCCGCCGTGGCGCGAGAAGTGAAAGTCGGCCGTTGACTGGCGCTTTGAGATATTGCCCGCGCGGTCCACCCGCACAAAGAAGAAGGGAATGCCGCGCCCCGGCGCATGGCGCATGGTGGAGAGGCGGTGGCCTATGGTTTCAAAGCCCACGCCAAAGCGGTCGCTCAGCAGCTCGATGTCATACCGCAGCGCCTCCGCCGCGTCCTGAAAGCGCTGGTTCGGCAGCACCAGCGCGCCGGCAAAGTGGTTGGCAAAGCCCAGCCGCGCCAGGCTGCGCGCCTGCGAGCTGGTGAACGACTCAGCCGTGGTCAGGTCATCAATGCGCTTGCCCATTTCCAGAAATGCCAGTTGTACGCCGAGCTGGAAGGCCTGCTGGCCCGGGTCCAGGTCGGTGGCCAGGCAGAGGGTGCCGGTGGCCGCGTCGTAGCTGCGCAGCGCCTGGTCGGACGTGCGGTTGACCACGTCTTCACGGATTTTGATGCCGTGTTTCTTGAGCAGCCTGTCCTGCAGGCGCGCGCGCAGCAGGGTGGCGCTCACAGTGCCGGGCGGCAGGCCCTTCATCAGCGTTTCGTACAACTGCTCGGCCAGCTCGTCCAGCACCGCAAGGTGGTGGTGGCGAACGTAAAAAAACTCGCGTACTTCTTCATAGGGTTGCAGGCGGGAGGGCAAATCCCCGGCCAGCCGGTCCCCTTCTTCGCCCGCAACGATGGACGACAGCCTTTCTTCCATCTCGCGTGATCGCGCATGCAGATTGAGCAGCACCTTGGTCACTGCCGGCAGCTGCGAGGCCACCACCTTGGCCTCGGCCAGCGGGACTGCATGGTCCTGCGCGCCATCGCGGAACACGGGCTGCAGCTCGCTCAGCCGCCGCGCGTCTTCGTCGTCAGAAAAAAGCTGCAGGTCCAGCCCATGCGCGGCCTGCAGGCGCAGCAGTACGGCGACTGTGAGAGGCCGCTGGTCGTTCTCTATCTGGTTGAGGTAACTGGGTGATATCTTGAGCGATGCGGCCAGCGCCGCCTGCGTGAGGCCGCGTTGCTCCCGCAGTGTTTTGAGCCGCACGCCCATGTAAGCCTTGGCCATCTTCGCAAACCTCGCAAATTTGCACAGGCTATTGCCCGTATATTTAGAGTTTAGCGGTTGCCGCAGGCCCCGAGTTTTGCGAAGATTGCAATAATTTCAGATCGAACGAGAACATTCATGAGCCAAGACCCTGACCTCTCTGCGTGGAACAAGGCGGCTGCCAAGTCCGCCCCCGGCGGCAACGTGGATGCATTGAACTGGGCCACGCCAGACGGCATCAGCGTCAAGCCGCTGTACACCGCGCAGGACCTGCAGGGCCTTCAGCACACGAACACGCTGCCCGGTTTTGCGCCCTACATTCGCGGCCCGCAGGCCACCATGTACGCGGTGCGCCCCTGGACCATCCGGCAGTACGCGGGCTTTTCCACCGCTGAAGAATCCAACGCCTTCTACCGCAAGGCCCTGGCTGCAGGCGGGCAGGGCGTGTCGGTCGCGTTTGACCTGGCCACCCACCGCGGCTACGACAGCGACCATCCGCGCGTGACGGGTGACGTAGGCAAGGCGGGCGTTGCCATCGACAGCGTGGAGGACATGAAAATCCTGTTCGACCAGATCCCGCTGGACAAGGTGAGCGTCAGCATGACCATGAACGGCGCGGTGCTGCCGGTGCTGGCAGGCTATGTGGTCGCGGCGGAGGAGCAGGGCGTAAGCCAGGCGCAATTGAGCGGAACCATCCAGAACGACATCCTGAAGGAGTTCATGGTCCGCAACACCTACATCTACCCGCCCGCGCCGAGCATGCGCATCATTGGCGACATCATCGAGTACACGGCGCAGAACATGCCCAAGTTCAACTCGATCAGCATCTCGGGCTATCACATGCAGGAGGCAGGCGCCAACCAGGCGCTGGAGCTGGCCTTCACGCTGGCTGACGGCAAGGAGTATGTGAAAACGGCGCTGGCCAAGGGCCTGGATGTGGACGAGTTTGCCGGGCGCCTGAGTTTCTTCTGGG
>JACMQX010000101.1 GCA_014376765.1 Ramlibacter sp. | reverse complement strand
GTGGTGATCTTGTCCACATCAACGGTGTAGGTGGAGATGCCCATGTTGGAGGCCTTCAGGAACCGGGCCCACTCATCACTTACGCCTGATTGCGAGCCGGACGGCGACAGGGTGATGTCCGGCGGCCGCGTCATCCCGGCTGCAGCATAGGCAGCAGTCAGCCTGCTGGAAGAGTCGGAGGTGTCTGACGCGTTGTCCTGGACTGCTCCGTTGCTGATGTAGATGATGTAGTTGCGCTGGCATGGGTCGAGGATGGCCGAGCTGTAGCGGGTCCCGCCCTTTGCCAGCAGCGCATTGGCTGGCAGCGCATAGACGGCCTGGGAGGCCGCCGTACCCGAGGTGTTTCCAAGGAAGTCGGTCTTGCTTTTGTTATTGCCCGAATTCGGAGCCATGCCGGCAAAGTAATAGTAGGTCTCAGCCATCGTCAGGGCCGCCTTGCCGCCGTTGGATTTGTCGTTGCCGACGTCCAGGCTGGCGAGAAGCGCCTTGAATTTTGTCTGGTAGTCGACGTTGACCAGGCGCATCGCGGAGCGCACGTAGCCGCCGTCAGCGCCGGAATTGCCACCACCCGTTTCCGTGAACATCATCAGCCCGACGCGGATTCGGTCAAGCGGAAGGTTGTTCATGCTGGCGATGAGCGCGGACATTTCGCTGGTGAACTTGCTGTTCCAGTTAGCCGTGTTGTCCACGATGATGAGCACGTTGGGCGCCGCAGTTGAGGCAAGCGGGCCAGCGTAAATGTCGATGTCCGAGGCGTATTGCGCGTGCGCTGCGGCGCCAAGCATGAGCAGCGCGGTGGCTGCTGCGCGCCTGATGAGGCGGTGAAGGTGGTGAATCATTGGCTTTTCCTTAAGACGCGCAAGAATTGGCTGCGTCAGTTTCAAGCACACGAACGGATACGCCCTGGTGGACGGCGACCTTGGCCGATGTGCGGGCGTCAGTCACTTCGGCGCGGATGTTCCACTCGGTATTGGCGCACAGGGAGTTGCCGGCATCGGCCGCAGCGTCCGGCGTGTCGAGCCCCGAGTTCTGGACCACGCCGGAGCGCAGGCAGGCGATGTCGGAAGTAAGGGCCGGATTCAGGTCGATCGTCTTGATCGCCTTGGCGCGGTAGCAACTCGGCTGAGGCGAAATTCGCGCCGAGTAGTCGGTGTTGCCGTCGCCGTCAATGTCCACCGGCACAGGGGTGGCAGCCACGCCGGCCGGGTTGCTTGTAAACAGGCTGTTGCTGATGGTTTGCTCAATGGCCTGCTGGGCCGAGGCAAGGCTCTGCTGGCGTGCCTGCATGTTGCCCACAATTCGCATGTTGCTGCCGGAACTGTTGAATGCGTTGATGGCGAACATGCTCATGATGATGAGGAAGATCATCGTCACCACGAGGGTGATGCCCCGCTCGCGGGACGGCAGGTGGTTGTGTGATTTCATGGTGCTTCCCTAAGTCCGCCGGGATTGTTCAGGCGGGCTGTGGCCGAGTAGACGCGCCGTTTGAAGTTGTCCGTGAATGGCCCGCGGGTGCCGGCCAGGCCCAGCGAATAGGTCTTTCCGTCGGTGTAGCCGGGGCTTGTTTCCGTCGAGCGCGACATGACATGCATGCGCGTTGCCACCACGTTGCTCCAGTCGTTGTCTGCGGCCGCGGCCACGCCGCTCAAGCCGGCCCGGTAGACGTCAGGTACGCCATCACCGTCTGTGTCAAAGCCGTACTCAAAAGCCACTTCGTCGATTCCCTCAGAGAGCGGCGCGACCGCCATACCCCCCGAATACACCTCGGCACGCTTGAGTGTCGGGATGGTGTCTACGCCGCATTCATTGCAGGACGCCACGTAATAGATGCGGGAGACATACCTTCGTACCTGGGTGATGGCGGTGCAGTTCAGGTCGCGCAATGTGAAGTCAGACGCCGTCGAAGAGACGATGAAGCGGGTGGCGTTGGGGTCGCTCACGCAGCGGGAAGTTTGCACATAGGCGCTGGAAGAAGCGGTTGAAGATGCAGCTACCGCGGTCGTGTCCAGGCGCCTGAGGATCAGGGCCGCAGTGCCGACCTTGTAGTTGGGCAAGCAGGTCAGCGCGCCAGCTTGGGCTGCAGTGAGCCCGGTGACATACAACGGCACGGCGGAGGTTGCGTTGTCCCAGCCGAGAGACGCCAGGGCGGTGGCGCAGGGGTCCGGGGCGCTCCAGGCGACGCCTTCGATCGGCAACTCCCCGTAGAAGCCGGCCACGCTGATGTCTTCCGTCACCAGTTCAACCGCGTAGCGGCCGTTTTCCATCTGCCGGATGCTCTTGTCAAGCTCATTGCCCGATTGGCTGCTGTTGGCAAACAAAGTGGCCAGGCCCGCGACCAGGATCAGCCCCACCGTGATGGCGACCATCAGCTCGATCAGTGACATGCCCGCTTGCGCGCGCAGCAAGGGCCGGCTGGGCTTTGGAAGGGACATTTGCATGGCGGTCATGTTCCAAGCGTCGCTATGTTGACGACCGTAGTGACGGCCCGCCGGGTGTTCTCAGCGGCGTAGGCATTGGCGCCGCAGGTAGTGGCAGGCGCCCCGGACGGTTGCACGCCTTGCCACACAAGGCTGACAACGTACTGCGTGGCGCTGATGGCGACGATGCAGCCCCTCGCGCCCGTCACGGCGCCCAGCTTGGCGCCGTCTTTTACTTCGCTGGAGCCCTGGATCAACAGGCTCCATTCGCAGATATCCTTTGTCGCCAGCGTAGCTGCAGTACCGCACGCGCCCGGGTCGGTAATGCCAATATTGTTGGCCGCGTAAGCGGCAATATTCGTGCGGTTCAAAACCATGCGTGCGGCCATGTCATTCAGCAGAATCAGTGCTTGCGTGCGCTGGTAGGCCTCTATCTGTGCCAAGGTGGTTTGCCCTTGCAGCCCCACAAAACCAAGCAGCCCGAAAGCGATGATCATCATCGTGATCAGCACCTCCATCATCGCTGCGCCGCGCTGGGTGGAATGGGTGGTCATGGGCGCACTCATGACGGGCAGGCCGTGACGACACTTTTAGGCCGCCCGGATGGATCAAGGGAGATGCAGCGGCTGCGAGTTGCGCCGTCAGTGATCTCGAAGCGAACCACAGTGGACGCGCTGGACAACCTTCCATTGAGATCGAAGGTCACTGTGCCGGGTGAGGTCGTGAACACAACGCCATTGCCCGCAGCGTTGCGGCTTGTGACGATGTCTGCTGTTGAGGGGACGCGTACGGTCCAGCCCGCTTGCCATCCGCTGGCATTGGGTTCGATGTTGACATTCAGTCCGCGCTTGACAGCTTCGCTGCGGGCCAGCACCAGTGAACTTGTCATGTCGTAGGCCACTGAACGCATCCGCTGTGCTGTCAGAAGCTCCCTGAACCCCGGCGCGGCGATCGACATAGTGATGGCCAGGATCGCCACCGTGATCATCAACTCGATGAGCGTGAACCCGCTGTGGAAACGCTGCAGGGTGTGGGGCTTGTTCATCGCGCGGCCTACCAGCAGTTTGATGGGCTCTTCACGCCGGCCTGGTTAACGCTCAAAGCGCCACAGGAGTCTGCGGCCTGGCCGCCTATGGGTGTGGCCAGAGCGCTGAACGTTGGAACGGTCGCTGTAGTGACGGTCAGCGAAATACTGTAGTTAGTTGAAACGCTGGAAGCTACCGTCATGTTGAGAGTTGCCACGCTGTCAGCGTAGCTGCGCGTGTCAAGCATCATTTGCTGTTGCTTGCCCGCAATGCTCATCAGGGTCGACTGAGCTTCGGCCCTGCGCGATTTGCGTATCTGACTGAGGTACGAAGGGTAGGCAATAGAGGCAAGGATGCCCACGATGGCAACGGTCACCATCACCTCGATCAATGTAAATCCACCTTCTTTTTTCATGACTGCTCCGCACTGCTTATGACGCGAGTCTAGCGCAGACATGGGAAAAATTCACAGATAAGACGGGCGGTTTGATCTGGGGGATGGACGGTGTTCGACCCAAGCTGAATGCATTCGTTGCGCTTGCGTCGAGCCTGCACTTTTGTATGCGGTAGCATCAAGACGAATAAATGGTAAGTTTTCCCACATTACGACAGATGCTTGACCTGATGTCCCGATTTCTACAGCTGTTCAAGTTCCTGGTGGTGCTGGTGGTGGTGACATGCCCTTTGATCGGACCGGCACAGACTGCCACAGTGCTGGGGGCCAAGGATCAGGCGTGTGCTGGCACTCGTGCAGCCAAGAACTTGGGCTGCACTGCCAATGACCTGACCGCACAAATTACCTTTACGCAACCTGCTGCGACCGCCATCACCTCTTGCGTAGCTGGCCAGTACATCTCCCTGGACGTGATTGCATCCCTGGCCTCCGGCTCGCCGGATCGCTATGCGATCGGCGTGTTCCTGGGGCAGTCCGGCAATTACCCATCACGGAACAACGCGGCTGACCTTTGCTCAGTCGGGGTGTTTCCGTCTACGCCTGCACCGTTTGCAAACCTTGACGGCGGTGCTGCCTGCGGCGACTTCCTGGGTTCATCGACGGCGACATTGCAGATCACGGGCGTGAAGGCCAACTGTATGGCTGCGCCCGGTACCAATCAGCTCTCGATTCCGTATTTGCTGGCATGGGACAACCAGGTCGCGCCCAGTTGTACCGCTGCCAACCTCACCGCCTCGACCAACTCCAAATGCAATGAGAATGTCTCGTCCTATGTCACGGGCGTCACTGTGCTGGGCTATATCCGGCTGACCAAGCAGACGGACCCTGCCAGCACGACGCAGACCTTCAGCTTCTCGACTACTGCAAGCCCCACCGCCTCCGTGACGCCATCGAGCGTCACCCTCACGACGGGACAGAGCCAGACTTTCACTTTTCCGCTCAGCATCACCGGCGGCGTCCGGCAAATCACGCTGACCGAAGCGCTGTCTGCAGGATGGGAGTCAACGGCCACCATTGCGTGCACGACCCCTTCTGGCGCAAGCGCGGCGTCCTACATCACAGTGAACAACGCCAACCGCACGATCAGCGGCAATTTCAGCCTGACCGACTATGCCGCGATCTGCACCATCACCAACAACAAACAAACGCGCATGAGAGTCCGAAAGACCGTACCCAACGGTGACACCGGTACCTTCAGTCTGGCGGTGCAGACCGACCTGGGTTTGCTCAGCGCGGTGAACCAGGGCAATGGCGCCCTGACTGGTTATCAGCAGAGTTACCAAGGGAACATCACAGTGACCGAGACGTCAGGGTCTAACGCCAGCATCACGAAGTACGTATCAGCCGTCACCTGCACCAACGACGTGACTGGCGCAGTCATTGCGCCTGTTTCCACTTCGCTTGCGGGCGTGACCCGATCGGTGGTCTTGACACCACCCGCCCACGTTGACTCAACCTGTGCATTCACCAACACCCGGTCAGCCAATGTGTCGCTGACCAAAAGCAACGGAGCAGCAAGTGTTGTAGCGGGGAGCACGACGACCTATTTGCTCAGTGTGACCAACATCGGGCCGTCCGACGCCGATGGCACCGTGCTGGCGGACCCCGCATCTGCGGGATTGCAGTGCAATCAGGTGTCCTGCAATTCAACCAGCGGAGGTGCTGTTTGCCCGTCAGCGGGCACTCTCACCATTCCCGCGTTGCAGGGGTCAGGAATTGCACTGCCTGCACTGCCGTCGGGCAGCAGTCTGTCGTTGGCCGTAACCTGCGGGGTCACGGCCACAGGCTCTTGAGTTGAAGGCGGCTGAACCCTTCATCTGCTGCGCGCGCGACCCATGTTGCTCAAGTTCAGTCACCCCAGCAAATTGGTAAACGGCTGCCTGTTCTTCCAGCGGTAAGCCCCAAAGTCACGCTCATCTGTGGTCAAAATCCGGCCGTGCCCAAGGTGGTTGGCCACCAGAACCAGCGAAGCGTCGGCCAGGTCCATGGGCAGGCTCTGGTAGCGCAACATCATGGCGGGAATCCGCCGGGCCTCGCCGGGCGGAATGTCCCATGCAACGAGCCCGCCTTCGGCCACTTCGTCCATCAGTGCAGATGCAAAGCGGGTGCCCAGTCGACGACCGATCAGGTGTGTGGCCTCCGTCAACACCGGCCAGGTGGTGACCCAGCCTTCTTCTACCGTGGGCGCCGCTGCAACCGCCCGCTCGTGCCAGGCGTCAGACCTGTCCAGCAAGGCGTAGAGAAAGCCTGTATCAACAATGATCATGCTTTGGGCTTCGTCTTTTTCGGCAGCGCGCGAACAGCCTCTTTAGCTGGCGGATGTTCATATTTGGCCGCCAATGACTTGTCGAGGTAAAGCTTGACGTTGGCCGATACGTCGCTCTTGCCGCTGTCGCCCTTGCCGAAAAATTTATACAGGTGCGTCAACCGGCCACTGCCACCGCGAACGTGCTGGTAGTAATGATCGACGCTTTGGCGCAGGACTTCACTGACCTTTTGCCCCGTGGTGGCGGCCAGATACTCCACCTGTTTTTCGGCCACGCCTTCAAATCGTGCATTGACTCGCATGATGGCTCCTTGGATTGGGCCCTATTGTATGACATTGCATGACAGACAGACCCTCGGCGCGAGTGATTTGACCCCAAAGCTCTGCCCGTCGCGCCGGTGGTGGTCTTTCGTCTGCGTGAAACAGCGGGACAGAAACCAATGAAGTGACCGGCACACCGCGCGACAGCGCGGCGGTCAGTTCACAACGCCGCAGGCGCTGCTATTGGGGCGTCTTCAATGCGCGTCGAGCAGTTCCACGTCGAACTTCAACGTTGCATTCGGCGGGATCACACCACCCGCACCACGTGCGCCATAACCCAGCGCGGGCGGGATCACCAGCGTGCGCTTGCCGCCGGTCTTCATGCCGGCCACGCCTTCGTCCCAGCCCTTGATGACCATGCCCGCGCCCAGCGAGAAGGCGAACGGGTCGTTGCGGTCCACGCTGGAGTCGAACTTGGCGCCCTGCACGCCGTCGTTGTAGAGCCAGCCGGTGTAGTGCACATGCACATGCTGGCCCTTGGTGGCTTCAGAGCCGTTACCAACGGTGGTGTCTTCGTATTGCAGGCCGGAAGGGGTGGTGATCATTTTGCGGAATCCTAAGAAATTGAGAGGTGCCGGAAATTGTAGACGTGGGGTCTGGGGCGCGAGGGCGTTCAGCGGATCAACCCGCGCCGGCCAAGGTTGCGCATCAGTGCGCCCACACCGAACGTCCACGGCGCCACCTGGTCGGAGGTGTTGACGCGGTTTACCAGGGTGCCGAGCCGGGGGGTGGACACAGTCACCACGTCTCCCACCACATGGGTAAAGCCCTGCCCCGGCCCGTGCCGGTCTTGCGTGGGCGCGAACATGGTGCCCATGAAGAGCATGAAACCATCAGGGTACTGGTGGTTCTGGCCAATGGCCTGGCCCACCAGGTCCAGCGGGTCGCGGCTGATCTTGCTGAGGGAACTGGCGCCTTCCATCACAAAACCCTCCGGCCCTGTGACGCGCATGGCCAGGTCGCACTGGCGCACATCGTCGATGCTGAAATGCTCGTCAAAAAGGCGGATGAACGGGCCGATGGCGCATGACGCGTTGTTGTCTTTGGCCTTGCCCAGCAGCAGTGCGCTGCGCCCTTCAAAGTCGCGCAGGTTGACGTCGTTGCCCAGGGCCGCGCCCACCGCTTCGCCGCGCGAGTTGAGGGCCAGCACCACCTCGGGCTCCGGGTTGTTCCAGACGCTGCCTGGGTGGATGCCGACCTCGGCGCCCACGCCCACCGCGCTCATGGGCTGGGACTTGGTGAAGATCTCGGCGTCAGGGCCGATGCCCACTTCCAGGTACTGCGACCACACGCCCTGCGCAATCAGCACGTCTTTCAATTTCATGGCCTCCGGCGAGCCGGGTTTGATGCTGGCCAGGTTGTTGCCGATCACCGCCACCACGGCCTCGCGTACCGCCAGCGCCTTGCCGGCGTCGCCCCGTGCCTGCTCCTCAATCACGCGCTCCAGCATGCTCGACACAAACGTCACGCCCGCCGCCTTGATGGCCTGCAGGTCGCAAGGCGCAAGGAACCAGGGCAGGGCAGGGTCGCGTGCATCTTCGGCCGAGTTGGCCAGCACCTGGGCGGTGGACGCGATGCGCGCGCCGCCGTATTCGCGCAATGTGCCCACCGGGTCAGCCAGCTCCAGCAGCTGGCTTGATGTGGCGGCCAGGTCGGTGAGGTCGTAGATCCCGTCGCCCATGATTCGCACCAGCATCGGGCCCGTACCCTCCAGCCAGATACGGCCTACGAGGATGGCCCGGTCCGCGTCGGCGGGCAGGCAGGTGGCTACGGCAAGTGATGAGTTCATGCGGGTATTTTTTTCCGTGTCTGGTTGAGCACCCACTTGCCCGAGAAGGCCTGCAGGTCGGACATGCGTTTGAGCAAATCGGTGCCGGTGGGGGTGACGATGTAGCCGTCTGTGCCGTGTGTCATGAGGCCGGCTTCGCGCAACGCCTTGATGCGGGTGTTCAGCGTGTTGGGTGTGATGCCGCCAACGCTGTCCTGCAGCAGGCGGAAGGTTTGCGGGTGGCCGTCTTTGAGCGCCCAGAGCACGCGCATTGCATACCGCGCTTCCAGCAGCTCGAACAGCTGGTTGATGGCGGCGTTGTCCTTGACACTCATCTTGTCTCCTCACGGATTGGACGCGGGTTTTGTTTTTGCAGGGAGGATGAGTTTATGGGCGTTGCGCTACATAAACAATAGCGCGGTGTCCCATGGGTTGGGGATTTACAGATAGATTTTTTGCAGCAGCCGGATCAGCGTCTTGCGCTCTGTGGGTGTAAGGCGGCCGGCTACGTCGCCCTCCAGTTCCGCAGCAGTTTGTTCCGCCTCGCGCACCAGCTTCTTACCCGCGGTTGTGAGGTGCAGCCCGGTGGCGCGGCCGTCGTGCGGGTGGGGGATGCGGCGGATCAGGCCGCGCCTTTCCATCGCGTTGATCATGCCCACCAGGTTAGGCGGCAGGATGCTCAGCGTGCTGCACAACTGGCGCGAGGTGATGCCAGGGTTGTGGGTGATGAGCGAGAGCACCGAGAAGTCCACCGGGCGCAGATCGTAGACAGCCATGCGGTCCAGAAAGACCTCGATCACGGCAAGCGCTGCGCGGCGCGCGTTGTAGCCGACCAGGCTTTCGAGGTAGCTGGCGTCGACTTTGTCTACGGCGGGGGGCGGGGCAGGCTTGGTGGCGGGTTTGGTGGACATTTGCATTTGCTAAGGTTCGCGTGCGGTGGCTTCGCCCAGGCCCGATGCGCCACCGGTCACGATCGCGGCTTGTCCGTTGATGTTCATGCCGATGCTTGCGGAAGAATGATGTGCGGCGCGCTGCCGTCATGCAGGGCGCGGGCCAGCGCTTCACGGTGCTTGAGCACGGCGCGCTGGTTGATGGAGCCTTTGTCGGTCACCTCGCCTTTGTCGATGGAGGGCGGCTCGGCCATCAGCAGCAAACGCGCCACACGGTTGGCGCTGCCCGTGCCGGATTGGGCGAGGGTGTTGACTACTTTCTGGAAATGCGCGAGCACCGGTGCGCTGGCCAACACTTCCTGCATGGCGGCGCCCGCTGGCAAGCCGCTCAAGGTGCGCACGGCCTGCGTCGGGAAAATCATCGCGCCGACCTCCTTGAGGTTGATGCCGGTGATCACCGCGTCCTGCACACAAGGCGCACCGGCCGCGATGATTTTTGCACGCATCGGCCCCACGCTCACAAAGGTGCCGGTGGCGAGCTTGAAGTCTTCGGCAATGCGGCCATCAAACTTCAGGCCCTGGTGGATGTCTTTCTCATCGATCCACTTCACCGCGTCGCCGGTTGCAAAAAAACCTTCTTCATCAAACGCTTCAGCCGTGGCAGCAGGCGAGCGCCAGTAGCCCGGCGTGACATTGGGCCCGCGGTAGCGCACTTCGGTCTTGCCATCCGACGGCACGAGCTTGAGTTCCATGCCGGGGCAGGGCACGCCGATGTCGCCCGAGTTGACGTTCGGGCTGGTCACAAACACCGCAAAGGGCGAGGACTCGGTCATCCCCAGGCCGGTCCCCATGACGATGCGCTCGCCGACTTCCATTTCCTGCGTCTGGTGCAGCGCATCCCATACCGGCTGGGCCAGCGCGGCGCCCGAATAAAAGAACATGCGCACCCGCGAAAGAAGCGTCTTGCGCAGCAGCGCGTCGGTCTTCATGGCGTTGGCGATCGCTTCAAAGCCGGTGGGCACATTGAAGTAGATGGTGGGCGCAATCTCGCGCAGGTTGCGCAGCGTCTCGTGCATCAGCGCGGGGGTGGGCTTGCCGTCGTCGATGTAGAGCGTGCCGCCGTTGTACAGCGTGAGGCCCATGTTGTGGTTGCCGCCAAAGGTGTGGTTCCATGGCAGCCAGTCCACCAGCACCGGACCGCTGCAGTCAATCTCTTCGCCCAGCACGGGCATGGACTGGCGCATCTGTTGCTGGTTGGCACACCACATGCCGTGGGTGTTGATGACGGCCTTGGGCAGCTTGGTCGAGCCAGAGGTGAACAAAAATTTGGTGATGGTGTCCGGGCCGGTGGCGTGCATGGCAGCTTCCACGGCACCGGTGGCGTGGGTGGCGAGCAGGTCGGCAAAAGAGCTGGTCTTGCAGCCTTCCAGAGAGCCTGCGCCCAGCACCACCTCAACATCGGGGCCCGTTGTGAGGGTGATGGCTTTGCCGTAGCGCTGCCCATCGGCGGCGTAGACAAGGCCAGGGGTCAGCGTGGTCAGCACATGGCGCAACTTTTCAAAGTCCTGGCTGATGGTGGAGTACGCTGGCGAGACCGGGCAGTACGGCACGCCCACCACCATGCAGCCCAACGCGAGCAGCGCATGCTCCAGGTCGTTCTCGCTCAGGATGGCGACCGGCCTGTCGGCGCTCAGCCCCCTGTCCAGGAGGGCCTGGCCGATGCTGCGCGCCGCAGCCAGCGCCTGGCCGTAACTGATGCGGCGCCAGTCGCCGGTGGATCCATCGGCGTTCTTCTCACGCCTTGCAATGTAGGTGCGCTCTGGCGCCACGCTGGCCCAGTGCAGCAGCCTGTCGGTCATGCGGTGGGCGTGTTCGCCCAGGTCCTGCTCAGCGCGCAGGTAGTTCACGCCGCCCTGGCCCTGGCGAAGCAGCACGCGCGTCACGCCGAAGGTGAGGGGGCGGAACCGGGGGGCGGCGGTTGACGGGTTCTGGCTCATCTTGTCTCGCTGTAGTTGTGTCTGTTTGATGGCGGATATCAGCCCGGCGCTTCAGTCTTTCTTGACCTTGGCCGCCTTGCCTTCCAGAAAGGCGCGCACGCGCTCCTTGGCCTCCGGCGCACTTTGCGCAATGGCCGCCATCATCGATTCGCTGAACAGGCCGTGGTCGGCCGACTGCTCGGCAATGCGGGGCAGTGCGTGCATCAGCGCGTAATTGGTCATGGGGGCATTGCCGGCAATGCGGCTGGCCAGCTCGAAAGCCTTGTCGAAGGCCTGGCCCGCCGGGACCAGGTACTGCGCAAGGCCAATGCGCTCGCCGTCTTGCGCGTTGTAGACGCGGCCGGTGAGCATCATGTCGGTCATGCGGGCCACGCCAATCAATTTTGGGATCCGCACCGAGCCGCCGCCGCCCACAAAAATGCCGCGCGAGCCTTCTGGCAGGGCGAAGAAAGCGGACTCATCAGCCACACGGATGTGGCAGGCGCTGGCCAGCTCCAGCCCGCCGCCCACCACCGCGCCATGCAGCGCGGCAACCACCGGCACCGGGCCGAACTGCACCCGCTCCAGCGCCGAATGCCACATGCGCGAATGGTGCAGGCCCTGGCTGCTGTCACGGTCCTTGAGCTCGCTCAGATCGAGCCCGGCGCAGAAATGCTCGCCTTCGCCGGCGATGACGGCGGCGCGCGCCTCGGGCGGCAGTTGCTCGAACATGTTGCGCAGCAGGGCGATGAGTGCATCGTTGAGCGCATTGCGCTTGGCGGGGCGGGTGAGGTGGATCACGGCAACGGCGCCGCGCATTTCAAGCCTGAGGTGGTCGCCGGTAGTTTGTTGAGAGGTCATGATGTGGGTTTGGGGTGGACTGAATTATTGTTATAAAGAATAATCAGTTCAAGCGCTTTGCAGCGGTTAAGCCCGGGGGTAAACCCTTGGGGCTCACCGGGAAACCCACAACATCACAGCGAGACAAGCATGGATCACCAGAACCTCATCGCCATCGACATCCACACCCACGCCGAAGTAAGCTGCTGGAACCCTTTTGACAACTATGGCGAGGAGTACGACCGCGCCGCTGACAAGTACTTTCGCAACAGCCGCCGGCCGACGATTGAAGAAACCATTGCCTACTACCGCGAGCGCAAGATCGGCCTGGTGATGTTCACGGTCGACAGTGAATCGCAACTTGGCCGCCGCCGCATCCCGAATGAAGAGATTGCCGATGCCGCCAACCGCAACAGCGACATGATGATGTGCTTTGCCAGCATCGACCCGCACAAGGGCAAGATGGGCGCGCGGGAGGCTGAAAGGCTGATCAGGGAGCACAACGTCAAGGGCTTCAAGTTCCACCCGACTGTGCAGGGCTACCACCCGTACGACAAGATGGCCTGGCCGATCTACGAAGTGATCAACCAGTACAAGCTGCCCGCGATTTTTCACACCGGCCACAGCGGCATTGGCAGTGGCATGCGCTGCGGCGGCGGGCTGCGGCTGGAGTATTCAAACCCCATGCACCTGGACGACGTGGCTATTGACTTCCCCGACATGCAGATCGTCATGGCGCACCCCAGCTTCCCCTGGCAGGACGAGGCGCTGTCCGTCGCCACGCATAAACCCAATGTGTGGATCGACCTGTCGGGCTGGAGCCCCAAGTATTTTCCCAAGCAGCTGGTGCAATACGCCAACACACTGCTGAAAGACCGTGTGCTGTTCGGCTCGGACTACCCGCTCATAACGCCCGAGCGGTGGATGAAGGATTTTGAAGAGGCCGGGTTCAAACCAGAGGTGATGCCCGGCATCCTGAAGGGCAATGCAGTGCGGCTGCTGGGTCTGGCTTGATGCTTTGACAGCTTATTTCTCCGTCTTCACCATGCCGCGGATGTTCATTGCGCCCAGCGCAAACTGAAGCGCGACCAGTGCCCAGGCCTGGGTGGAACAGCCCCACACCACCCACAGCACATTGCTGCCCATGAACACCCAGAAGCCGGTGTTGCGCCGGCTTTTGTCTTCCGACCCGACAAGCCAGGCCGCGACGACGCTGGCGAGCATGGCCGGCCACTGCAACAGGCTGATCCAGTCGGCGCTCATGCGGGTTTTGCCTTGGCCGGACGTGGCTTGGCGGAACGAGGCTTGACGGCGCGCTTGACCGCGTCCGGCCTGGCAGTGGCCAGCTCGGGGCCCATGGCCGTAGCGAGACGCCGTTTGCCCTTGGGCTTCCTGGCTGCTTTTAGCGGTACTGGCTTGGCGGCGTCCATCGTGGCCTGCTCCGGCAGGGCGCCGATGTGGACTGGCCCCGGCTGCGCCAGCCTCACTTCAACATTCATCACGCTGATCTCCATCGGCGCGTAGTTCGACAGGAAAGCCACATCTGCCGCGTCGCGCCCGTAGGCCACCACCACGCGGCCCGCGCGCAGGGTTTTTTGCGTCGCGTCAAAGGTGTACCAGCGCCCGCCGACAAAGGCCTCGATCCAGGCATGCATGTCCATCGGATCCAGTTCGTAAAGGTAGCCCGTCACAAAGCGCGCCGGAATCTGAAGTGCGCGGCACAGTGACACCGCCACGTGCGAGAAGTCGCGGCATACGCCGGCCTTGTCTTCAAGCGTTTGCAAGGCGTCGGTGGAATGGTCGCTCACACCGTAGCGGTAGTCGATGTGCTTGCGGACCCAGGTGCAGATGGCCGCGACCTGCGCGTAGCCCGGCTTGCAACCGGCCACGATGTTTTCTGCCTGTTCGCACATGCGGTCCGACGGGCAGTAGCGGCTGGGCAGCAGGTAGATCAGCGCATCGTCGGGCAGCTCGGCCACGGGGGTGCAGGGCGCGTGCGGGTCAAAGGCGGCGTGTTCATCCACATCCACTTCGCTCTCGACGGTGATGGTGGACCAGCCTGCGGGCGCCGTGAAGCGCTGGCACAGGTTGCCATACACATCCACATACTCGGTGCCGGCCGCCCACGGGGCCATGTCGTAGGCCTGCGCCACCACCCACTGCGCGGAACCACTGCGGGGCCTGAGCATGGCCACCGTCGGGCAATCGACCGGGCAATAAAAGGTGATCCTGTTGCTGGTGTGAAGTCTCATTGATAAAACCGTTACTGCTAAATGAGGGAGGGCCAGACGGCGCAAGCCGAGTGTGAGGCATGGCGGCGGGGCGGCCTGTCATCCCGGCTGTGGTAGCCCAGGTAGGACAATGGCGATGCACCACAGGCAGTGTGTTTTAAGATAAGCCCTGCCAGCGTTCCCCAATTCCCAGCAGTACAGGTTCCACCATGCAAGCCCCCACCACCAACCCCGCACCCCTGTCCCCCTTTCACCTGGCCTTTCCGGTGCATGACCTTGCAGCGGCACGTCAGTTCTACGGCGAGATGCTCGGCTGCCCCGAGGGGCGCAGCTCACCGGAGTGGATCGACTTCAACTTCTACGGCCACCAGATCGTGGCGCACCTGGCCCCCGGCGAAACCGGTAGCGCGGCCCGTAGCGCGGTGGACGGTCACGGTGTGCCGGTGCGGCACTTTGGCATCGTGCTGCCCATGCCTGAATGGGAAGCGGCCGCCGAAAGGCTCAAGGGCTTCGGCGTGAAATTTGTCATCGAGCCGTACATCCGCTTCAAGGGGCAGCCGGGTGAGCAGGCCACCATGTTCTTCACCGACCCATCGGGTAACGCCCTGGAACTGAAGGCCTTTGGCGACATCAACAACCTGTTCGCCAAGCAGTAGGCGCCGCGCGAAGTCGGTCAACCTGTATCGCCATCCTCCGGAGACACAAGATGAATCACTCGCAGGACACATTCCCGCGCCGGAAATTTCTTGCGGCACTTGGCGCGGCTACCGCAGGGCAACTGGCCGGCGCGTCTTCATGGGCGCAAGGCGTCTTTCCCTCCCGGCCCATCACCATCCTCGTTCCTTTTGCACCCGGAGGTCCCACCGACGCCAGCGCGCGGGTCATCGGCCGCGCCATGAGTGTGCTGCTGGGCCAGCCCGTGATCATTGAAAACAAGCCCGGCGGCGGCGGCATGCTGGGCACGACCTTTGTCGCCCAGGCGCCGGCCGATGGCTACACGCTGCTGTGGGGCGGCACCAGCAGTCTGGCAGTGGCGCCTTCGCTGTACCCCAACCTGAAGTTCGACCCGCAAAAATCATTTGTCCCGGTAGGCATCGCCACGCGCGGCGCGCTGATCCTGGTGGGCAAGCCAGCGTTCCCGCCCAACAATGTGAAGGAGCTGGTGGCCTACGCCAAAGACAGGCAGCTCAACATGGGCAATGGCGGTACGGGCACGGTCACGCACCTCGTGGCCGAATATTTCCGGGAGCTCACCGGCATCAGGATGCTCAACGTGCCGTATCGCGGCGGCGGCCCCGCCATTAGCGACCTGATGGCCGGCGTGCTGGACACGGCCTTTGACAACGCCGCATTCCTTGTGCCTTACATCAAGGCCGGCAAGCTCAAGCCCTATGCGGTCACAGGAACCGAGCGGCATAAGGACTTTCCTGATTTGCCGACGGTGGCAGAAGCTTTTGGCGGCGACTTTCAGGCTTACTCCTGGTTCGGCTTGTTCGCGCCCTCCAAAACGCCGGATGAGGTGGTGTCCACCCTGGCCATTGCCATGGCCAAGGCCAACTTTGACGGCGAGGTCCGCAAGACTCTCGTTGCAGCCGGCCTGGAGCCGGCCAGCGTGGCCCGTAGCGACGCGCAGAAGTTTGTGGCGGCGGATATTCGCCGCTGGTCAGGCATCATCACCCGTGCGAATGTGAAGATCGAATAAGGGATTCAACGCCAACCCTGTCATCGCGGGCTTGACCCGGGATGCAAACCAAGGCGCGCAAGCATGGATCCCGGATCAAGTCCGGGATGACAACTTCTACAACCATCCGACAAAAAAGAGATTCATCCGTGAAAGCAGTCATCAGCACCCAGGCCGGCGTTCAGGTTGTGGAGCGGCCACAACCCAAGGCCGCGGCGCATGAGATCGTGGTGCGCGTCAAAGCCATTGGCATGAACCGCGCCGACCTCGCAGCCTTGAAGGATCCCAGGGACCAGGTCATGGGCATGGAGTGGGCCGGTGAAGTAGTCGAGACCGGCGCCGATGTGACGGGCATGAAGCCGGGCGACAGGGTCATGTGCACCGGTACCGGCGCCTATGCAGAATTTGCCGTGGCCGATGCGCAGCGCTGCGCGGTGATTCCCGATGCTGTGCCATGGGAGCATGCCGCGTCATTGATGCTCGGCTTGCAGACCATGCACGACGCGCTGGTGACGCATGGTCGCCTTGACGCCACACGCACGGTGCTGATGCAGGGCGGCGCATCGTGCATGGGCCTGATCGGCATGCAACTGGCCCGGCAACTGGGCGCCGGCAAGATCCTGGGGACCTCACGCAACCCCGAACACCGCCAGCGGCTGATTGACTACGGCTGTGATGTGGCAATTGACTCGTCAGTGCCCAACTGGGAGGCGGCCGTGCTGGAAGCAACCGGTGGCCAGGGCGCGAACATCACCGTGGACCAGATCGCGGGCGAGGCCATCAACAACTGCATGGCGGCCACGGCCATCAATGGGCACATCATCAATGTCGGCCGGCTGGGCGGGGCCACGGCCAAATTTGACTTGAACCTGCATGCTCTGCGGCGGATCAATTTTGTGGGTGTGACTTTCCGCACCCGCAGCAGGGAAGAGATCCGCACGCTCAACGAGAAGATGTTGCGTGATGCAATGCCGCATCTCGCCGCCATCAAGGTGCCGGTAGCCGCGCAGTTTGAGTTTGCGCGCATCAACGACGCGTTGGCTTGCCAGGCCGATGCCCAGCACTTCGGCAAGGTGTTGCTGCGGGTCTAGCGGCTACTGTGGCGGCTACAGGAGGCTGCCAGAAAAGCGGCCCGTCTTGTTGCTCCGGATCTGCACTGCCCGTTCAGTCACCGCCTCACGCTGCGCATCAGTCAGGCGCACCACGTTTCTTACTTGCAGCGCCATGCGCGGATTTTTCGCCAGCATGGCCTCATGGCGCATCAGGAAGTCCCAGTACAGCGTGGTGAACGGGCACGCCGTGTCGCCGCTGCGTAGCGCGGGGTCGTAGCGGCAGCCTTTGCAATGCGGGCTCATCCGCTGGATGTATTTACCGGTGGCCACATAGGGCTTGCTGCCCATCAGCCCGCCATCGGCGTACTGGCTCATGCCCAGCGAGTTGGGCAGCTCCACCCATTCCACCGCATCCACATAGACCGCCAGGTACCAGCCATGGACCTCTTTGGGTTGCACGCCCAGCATCAGCGCGTAAAGGCCGGTGACCATCAGCCGCTGGATGTGGTTTGCGTAGCCGTGCGAGAGGGTTTGCTCCAGCGCGTCGCGCATGCAGGCCATGTCGGTGTCGCCCGTCCAGTACCAGGCGGGCAGGGGTTCCTGCGCATTGAGCGAATTGCGCTCGATGTAGTCCGGCATTTGGGTCCAGTAGATGCCGCGCACGTACTCGCGCCAGCCCAGAATCTGGCGCACAAAGCCTTCGACGCTGGCCAGGGGCGCGTGGCCTGACGCATGGGCTGCCACCGCTGCGGCCACGACTTCACGCGGGTTCAGCAGCTTCAGGTTCAGCGCTGCCGACACGTGGGAGTGGTAGAGCCATGGGTCTCCTGGCCACATGGCATCCTGGTAGCGGCCGAACAGGGGCAGGCGTTGCGTGATGAAGGCGTCAAGCGACTGCAGGGCCTGCGCGCGCGTTACGGGCCAGGCAAAGCTGTCCAGCTTGCCGGGGTGTGAGGCGAGCCGGGTGTTGACCAGCGCGATCACCTCTTGGGTGATGGCGTCGGGTTTAAAGACTTTACGCGGCGGGACGGCGCCGGGGCCGGCCGGGCCGAAGGTCTCGCGGTTGTCCGCATCAAAGTTCCATTGGCCGCCGGTGGGCTCGTCGGCGTGGCCATCGCCCGGGCCATCGCCTTTCTCGCCGCGCTGCATCAACACGCCGTGCCGCTTGCGCTGCTCGCGGTAGAAGTACTCCATGCGCAGGGACTTGCGGCCTTTGGCATGCGCCGCAAATTCGCGCGGACTGCAGTAGAAATGGCGGTCCTCGCGGATGTCCAGCGGGAGCGTATTGGCCTCAGCCACGGACTTGACGGCCTGCAACACCCGCCAGTCGCCGGGGGCGGTCATGACAAGGCGGGCAGGGCGCAGGCGGTCTATGTCGGCCTGCAATTGATGGGACAGCGTGCCGCAGTTATCCGCCGCATCCATTTGGGTGTAGTGCAGCGTGCGGCCTGCCTTGCGCAACGCCAACGCGAAGTGGCGCATGGCGGAGAGGAACATTGCCGTGCGCGGCTTGCTGGACCAGACATGGGTGGACTCTTCTGCTACCTCGGCCATCCAGACGGCGTCTTTCGCAGCGTCAAAGTCGTCGAAACCAGCAGCGTCAAGGTCGAGCTGGTCGCCCAGAACAAGGATCAGGTCACGCACGGGCGCCTTTGTTGCGGCGGCAAGCGTCGGAGCAGTACTTCACCTCCGCCCAGTTCTTCGCCCAACTGCGGCGCCAGGTCATGGGCAGGCCGCACGCCACGCACGGCTTGCTCGGCAACCCAGCTTTGTTGCCGCGGAATCCCGGCTTGGGCGAGCTCATGGTCCTTGCGTTCGTGGGCGCATGCGTGTGCGCGGTGGGGCTCAGGCCTTCTTTGCCCAGGCGCTGCACCAGCCGGCCGCTGCAACCTGCTTGCCTGCGAACAGCGGGCAGCCACCGGCCTTGTCGCCAGCCTTGCCCTGGTAGAGCGCGCAATTGCTGCAGGCCTGGCCGGCTGCATATTTCGGAAACTTCTTGGTGTCCACCCGCTTGGCATCAGCCACATAACCGAGGGCTGCGGCCTGCGCATCTTTTTCATCAACTGCGGCTTGGGCTTGGACGCTGGTGGTGAGCGCGGCGCCGCAGGCGACTACGGTCATAAGGAAAACGCGGCGGGGCAGGGCCTTGGTCATGGGGAACTCCTTGGGGATAATTACAGAGGACATACAACTTCGTCGGTAGCGCATTGTAGATATTTCCGAGGCATTAGCGATTCAATCTTCATAAAAACCAAGGTAGTCGGCAATAATTGGCGTCAAACCCGATTCATCGGCATGTGTATGGAGTGAACCGATGGCAAAACCAATAGCCAAAACCCCGCAGCCGGGGACGCTTGCAACCGCGCCGCTCTATCGCAGTGGCGCCGTCGCCCGGATGCTCAACATGCCGGTTGCCACGCTGCGTATCTGGGAGCGCCGCTACGCGCTGACGCAGCCTGCACTGTCGCCCAGTGGCCAGCGCCTGTATTCGGCGGCAGACGTGCGGCGGCTGGTCACGCTCAAGCAGTTGACGGACATGGGGCACGCTATCGGCAGCCTCGCCCCGTTGGACACGGCCCAGTTGCAGGCAGTGGCAGCGACCCACACAGGCGCGCTCGCTGGCAGCCTGGCCGCACCCGCCATCGCCTTGGCCCCAAGCCGCGCCTGGACGGTCGTTCTCATCGGCGCCATGCTTGGCCCCCGTCTGCGTTGCCCCGCACTACTCAAACAACTGGGCCGCCCCGTGGAGGTACTGGGCCCCTTCGATCACGTCTCGCATGCGGCTGAAGCATTGCAAGGCAGGGCGGTGGACGCCGTGGTGTTTCACGAGCCGCTCCTGCAGCCTGGCTGGCTCGAGGCTCTGATCAAGGCACTGCCCGGCCTGGAGGCAGTACCCAAGGCGGTACTTTTCGGTTTTGCGTCTGAGGCTGTGTGCGAGTCTTTGGCGGAGGCTGGCGTCAGCCTGTTGCGCGAGCCCCAAACCGACACCGTGCTTGGGCAGTGGCTGCAAAGCGTGGCCGCAAAAAACAACCCGCCGTGGCAAGCGCCACAGCTACCCCTGCGCCCGGGCGCCCCCGTGCCGCCGCCGCGCTGGGACGACGCCGCCCTGGCAGGTTTTGCAGCGCTGTCGTCAACGATCGCCTGCGAGTGCCCGCGCCATGTGGCCGAGCTGCTGATGCAGCTGTCGCGCTTTGAGGCCTACAGCGCGCAGTGCAGCCAGCGCAATCCGGCTGATGCGCAGCTACATGTCTACTTACAGCAGGTTGCAGCTGCATCGCGTGCCAGCTTTGAAGCGGCGCTGGAACATGTGGCTGTGCACGAGGGATTGATCGCGCCTGGCCGGTAGCCCGCCTTCAGGCAATTCGCCCAAACCACAGCACCGACAGCAGCCCGGCCGCAAGCGCCACCAGTGCCGCCACAAAGGCGAGCAGGCCCGACACCTCCGTCTCGCGCGTTTGCACCTGCAGCGTGGAGCCCAAGGTGGTGTAGACGCTGCGCAACTGCTCGGCGGTGCCGGCATAAAAGTATTCGCCACCCGTCATGCGTGCCACCTCGCGCAGCGTCGGTTCGTCCAGCTGCAGGTAAATGGCCATGCCCTCGGCCGTTGGCGCATCGCCGGCGACGGTACCCAGGCCCACCACGTAGATGCGCACGCCCCGGTCGGCGGCCATCTTGGCGGCCTGCAGCGTGTCCATGCCCGCAGTGCGCCGGCCGTCGCTCAGCAAGATGATGGCCGCTGAGGGGTAAGAGCCCGGCGCCACCGGCGTGATCTGTACCGGCTGGGGCCTGGCCTTGTCGTCAAGGCTGCGGCTGCGTTGTTTGCCGGGGCTCGCGTTCAACTGCTCCACATCGATGCCATGGTCAGGAAACAGCTCCGACAGGCACAGCGCGATGGCATTGCCAATGGCAGTGCCGTACTGCATCTGAAAGCCGTTGATCGCTGCCACCAGCGGATCGCGCTCCAGCGTCGCATGCTGTGCGACCAGGCTGGTACCCGCAAAGGTAATGAGGCCGACCTCGATGTCGCGCGGCAGCTCGCTCAGGAACTGTTTGGCCGCGACCTGGGCGGCCGCCAGGCGCGTGGGTTTGACGTCGCTCACCCGCATGCTGAGCGACACGTCCATCGCCAGCAGGATGGTGGAGCGCGCCCAGGGCAGCGGCAAGCGGGCCAGCGGGCGCGCGGTCGCCAGCAGCAGCAGGGCGCAGGTGATGAAGAGCAAGAGCGCCGGCACATGTCGGCGCCAGTTGCGCCCGGCCGATGCCTCGCGGATGACGGCCAGACTGCTGAACCTAACCGCTGCCTTGCTGCGGCGGCCCAGCAGCCACAGGTAGGCAGCAGGCATCAGCGGCAGCACCAGCATCAACCACAAAAAGTCCGGCCGGACGAAGTTCACGGTTTGCCACGCTCGTCTACCGCGGCTTGCACGGCTTTGAAAAACGCGTCGCGTGCCTTTGCGGCCGCCGGGTCCCTCGCGCCCGCGCCCCAGTTCCCGCTGGAGGCGATGACCAGCTTGCGCGCCGGATCGATGAAGAGCGACTGGCCAAAGATGCCGCGCGCCATGAAGGTGCCGTCTGCATTCGTCCACCACAGATAGCCGTAGCCCCGGCCTGGAATGCCGATGTCCACGCGTGAAGTCGTCGCCTCGGCGAGCCAGCCATCCGGCACCATGGACTTGCCCCCATTGAGCACGAACAGCCCCAGCCGCGCATAGTCCCGCGCGGCGGCCTGGATGCAGCAGCCACTCATCTCCTGGCCGGTGCGGCTGAGGATCCACGTGGCCTGCTGCTCCATGCCGGCAGGCACCCAGATTTTTTCAGAGAGGTAGGTGGCCAGGGGCTTGCCTGTGGCGCGGTTCAGCAGGATGCCCACCAGGTTGGTCTCGCCGGTGCTGTAGTTGAAGCGCGTGCCGGGTGGTACTGCGCGAGGCAGGCGTCGCAGGTAGCTCACCAGGGCGTCGACGCCATCTTCCGGGCGGTGCTTGTTGAAGCGGGCGACGTCGGAGCTGGGGTCGGCGTAGTCTTCATTCCATTGCACGCCGGAGGTCATGGTCAGCAACTGGCGCATGCTCACGTTGTCATAGGCAGAGCCTTTCATCTCCGGGATATAGGCGCTGACCTTGTCGTCCATGCTCTTGATGAAACCGTCGCGCAGCGCAGCGCCCACCAGCAGCGAGGTGACCGACTTGGCCACCGAAAAACTCGTCCAGCGGCCACTGCCGTCAAAGCCCAGGCCATAGCGCTCCAGGCGCAGCTTGCCGTCCTGGATGATGATGAGCGAGGCGCTGCGCTGGCCCGCCATGTAGGCGTCAACGTCGATGCCCAGCTTGAGCGGCGCGCCGGGTGGCAAAGGCGCCGGGCTGACGCCGGCTGGGGCGGCACGCGTTTTGGCCAGCACGGGCATGCGGTCCAATACGCGGAAACCGGCATCACGCTGGGGCTGGGACCAAAAGAGCAGGTCGCTGTTGTGCGGCGCGGACAGGAGCAGGGCGCGCATGTCTTTGTCAAGGCTGAGCCAGCCGGCTGTGGCTGCAAACGCCAGGACGGCAAGCGACCAGAGCGAGAGCTTTTTAAGCGACACGATCAACGGCGCCCTGGCAGGTCTGGGTCGAGAGCAGTGGATCTTCGCCCGGGCGGGAAAGCCAGATCGCCACGAGGGCAGGTTGAACTGGTGAACGTCGCATCCGGGCCTTTTCAAAGAGCTTTTATTTAACCAGATAAACAGATGGTGCACCCACGTGGCCATTACGATCTTCCCAAAGCCCCCGGCCGCGGCCATTGCCCCGCTCTGCGGCGACAATCCCCGCCTGCCCCTTTTTTTTAACCGTTTCCCGCACCCCCCCCCAGATCAGACATGTCCAGTTACCAGGTTCGCCCCGCCACCCTGCGCGACGCAAAAGCCGTTGCCGAAGTTCACGTTGCCGCTTGGCAAGCCGCCTATGAAGGCCTGATGCCTGAAGAGCACCTGAAAGTCCAGACCGTTGACAAGCGCCAGTCCTTCTGGCGCGAGGCCATCGAATTTGCCGAGCCGCAGTTGCTGGTGGCTACGCTGGGCGACCGGATCGTCGCGTTTTGCGGCTTTGACCGCTCGCGTGACAAGGGCACCCCGTCCACCACCGGCGAAATCTGGGCCTTCTATGCCGACCCGGCCCATTGGAACGAGGGCGCCGGCCTGGCCCTTTGGGACGCGACGCTTGAGGCCTGTGTTGAAGAAGGCTTCAACATGCTGAGCCTGTGGGTGCTGCTGCGCAACGAGCGCGCACTGCGCTTTTTCGAGCTGGCCGGCTTCAAGCGCGACATGCCCTCGCTCAAGACTGTGGCCGCCGGCACGGCGCGGCTGGAAGAAATCCGGCTTAAACGGCCTCTGGGCTGAAAAGGCAAGCCATGGCATCAAGCCTCCTTGCCCTGATCGACGACATCGCCAGCATCCTGGACGATGTGTCCGTGCTGACCAAAGTGGCGGCCAAGAAGACGGCCGGCGTTCTGGGAGACGACCTCGCGCTCAACGCCCAACAGGTCAGTGGCGTGAATGCCGAAAGGGAGCTGCCGGTGGTCTGGGCCGTGGCCAAGGGCTCATTCATCAACAAGGCCATCCTGGTGCCAACAGCGCTGGCCATCAGCGCCTTTGCGCCCTGGGCCGTGACGCCGCTGCTGATGGTGGGCGGCGCCTTTCTCTGCTTTGAAGGTTTTGAGAAGCTGGCGCACCGCTTCATTCACAAGCCGTCTGAAGATGCGGCGCACCGTGAGCAGTTGTCCAAAGCGCTGGCCGACCCTGCGGTGGACATGCTTGCGGTTGAAAAAACCAAAATCAAGGGCGCGATACGCACCGACTTCATCCTGTCGGCCGAGATCATTGCGATCACGCTGGGAACCGTGGCGGGCGAGGTCTTTGTCACGCAGGTCACGGTGCTGAGCGGCATTGCGCTGGTGATGACGGTGGGCGTCTACGGCCTGGTGGCGGGCATCGTCAAGCTGGACGATCTGGGCCTGTACCTGATCCGCACCGCAGGCGCCGCAAAGCAGATGATCGGGCGGGGCATCCTGATGACTGCGCCCTGGCTGATGAAGGCGCTGTCGGTGCTGGGCACCGCCGCCATGTTCCTGGTGGGCGGCGGCATTCTGACCCACGGGTTTGCGCCGCTGCAACACTGGATAGAGGAGTTTGCCGGGCGCACGGGTGCTGTGGGCGCGGCAGTGCTGCCTACGGTGCTGGACGGGGTTGTCGGCATCATCGCCGGCGCTGTTGTACTGGCCGTTGTCACGCTGGGCCAGAAAGTCTTTCGCCGTGGTTGATACAGCCAACATCTTCCCCCAGGTCACATGGACTGAAGCTGACGAGCCGCAGGCTGCGCGCTGGCGCTCCGAGGCGGGCGTGACACCGCCCAAACGCATCATCACCGCCGACGACACCTTGAACGCTGACACGGCGTACCGGCTGGCTTGCGAGGGCACGGCCTTTTTGTGGCGCGGCGATTTCCAGAATGCGCGGCAACTCGTGCAGGCGCTGGCGCGGCGGGTGGACCGCAAGCCTGTCAAGCCGGCGAAGCCGCGCAAGCGCGCAGGCAGCGCGGAGCGCGCGCAGGACGCGAAGATTGCAACGCCCGTCAGCCCTGCAGAGGCTTTCCATCTGCACAGGCAGGCCCAGGCGCAACGGGCCCGGGTGCTGGCTTCGGTGCTGATTCCGCTGGACGCCGACTACAGCGTGCCGCTGCGGCGTGCGCCTGACTTGAAGCTTGCCTGCACTGAAGCCTGGGGGCCGCCGGACGCTGCAAATTGCGCGGCCGGGAGCGAACGCAACCTGGTGTCGCTTCGCGAGCTGCTGGGGCTGGTGGGCGCGCATGAGTGGCGCAAAAAGGGCGTGGCGATTGCCGCTTTGGGCGATGGCACGCAGGCTGATGGCCCGCAGGGCAACCGCATTCATCCGCACTACGGCGTGTTCTCGCCGGTGCGTGGCGAATATGTGGGCCTGGTGGCCCGGGCGCCGCTGCCGCGCTCGCTGGCCGGGCAGAGCATGGCCTTTGACATCGGCACCGGCACTGGCGTGCTGGCTGCAGTGCTGGCACGGCGCGGCATTGCACGCGTGCTGGCCACCGAGCAGGACCCGCGCGCTCTGGCTTGCGCGCGTGACAACATGACCCGGCTTGAATTGAACGGGCAGGTGCAGGTGCTGGACGCCAACCTGTTCCCGCCGGGCCGCGCGCCGTTGATCGTGTGCAACCCGCCATGGCTCCCGGGGCGCGCCAGCTCACCGATCGAGCGCGCGGTGTATGACGAAGGCAGCGGCATGCTGCGCGGGTTTCTGGCGGGCCTTGCTGCCCACCTGGCGCCAGGCGGCGAGGGCTGGCTGATCCTGTCGGACTTTGCCGAGCACCTGGGCCTGCGCACGCGGGCCGAATTGCTGGCGTTGATTGATGCTGCAGGCCTCAAAGTGCGCGACCGGATTGATGTGAAGCCCCACCACCCCAAGGCGGCAGATGCGTCTGATCCGCTGCATGCGGCCAGGGCGTTGGAGGTGACCTCACTTTGGCGCTTGGTGCCCCTGTGAACAAAATCCTGCTGGCCCCTATGGAGGGCCTGCTGGATTTCACCTTGCGCGACGTGCTCACGCGCGTGGGCGGCATTGACCGCTGTGTGTCAGAGTTCATCCGCGTTACAGGTACCTTGCTGCCCAACCGTGTGTTCATGCGCATCGTCCCCGAGCTGGCCAACGGCGGCCGCACGCCGGCAGGTGTGCCGGTGCGCGCCCAGTTGCTGGGCTCGGACCCGGTGTGCCTGGCTGAAAACGCCGCCAAACTCGCAGCCTTGGGGCCCGAGGGCATTGACCTCAATTTCGGCTGCCCCGCCAAGACCGTCAATCGCCACCGGGGCGGCGCGGTGTTGCTCGACGAACCCGAGCTGGTGGGCCGCATCGTCTCAGCGGTGCGGCGCGCGGTGCCCGCGCACTTGCCGGTGTCGGCCAAGATGCGGTTGGGCTTCAACGACTCGGAGCATGCGCTGGAGTGTGCGCAGGCCATTGAAGCGGCAGGCGCCTGTGAGCTGGTGGTCCACGCCCGCACCAAGGCCGATGGCTACCGGCCGCCGGCCTACTGGGACCGCATTCCCGAGATCAGGCAAGCCCTGAAAATTCCGGTGATCGCCAACGGTGAGATCTGGACGGTGGACGACGCGCTGCGCTGCCGCGAGGTGTCGGGCTGCGACACACTGATGATCGGCCGCGGCGCCGTGTCGGACCCTGGGCTGGCGCTGGCCATTGCGATGCTGTCTGCCCGATCGGCCGGCTCAAACGAAGGCAGCGGCGAAGGGCGCAACCTGACGTGGGAGGAGGTGCAGCCGCTGATCGCCGGCTTCTGGCAATTGATCGACACGCACCTGGAGTTACGCCACCGCGCCGGGCGCCTCAAACAGTGGCTAAACTATTTGCGCCGCAGTTACCCTGATGCGCAGGCGCTGTATGCGCAGGTGCGGGCTGTGAATGATCCGGCTTTGCTCGCGCGGATGGTGCTGGGTCAACGCGCGCCACTTGCCGCAGGCCGCGCCGATGGCGCTTGCACAGCAACAGGTGTCGTGCTGGTCACGCGCCAGATCACATTGCCCACATCGTCGGCCACCAGCAGTGCGCCGCGCTTGTCGATCGCAACGCCGACCGGCCGCCCCCAGGCATCGCCATCCGGGCTGACAAAGCCTGTCAACACAGGGATGGGCTGCGCAGTGGGCTTTGTACCGCCGGCGCCAAACGGAACAAACACCACGGCATAGCCGCTGCGCGGTTTGCGGTTCCACGAGCCATGTTCGCCAATGAAAAATCCGCCGGCAAACGGTGCCGGCAGCGCCGCGCCGTCAGATGACGTCAGGCCCAGTGGAGCCACATGCGCGCCTAAAGCGTAGTCGGGGCTGACGGCCTTGGCCACCAGGTCCGGCCGTTGGGGTTTGACGCGCACGTCCACGTTCTGGCCGAAGTAGCTGTACGGCCAGCCATAGAAGGCGCCTTCTGTCACGGAGGTGAGGTAGTCGGGCACCAGGTCGTCGCCCAGTTCGTCGCGTTCATTGGCCACCGTCCACAGCGCGTTGCCCGGGCCCCAGGCCATGCCGTTGGGGTTGCGCAGTCCGCTTGCATAAATGCGGGACGTGCCACTGGGTATCGACACCTCCCAGATCGCGGCGCGCCCCTGTTCTGCGGCGATGCCGTTCTCGCCCACATTGCTGTTGGAGCCCACGGTTGCATAGAGCTTGCTGCCGTCAGCGCTGGCGATGATGTTCTTGGTCCAGTGGTGGTTGATCGGCCCGGCGGGTAGGTCTGCCACCGGTGTGGGGGCGGCCGTGATCTGGGTTTGCCCCGGCGTATACGGAAAGCTCACGATGCCGTCTGAGTTGGCGACGTAAAACGTGTTGCCCACCAGCGCCATACCGATGGGTGAGTTCAGGTTCTGCAGAAAGGTGGTGCGCAGGTCGGCCTTGCCGTTGCCGTCTACATCGCGCAGCAAGGTGATGCGGTTGGCGCTGGGCACGCCTGCGCCCGCGCGCTTCATGACCAAACCCATCACGGCGCCCTTGATGCCTTTGCCGTCTGACGGTTTAGGCGGTGCGTTACTTTCAGCGACCAGCACGTCGCCATTGGGCAGCACATAGACCCAGCGTGGATGGTCAAGACCTGTGGCCATGGGCGCCACCGACAGACCGGCTGCGGGGGTGGGTTGTACACCTTCAGGCCAGCCCTTGGCGGGCGCAATGTGCACGGTAGGAATGATCTGCCTGGTGGGCAAAGGCAGCACGGGGTTGGGGCCCATGGTCTGGGCCGGCGGCTGCAGGTTGCCGGCCGGCTGCGCCATGGCGCAACCCGTCAATGCGATGGCGGTGAGCGTGGCGATGAATTTTCCGTGCATGCTGATGGTTCCTTAAGTGCTCTTTATCGTGAGGCGTAACGCTGCACTTTTCTGTGCGCCACGCCACACATCGGTGGTGCGCTCTGACCCTCATGGCACTACCTCAATCGCCCAGCTTTTCAACAGCAGCGCCTGCCGCGTCCCTATTCTCATGAGCGCTTGCTGTTGGCTCGCAACTTATCTCGTTACGCAAATTGCACAAGCAAGCGCGCTTGCAGGCTCGGGCCTACGTACCATGAAGGCTCTTTAAACAGGAGTAAAAACAATGGCACTGCAGACCCCGTTTTTTGGCAAGCGTGAACCCGACAACATCAATTCGCGCTACAACCCCGGCGGCGCGGTTGCAGGTGGCGGGCAAGGGCATGCGCAAGGTGGTGGAAGTGCCGGCGCTGCCAACCCGGCCAACGCCGCAGCACTCGCCCAGCAGCAAGCCGCTGCAGTGTCCACCCAGGCGGCCAATGCACCGCAGGCTACACCCGGCCGCGAGGGCGGCAGCAAGCTGACCGTGGGTCCCAACATCAAGCTCAAGGGCGTCGAGATCACCGACTGCGACACGCTGGTCGTCGAGGGCATGGTGGAGGCCACCATGGATTCGCGCGTGATCCAGATCGCCGAGCACGGCGCGTTCAAGGGCTCAGCCGAGATCGACATCGCCGAGATCCATGGCCAGTTTGTAGGCAATCTCACCGTGCGCGACAAGCTGGTGATCCATTCCACAGGCAGGGTCACCGGCAAGATCCGCTATGGCAAGCTGGTGATCGAGGAGGGCGGCCAGCTCTCAGGCGAAATCCAGTTCGGCGCCATGCCGGGCCCCCCCACGGCGGTGGTGACGGCGCGGCCGGGTTTGCAGGCCGCTGCGTGAATGGCGCAGGCCTCAATGCCTGAGCGGCGCAGCCAGCAATAATGGCTGGGAGCGGGCCGCTGCGTGCCCGCGCTACCCTGAAAGCCGCCATGTCACTGCACGCCATCGAAGTTGAAACGGGCCCCGCGCCCACCGCCACCATCCTCCTCATGCATGGTCTGGGCGCTGACGGAAACGACTTTGTGTCGTTCTGCGACGAGTTGAAGCTCTCAACCGTTGGCCCGGTGCGGTTTGTTTTTCCGAATGCGCCGGTCATGCCCGTCACCATCAACGGGGGCTACCGCATGCCCGCCTGGTACGACATCGTGGGTGCGGACCTGACGAGCAGTGAAGACGAAGCCGGGCTGCGCAGGTCGCAGCAGGCCATTGACGCGATGATCGAGCGGGAAAAGGCGCGCGGTATTCCGGCCAACCGCATCGTCGTCGCGGGTTTCTCTCAAGGTTGTGCCATGGCGCTCATGACCGGAGTGCGTCACAAGGAAAAGCTGGCGGGCATTGCAGGCCTGTCAGGCTACCTGCCCCTGGCTGGCCTCACGGCTTCCGAACTGCACGCTGCGAACACCGGGCTGCCCGTGTTCATCGGCCACGGCGTGCATGACCCGGTGGTGCCGCTGGCGGCGGGCGCCGCATCGCGCGATGCACTCAAGCTGATGGGTTATGACGTGGAGTGGCATCAGTACCCCATGGAGCACTCGGTCTGCGCGCAGGAGGTGGCGGATTTGAACCGCTGGTTGCTGAAGGTGCTCGCGCGCTGAACTGCCGAACTGCTGGCCTCAGTCCCGGCGGCTAGATCTTTTCAAAGTCGCTGGCTTGCAGAACAACCGGGTTACCCACGTGGACGCCGGCACTCAGGATGTTCACCACCTTTTCCGCGATGCGCGTGCTGTGCTTGTCAAAGGCCAGATGCACGTCGTCCTGCGCGGGTAGCACTGCGTCGTCGAGCGCTTCGAGCGCGTCGCGCGTCACTACAAATTTGCGGGCGGTGGCAAGCCCTGCTGTGAAGTAAACGCCGTCGCGTCCGGCAAAGTCTGCGATGTGGACGTCGCGCAGAAGGTCGGTGGCTGCTGTCATGGGGGCTTCTCCTTGGGATGTGGTGAATGCTAGGCGGGCCTCACCTGACCCACTGTAGGACAGCAGCCTTTGCGGTATGTCTGCAGCAGGCCTGACCGGACGTCAGCCGCAACCGGTTGTATCGTGGTGCAAGCAATTGGTTTTTGCGCCACGAACGTCCTACAGCACCACGCGTGAAGCTCCGATGGGGTGTGCCGGGGCGCTGTTTTAAATTTGAATCAGCCGGCGATGTTGCCGGCAAATTGTCCGGAGCCACCTGGCTACATCGCAACCCTAGGAGTTATCACCATGACCGTTTTCAGCAAGATCCCCAAAGGCCTGACCATCATCGCTACCGCTGCCGCACTGGTTGCCAGCGTCGCCTATGCACAGACCTCCCCGTCGGCCCCGCAACCTTCGACAAACAAGACCGGTGAACCTGGCTCGGCTCTGGGCAAACCGGGCACCGGCAGCGGCATGACAGGCGGCACCTCGGGCACCATGGGCACCGGCGGCAATTCAGGCAGCACCATGGGCAACAGTGGCATGGGCGGCGGTTCCGGCGCAACGGGGGGCGCCGGCATGAGCTCTGGCGGCACCATGAGCAACAGCGGCACCAGCGGTTCCGGCAGCACAAGCGGAATGGGTGGCAGCACCGACAGCGGCATGAGCAATTCGCAGTCCGGCATGACGTCGCCCCGGCCGCGCGCTGACCGCAACTAAGCTTTACGCGAGTTGAACAGGACTGGCTCGGCCCTTGCGCCAAGCCAGCCCGTTCAGAGCCCAATCCCAAATCCCTTTAGACCATGAATACAGAAACAGCCTCCCAACTGGACGCCGTTCTAAAGGGCTTGGGCATGGGTTGCGCCGTGCTGGCATTGATCCTGCCTGGTCATGTCACGTCTTCACAGATTCACACAGACGGTGGCGCCGGGTACACCGTTGCAGCAGCGCCCACGCTTGCCGACTTCGGTGCGGCCGGGGTTTCGGCTGAAACCCGGCAGGTCGCCAACTGGGCCATGTACACCGGCGACACCCACGGCATGCCCTTTGTCATCATCGACAAAAAAAATGTACTGCTGCATGTGTTTGGCGCCGACGGCAGCTTGCGCGGCTCCACCCCGGTGCTGATTGGTTCTGCCATTGGCGACCATTCAGTCCATGGGATTGGCGAGCGCGAGATTTCGGACATCAAGCCGTTTGAGCGCACAACGCCTTCGGGCAGGTTCGTCACCATGCCGGGCGTCAACTCTTTTGGTGAAGACATTGTCTGGGTCGACTACGACCTAGCGGTGTCCATGCACCGGGTGCGGGCCAAGGTGGCGTCAGAGAGGCGGCTTGAGCGGCTGGCATCACCAACGCCGGATGACAACCGCATCTCCTTTGGTTGCATCAACATGTCACCGGCCTTTTATGACGCAGTGGTCAATCCGCTGCTGGGCAAAGCCCGCGGGGTGGTCTACATCCTGCCGGAGACCCGCGCGGCAAGTGAGCAGTTTGGCTCGTATGACATTCCAGGCGGCCAGTACCGCTGAATTCGCCAGCATCAGTAAGGTCATGCTGGTACGAAGCGTGCAACACTCGTAACTCACGCTTACAACGCAAATCTGTGCCGGTTGACTGGCCGCTTCGTGCTTTCGTATCATGATGTCAGGCAGTACGACAAAAACTCATCGCCGCAGTACCAGATGGATTCCCAAAACCATGTTTTACAAAAGTGCTTCAAGGATGCATCGCTGGCGTGCGGTCCGGCGCTTGAACGCTGCATTGATTACGCAATAGCCACGCTTCAGGACGCCGAGACCAAAAGCATGAAGGCCCGGGAGCGGGACGATCTGGCCATTGCCTGGCGGGAGCTGCTCAAACTCAAACCCAATTGGCTGGCGCAGTTTCCGCGCGATGTGCTGGTCGCCTTCAACACACCCACAAACACCGCCAAGGCCAGTGCAGCATCCCTGTCAGGCACGGCGGCCAGTGCTGCAGCATCGGGCAAGTTTTCATTGGTGGACGACACCCGTGTTGTGCAGGACATAGAGTCGGCCCGCATGCTGCAGCGGGTGCTCCCGGTTGTGGAGCAGGTGCTGGCCGAGCTCGATGCTCTGATGAGCACTGCGCAGGGCTTGTCCAACGTCACGCCTGAACTTAACCCGGTGCGCCCGCAGGTGTTTGCGCAGGCGGTGCGCAGGCTGATCGACGAGTCGCCCGTGGAAGCCGACGTGCGCGTGATGTGGGCCAGGTACATTGGCGAGAAGCTGGGCAGGGAGCTGCGGCAAATCTATGAGGGCCTGGTCCAGACGCTTGTCAGCGCCAATGTGCAATCGGCCAGTTACCGGGTGCTGCAGACGCCGGCCAGTGTGACGGCGGCGCGCAGTCAGGCCCACAAGGCGGCGATCCCGGCTCCGGGCGGGCCGCCGGGCGGCTTGCGGGGCGATGGCTTGCCTGATCCCGAACAGTATGTGGACCTGTCCAACTACGAGATCAACGACGCGCTGTTCCAGGACTTCCTGTACCACGGGGGCTCCAACGAGCAGCACGGGCTGGCGCCGTCCTATTACGCCTCGGTGGACGAGGATCTGTCCAGGCTGCGCGCCGAGCCTGACATGGAGCCCCAGGCCTGGGAGTCCGGCGGGCCCGTCGCTGCCGACTACCTGCAGATGCCCGTGGTCGACCGCCCGGCAAAGTTTGTTGATGTTTTGAGCCAGCTGAACGCGCAGGTGTGGGGTTCTTGCAGCACTGCGCGCCAGCGGTCCATGGTCCGTACCCAGCTCAAGAAAGAGGCCAAACGGGTGGGGCAGGTGTTGGGCCTGGAGGTGGTGCGCAAGCTGGTGAACCAGGTGGCGCAGGATCCGCGCCTGCTGGTGCCGGTGCGCGAATCCATCGTGGCGCTGGAGCCTTCTCTCTTGCGCCTTGCCATGATCGACCCGCGCTTTTTCAGCGACGAGCGCCACCCCGGCCGCCGATTGATGGAGCGCGTGGCCGAGCGCAGCTTCAAATACAACGACGAGTTCAGCCCCGAGTTTGAGGCCTTCTTTGCGCCGGTGGTCAAGTCGGTGGTGGAGCTCAACGGGCGAAGCATTGAAGACGTGCGGCCGTTTGAGTCGGCGCTGGCGGCGCTGGAGTCGCTGTGGCTCGGGCAGGACAGTGCAGTAGCCGGGCAGCAGCAGGAGATGCTGCAGACCATGCAGTTTGCCGAGGAGCGGCAGGCCAAGGCCGACCAGATCGCCTGGGACATGAGCTCGCGGTCCGACCTGGACCAGGTGCCTGCCGTGGTGCTCGACTTTCTCTACAGTCCCTGGGCCTTGGCCATGGCCCATGCCCGGATGACGAGCAAGAACGCAGCCATCGACCCTTCAGGCCTCGGCTCGGTCGTGACGGACCTGCTTTGGAGCGTCAAACGCGACTTCACGCTGCGCCAGCCGGCCAAGCTGGTCGAGATGATCCCGCCCTTGTTGCGCGAATTGCATGCCGGCCTGGCTCTGCTGGGCCGCGACCCTCGCGAGGACGAAGCTTTCTTTATTGCCCTGATGTGGCTGCATCAGCCAGCGCTCCGCCTGCGCCGTGCCAAGAGCAAGCGTGACGCTCTGGAGATCGAGCCGGGCGCCATGCCGCTGGATGTGCAGGCCGGGGCAGCCCCTGCGACCGCAGAGGAGCGCAAAGCCAAGGCGGCGGCTTTTCCCTGGCTGGGCCGGCAGGACCTGGTGATGGCCGGCTTTGAGGACACGCTGCCCATCGCCTTGAGCGAGCTGGCGGGGGAAGATGTCGACACGGTTCATGCTGCGGCAGACTGCGCTGAGTCTGCCGCTGGCCCGGTTTCTGACTTTGCAGCCGTGGGGCTCCCGGCAGCGGTTGTGGGGCTGGAAGCGCCTTCAGATGCGGCAATTGAAACGCCGGCTGCATCAGCCGATGGTGTTGGCACAGAGCCCGCGCTGGCCGTCGGCCCTACGCCAGCCGAAGTCCTTGCCGTTCTCACCGCCGGCAGCTGGGCTGATCTTTACTCCAGACAACGCTGGTTGCGGGCGCAGCTGGTCTGGGCAAGCACCAAGGGCACGCTGTTCATGTTTGTCAGCCATGGCGGCCAGCCGCACTCCATGACCAGGCGCAGCTGCGAGCGCCTGATCCGCGAGCGCCTGCTGCGACCGGTGGATGCCCACAGCGTGGTGGCCAACGCCCTGGACGCCGTCGCGCGCGATGCCGTGGCCGGCGCAGCGGGTGCGGCCGGTGGTGCAGACCTCTCGGGCCATGCATCCCGCTCAATGGCTTCAGGGGGTGACAGTCGCAACCAGCGGCCCGCGCGGCCATTCACGCCGCGCCATTCACCCGGCCTGGGCCACGCAAGCCTGTCGGCCTGACGGGCTCTCAGGCCACGCGCCCCTTGTTCTGCACCACCACGCAACCCGTGATGCGCCAGGCCTTGTCTTTCTGCCGCAGAAGCGCATAGGTAGCCAGCCAGGAGTCGCCTGCAGCGTCGATGATCTGCACGCGTTGCAGCACCCCGCCCCCGGCCTGAATCTCGGCCTTCAGGAAGGCGACCGATGCAGGCCGGTGCACCATCGGATAGGACGACTTGACCATTGCCATGAAGTTCTCGGGCGTGCTGAACATGTCATGAACATTGGGCGCGGCATACGAGAACGCACGGCGGGCGTCGTTTGCTGCAAAGGCTTTGAGCTGGGCATCGACCGTGGCCTTTACCTGCTTTGCATCGGCGTCCGCTGGCGCTTGCGCAAATGCCGTCAGTGGGTACAGCAGCGTGGCGCTGGCTGCGAACAGCACGGTGCGCCGGTTCAGTGTGTCAATCATGAGGACTCCAGTTGGCCGGCAGGTGCGAAGCAATCAGTTGCCCGGCGATTGAAAAGCCGATGGGGGGCACGCGCGGCATGACGTCTGCCGGACCAAACCAGCGGGCCTCGGCAATCTCGGTTTCGTCCACGGTGATCTCGCCGCTTTCATACTCGGCCGTGAAGGCAATCATCAGCGAGTGCGGGAAGGGCCAGGGCTGGCTGCCGAAGTAGCGCAGCACCCGCACCTTGAGGCCAACCTCTTCATAAATCTCGCGGTGCACGGCTTCTTCAATTGACTCGCCCGCTTCCACAAAGCCGGCCAGCGCCGTAAAAAACGCAGTTGGGGAGTTGAGGTGGCGCGCCAGCAGCAGTTCGGGCCCGCGCCGGATCAGCACCATCATCGCCGGGGAAATGCGCGGGTAGGCCACCATGCCGCAGGCCGGGCACTTGACGCAGCGCTCGCCGTTTTGGTGTTGGGTGGGCGTGGCGCAGACGCCGCAGTACACATGGGTGCGGGCCCACTCGGCCACCTGATAAGCGCGGCCGGCCACTGACAGCAACTGCTCGTCCATCGCACCGAACAACGCGCGCATTTTGCTGTAACGGTGGCCATGCGGTGCGGGCGTGCCGCGCGGCACCCAGGCGGCGCGGCAATAGCGGCCGTCAAGCAGGCCAATGGGGTGGAACTGCGCGTCTTTCACACCCATCATCAGGGTGGCCATGGGGTGGGGGAGCGACAGATCATCTTCATTGACCAGCAGTTCATCACCGGCAAACACAAAGCTGAGCGGCTCGGGGTGGTCCTGTGCGGCCAGGAGCGATACGAAAGAGGCGGGCGTCTTGAGCATGATGGCGGACCAGATAAGCGGCCAATGTTGAGGCGTCAGGCAAAGAGCGATTCGAATCCGTCCGGCGGATCAAATCGCTTGTTGCGGTAGAGCAGCCGGGTGGGGCCGGGCAGGGCGCATTCATGCACGGTGTGCCGCGCGTCGCCGGGGTAGCAGATGGTGCGGGTGCCCGCGTCGTCAAACGGCTCGGGCTGGATCACAGGGGGCAGGCGGCGGGTGGCCTGGTCCATCACGCTTTGCACGCTGGTGTGGCGCGAGAGGTGGGCCAGGCTCATGATCTGCGGCGGGGCCAGCTCGATCAGGCCATCGCGGTATTGCTCAAGCGCCGTGCGCGGCGCGATCCAGACGCTCTCGGTGGACTCGCGGTCGTTGTGCACGGCCACCTGGTCCATCGGTACACCGGCGACAAAAAAGCGGGTGTCGAACCGCTTGGTGCTGACCGAGGGAATGACCGGCGTGATCCAGCGCGACCACGGCGCAAGGCGGCTGGCCTGCAGCTTCAGGCGCAACAGCGCGAGCATTTCGTCAAAGGCATGGCCCTCGCGCAAGAGCTCCGTGGCGCGCCCGGCCAGTAGGGCATTGGTTTCGTGCGCGTACAACACGCCCGATTCTTCAAAGGCTTCACGCAGGGCCGCCACATACAGGCCGGCTGCGGTGAGCGCATTGATCTCCGGTTCGTTGAGCCGGGCGTGCAGGGCGTGGGGTGCCTCGTCCAGGTGGGCCTGCATGTCGAGCTCGGCGTCCCGGCCGTCTACCTTGCCGCCGGGGAACACGTAAGCGCCGCCCAGCACATCGGACAGGCCGTGCCGCTTGAGCAGGAAGACCTCCATGCCGCGTTCAGCATCGCGTAGCATGACCACGGTGGCAGCGGCGCGTGGCGGGGTGGTGACAGCTGTGAAATTCAAGTCCATGTACATTACGGCGGGTTCTGCCCGAGGCTACCAGAGTCCAGCAGCCAACACCCCACCGCACCCATCACCTTTATGACAGAAAGTACTCATGAGCATTGATTTCACAGGCCGCGTGGCCATCGTCACCGGCGCGGGCGGAGGCCTGGGCAGGCAGCATGCACTGGGACTGGCGGCGCGGGGTGCCAAGGTGGTGGTCAACGATCTGGGCGGCGCCGACGCTGTGGTGGAAGAGATCCGTCGGGCTGGCGGCCAGGCCATTGGCAATGCCGCTTCAGTCACCGACTTTGCAGCCGTACAGGCCATGGCGCAGCAGGCGATGGATGCCTGGGGCCGTGTGGACATTCTGGTCAACAACGCCGGCATCCTGCGCGACAAAAGTTTTACCAAGATGGACCTGGCCGACTTCCGGCTGGTGATGGATGTGCACCTCATGGGCGCGGTGAACTGCACGAAGGCCGTGTGGGACATCATGAACACGCAGAAGTACGGCCGCATCATCATGACCACCTCGTCGTCCGGCCTTTATGGCAACTTTGGCCAGTCCAACTACGGGGCCGCCAAGATGGCGCTGGTGGGTTTGATGCAGACCCTGTCTATTGAGGGCGCGAAGAACAACATCCGGGTCAACTGCCTGGCGCCTACAGCGGCCACCCGCATGACAGAAGGACTACTGCCGCAGGCGGTGCTCGATGCGCTGCAGCCGCAGTTTGTGGTACCGGCGATGCTGGTTCTGGCGTCAGAAGGCGCGCCCACCCGCAGCATTTTGTGCGCAGGCGCCGGTACCTTTGAAGCGGCGCACATCACGATGACTCAGGGCGTGCACATCGGCACCGATGCAGCCGCAGCCGACCGCCTGGCCGGGCAACTGGATGCAGTGACAGACCGCACCGGCGACATGGTTCCGCAAAGCGGCGCGGCCCAGGGAACGAACGAGCTGGGCAAAGCTGGCGGCGCCCTCCTGGCACGCTGAAACAGGAAACACTTCCAAAGCAGGTCTTGCGCGCATGTGGTAACTTCCAGCCGAGTCAAAAACAAGGGTTTCATCCATGAGCAGTTCGCAGGACCGCCTGAGCGCGCTCTCACCAAAAAGGCTGAAAGGCATCCGCCGCGGCATTGAAAAAGAAAGCCTGCGCGCACTGCCCACCGGCAAGCTGGCCCTGACGCCGCACCCTGCCGCGCTGGGCTCGGCACTCACACACCCTCACATCACCACCGACTTCAGCGAATCGCAGGTTGAGCTGATCACTGGCGTGCATGCCGGCGTTGAGGCGTCGCTCGCCGAGCTGACCGAAATTCACCAGGCCACCTACCGCGCTATTGGCGATGAAATGTTGTGGGTCTCCAGCATGCCTTGCGGCCTGCCAACGGACGAGACGATTCCAATTGGCCGCTACGGCTCATCCAATGTCGGGCGGGCCAAGAGCGTGTACCGGATGGGCCTGGGCCACCGCTACGGCCGGCGCATGCAGACCATCTCGGGCATTCACTACAACTGGTCGATGCCCGACATTTCCAGCGAATCCTACTTTGCCCTGATCCGCAACTTCCGCCGCAACGCGTTTTTGCTGCTGTACCTGTTTGGCGCCTCGCCGGCCGTGTGCGCCAGCTTTGTGGAAGGGCGCCAGCATGAATTGCAGGAGCTCAATGAGTGGACGCGCTACATGCCGCATGCCACCTCGCTGCGCATGGGGCGCCTGGGTTACCAGAGCGATGCACAGGCCACCCTGGCGGTGAGCTACAACAGCCTGGAAGGCTACGGCGCATCCTTGCAGGAGGCGTTGACGCAGGCCTACCCGCCCTACGAGGCAGTGGGCATACAGAACCCGGGTGGCGACTACAACCAGCTGGGCACCACGCTGCTGCAGATCGAAAACGAGTTCTACGGCACTATCCGCCCCAAGCGCGTGATCTACCCCGGCGAGCGGCCGCTGCATGCGCTGCGTGAGCGCGGCGTGGAATACATCGAAGTGCGTTTGATGGACCTGGACCCATTCATTCCAGTCGGCATTGCGGCGCCCACCATGCGCTTTCTGGACACCTTCCTTTTGCACTGCCTGCTGAACGACAGCCCGCCGGACACGCCGCTTGAAATTGCCGCGCTCGCGCGCAACCAGCAGAAAGTGGCCACCCGTGGCCGCGAGCCCGGCCTGATGCTGGAGCGCGCCGGGCGTGAAGTCTTGCTGACGCAATGGGGCGCCGAGCTGCTAGACCAATGTGCGCCGGTGGCAGCCGCGCTGGACGCTGCGCACGGTGGCACGGCCTACATCGACGCGCTGGCTTCAGCCCGCGCTGCACTGGCCGACACCAGCCTGCTGCCGTCGGCCCGCGTGCTGGCAGCGGTGTGCAAGGACCATGAAAATTCGTACATCGGCTTTGTACGTGCGCAGTCTGAAAAAACCCGCAGCGAGCTGCTGGCCCTGCCTTTTCCCGCGGCGATGCAGGCGCGTTTCGATGCCGAGGCCAGCGCTTCCGTGGACGCGCAAAAAAAGATCGAAGCCGACGACACCATGCTGTTCGAAATCTATCGCCAGCAGTACCTTTCGCCGGAGCGGCTGGTGCTGGGGCACCGGCAACCGCAGGCGGCATGAGCATGGACAGGCAAAGCAGCATCGCCTGGTACGGCGAACTCATCAAGCCTTGGTTTGCGCCGCCCTCCTGGGTATTTGCACCAGCCTGGGCGGTGCTCTACACCATCATTGCGGTGAGTTTTGGTTATGTGCTGGTGCAGTGCTTCAAGGAGCGCCTGCCCTGGCGCGTGTTCCTGCCGTTCGCGCTGAACCTGGTGTTCAACTTTGCCTACTCGCCCATCCAGTTTGGCCTGCGGAACAATGAGCTGGCGAGTGTGGATGTGCTGCTGCTGCTGGGCACGCTGATCTGGGCGCTGGCTTCGGCCTGGGGCCCGCTGCGCTGGGTGGTGTATGCCAACCTGCCGTACCTGGCCTGGGTGTGCTTTGCTACAGTGCTGCAGCTGACCATCACCTGGCTGAACCGCTCGCCAGGCTAGACCTCTCCTCCAAACTTCTTGATGAGGTTGGCAATGTATTTGTCAACCAGCTTTTCAAACTCGCCTTCAACCACTGGCGCCACGACCATCTTCATCAGGCCGGGCAAGGGCAGGGTGATGTCGCCCTTGATTTTGAGCTCGATCGCACAAGAAGTTTTCTTGTCGGTGATGTTCCAGCTCCCGCCGACGAGCGCATTGCCCACGCCGGGAACCGGCTGCCACACCACCGTGCCCTTGGCCTTGTTGCTGGTGTATTTGGACGCATAGACCGTCTGGATGTTCACCTGTGCGGTCCCGACTTTTTCCATCTCCCACTTGTAGACGTCGTCGCCCATGTCGGTGAGCTTGTCGACCTTGGGAAAGAACGAGACTGACGTGGGCACATCGGACAGCACGGCAAACACATCGGCCGCCTTGGCCTTGACTTCAAATTCATAGCCCAGATCGATATTGACGGTGATTGCCATGCGCGCCTCGCGTGTTGTTGTGAAGGTGGAATGCGCGAATTCTGCACGGCGGCGTGGCGGCTGAACAGGCGGGCTTGCCCTGATAGGTGGGACTCAGGCGGCTTTGCGTGCGCGGGCCTTGCGGAAGGCCGAGACGGGTTTTTCACCGGCGATCTTGCCTGCCAGGCCGTTGGACTTGACTTCCACCTGCAGGACGATGCGGCTCACGGCCACGGCGGCGGGCACGACGGCGGAGGCCACCGTGCTCAGAGCCGTATAACCGGTCTTTTCCTCAAACCTGCCGGCGTTGGCTGCAACGCGGCGCACGCCCTTTTCAGCGAGCTTGACGACGCTGTCGACCACCGTTTCGGCGCCGTTGGCCGTGGCATGCACGCCTTTGGCGTAAAAGCCGTTGAACACCTTCTGCGCATTGCGGGCATTGGCCACCGTGCCCTGGCTCAGCTGGTCGCGAGACTCCTTCAGGGCCGACTCAAAACGCAGGTCCATGTAGCCGACCACACGCTCGCCGCCTGCGCGCCAGGCCTTGATCACGTTTTTGGCGGTGTTGCCGTAGGATTCGATCAGTTCGGTGGTCACGGTAGACAGGTTCTTGGCGGTCATGGAGAAATCCTTTGAATGAAAGTTGATGGGTGGATTCTGTCCAGACACCGTAGTGGGTGTCACCTAATACCGGGCGTTTTCCTAGAGCTTGCGGTCTAAGATCACCCCCCAAACAGAAAGTAAACAACACACATGGCCATCCAATGGTTCCCCGGCCACATGCACCTGACGCGCCAGGCGATTGCCGAGCGCATCAAGGAGATCGACGTCGTGATCGAGCTGCTCGATGCGCGGCTGCCTGGCTCCAGCGCCAACCCGATGCTGGCCGACCTGACCGCCGGCCGGCCCGCGCTCAAGGTGCTCAACAAGCAGGACCTGGCCGACCCGGTGCGTACCGGGCACTGGCTCGCGCACTACAACGCGCAGCCGGCCACGCGCGCGATCGGGCTGGACGCGACGGCCAGCGCGCCCGCGCAGCGCCTGATCAAGGCGTGCCACGAGCTGGCGCCCACGCGGGGCAATCTGGTCAAGCCGATGCGGGTGCTGATCTGCGGCATCCCCAACGTGGGCAAGTCCACCCTCATCAACACCATGACCTCCAAGCGTGCCGCCAAGACGGGCGACGAGGCCGGCATCACCAAGGCCGAGCAGCGCATCGTGCTGGCCGACGGCTTCTACCTGTACGACACGCCGGGCATGCTGTGGCCGCGCATCATCGTGGCCAAGAGCGGCTACAACCTGGCAGCCAGTGGCGCGGTGGGCCGCAATGCGTTTGATGATGAAGAAGTGGCGCTTGAACTGCTTGACTATCTCAAGCACCACTACGCGGCGCCGGTGGAGGTGCGCTTCAGGCTGGAAGCGATTGCGGCCATGAAAGACGAAGAGATTCTGGACGCGATTGGCCGCAAGCGCGGCGCCTTGCTGGGCAAGGGCAAGGTCAACCTGCAAAAGGCAGCCGAGATCGCCATCCATGAATTTCGCAGCGGTAACCTGGGGCGCATAACCCTGGAGACGCCCGAGGAGTTTGCGCTGTGGCTGGCGGCAGGCAAGGTGCTGGATGCGGAACGCCAGGTCAAGAAAGACGCCATCGAGCTGGACCGGGCGATCCGCTTCAAGAAGATTCCGAGGCCGGACCGGCGGGGCGGCGACTGAGCTTTTTTCAGGTTTGCACTGCCCTGAAATTCACATCGCCTGTTCATGGCCTGGCACGCGGCCAATGACATGTAGGATTGCCGGCTTGCCTCCAACACTACCTGCTGTACAACATGCCCACTGCCACTGCTGAAGCCATTACTGCCACTGCCCCTGCTCTGATGGAAGTTTTGCCACGCGACCTTTCCTCCTATCGCGAAGGCAACATCGGCGTGCCTTACGTCCATCGTTTTGAATCGGGCAAGCCCGGCCCCCACCTGCTGGTTAACGCCCTGACCCACGGCAATGAGTTCTGCGGCATGGTTGCTGCAACGCATATTCTGGACAGCGGCATCCGACCCAAGGTCGGCACCCTCACGGTGAGCTTTGCCAATGTGGCGGCCTATGAAACGTTTGACATTAAAGACCCGTTCAAGAGCCGCCAGCTGGTGCACAACCTCAACCGTGTGTGGTCCGCTGAACAGCTGGACGGCACCGAAGACAGCCCCGAGTTGCGGCGCGCCCGCGAACTGCGCCCGGTCGTGATGGCAGCCGACCATTTGCTGGACATCCACTCCACCGCGCAGGACGTGGTGCCCTTCTGGGTTTACCTGGCCTTTGCCCGCAACGCGGAGATGGCGCTGGCCATTGGCCGGCCCCCGGTGCACATGGTCATGCCCAATGGCCTGGGTTCGGGCGTGCCGCTGATCCAGCATGGCCAGCACGGCCTGGCGGGCAGCAATGCCGGTGCGTCGGTGGTGGCGGAATGCGGCCAGCACTTCCTTAAAGCGTCAAGCGATTTGGCAACCCTGGTGGCGCTGGACTTTCTGGCGCATTACGGCCTGATCGACAAGAACACGCCGCCGCGCGGGCCTGCGCCGCAACGCCGGTTTGAATTGCTTGAAACGCATGTGATCAAAACGCCCGAGTTCCGCTTTGCGCGGCCAGTGGTGGGCTTTGAAACGTTTGCCAAGGGCGAATTGGTGGCAAGTGATGGACCCAACGAGATCCACTCGCCCTGCGATGACTGCACCATCCTCATGCCGTCGATGACAGCCGTCGTTGGCAAGGAAGCCTGCTACCTGACGCGGCCCATCTGATTCATATCAGCCGTGCAGTCTGAAGCCCGGATTTGCTCCGGGCTCCGTGTCACTTCAAAGGGGCAGGCTGGGTGGCGGCGTAAGAGCCTGTCTGTGTCGCCGCAAAGTCTGACTGTGATGGCCGGAAGCGCTCGTCGTCATCGGCCAGTTCGCGTTCCAGTTCGGATCGTGTGCGAATGGTCATTTGCCCGCTGGCCGGCTGCGCTTCTTGCGGCAGGGGCGAGGGGGCCGGCAAGGATTCTGCCGCCGGAACAGCGGTCCATGTCCCGGGGTGGGGCATGCGGGGCCAGTCGGCATCGGCCGGCAGCTCGTATTGCCATGAGATACCCATCAGCCAGCTGGACGCCATCGGGTCAAGCGTCAACAACCGGGTCTCGAAGTTCTGCTGGAAGGCCATGGTGTGAACTGGCAGGCGTTCATCCCAATGCTTCAAGATCAACCGGACGTGGAGGCCGGGCTGCCGGCCGGTGGCGGAGGCAACCAGCGCATCGGCGCTGATCCATTTGACCGGAATGCCGTTGTGTTTAAGCGACTCGCGAAGGGCCATCCGCAAAATTTCCTTGCGAACACCTTGGGGCGATTCAGTGCTCTTTGAGTTTTGCGACGTTTGGAAGCTGAGCTTGGAATGTTTGCCGTCAGAAGACGGCTTGGCCGGGGATGCACCGCGCCCTAAAAGCCATTGTGTAAAACTCATTTTTTCGCCCTCCATTTATTCATCGTTTTGGGGGGTGGCGTAACCCTCCAAATTTTTTCGGCGGCAGGGGTGAGGGCAGGCGATCTGCGTTCCTCCAGGCTAACTCACCGTAAGACTACCGCAAAACAACCAACTTGGCACCTGTTTGCTGCTTGCGTACGCCAAGGGACGAAGGCGCAGCTGCATTGCGTCAAAGGCTCGTGCCTGCCCGCAACAACTCGCGTGCCTGACCCAGATCCCGGACGAAATCGTCGAAGGCTTCTTCCTTTTCTTCAGGTGGCATGCGCAACAACGCTGACGGATGGAGTGTGACCAGCACCTGGAGCCCGTCAGCGCGCCTGAACCACTTGCCCCGCTCGGCCGTGACCGGGACGGCGTAACCCAGCAATGCGCGCGCCGCTGTGGCACCCAGGGCTACGAGTGCGGCCGGCTGGACCAGACGGATTTCTTCATCCAGCCAGTGCAGGCAGGCAGCCGCTTCGCGCTGTGTTGGCGTCTTGTGGATGCGGCGCTTGCCACGCAGCTCGAACTTGAAGTGCTTGACGGCGTTCGTCACATAAATCCCGTCGCGTGGCAGCTGGAGCTTTTCCAGCGCGCGGTCCAGCAACTGGCCGGCCGGCCCGGTAAAAGGCTGGCCGCGCAGGTCTTCCTGATCGCCGGGCTGCTCGCCCACAAACATCAGGCGGGCCTTGAGCGGCCCATGGCCCATCACGGACTGGGTGGCATGCTCGCCGATCGGGCATTCGCGGCAGCGCATGGTGGCGTCTTTGAGTGCCAGCAGTGAACCGATGACGCCGCGTGCAGCTTGCGGCCCGGTGGGCGTCATGGCAGTGGCGGCCAAGGTGCCTGTGGCGGTGGCGGGTATGCGGCGCAGCGGCGTCGTGGCGGGCTGCGCGATCATCATGCTGCTTCGCTGCATGGCCCGGGCGGCCAACGGCGCAATGAGGCTTGCTTCGGGCAGGTTGTGCCAGTATTTGCGCGGCATTTCCTTTTGCATCATTGCCAGCTTCAACCGGGCCGGGTTGAAGATGTGCTGTTAGTAGGTGAGCCACAAATGCTCGCCCGCATCCGCCGGCGGGGCGTCCTCACGTTTTGCGCCGGGACGAAACGCGAGCGCCGCGCCGTCCCATTCCACACAGCATTGCGGCGTGAGGATGGCCCAGCGCATCTGCGTGAAGCGGCGCGCAAACCACGGCGCCACGGCCCGCACGATGTGATGGTCGGGCTCAAACCAGGCCACATGGAGGTCGCGCAGGGCGCCCTCTGGCACAGCCGCGGGGCCAGGTTCGGCCTGCACAGTACGAAAGCGGACGAAGGCCTTCATCTTGTGCATGTCGCGCCGCACCGTTTGGGCCATGCTGCGGGCCAGCAACATGTCGGCGTCCAGCGGATCATGGCGCAGGGCAGGCTCGCGAACCAGGCGCCACAACAGGCGGTAAAGCAGGGCCAGGCGCTGCGGTTCACGGTGCAGGATGACCTCGCGGCAAAGCTGCAGGAACGAGGCCGGCACCCGTGCCATGGCTGCATCGCCGGTGAGCTGGGGCACGGCATCTTCGCCTGCAAACAGGTCGCCATGGGAGACACCAAGCCCCGACCCGTGAGCGGCGCCTGGTGAGGCTTGCAGGGCATCTCCTGAAATGTTTGCTTTTGCCGCCTCGACCACGGCGGTAGACCAATGCACATCGTGCGGCGCCACGCCACTGGCCAGCAAGGCCCGCGCGTGGGTGCGAAACCCGTTCAGGTCGGTTTCGCCGGCCAGTTGCACCCGCATGTCAGAAAAGCGCGCCTTGCATCGCCATGGGCGCGGCGCGGGGGGCCACCACCGCAGCAGCAGAGGGCCGGTGGCTTGCCACCACCACAAAGGGAAGCACTTTGTGCGCCGACACTCGCAGGCTCTTGAGGTCGTCAGTCCGCAATCGCCGTACACGCCTGGCCAGCAGCAGCCTGTCGACAGCCTTCACCCCAAGCCCGGGCACGCGCAAAAGCAGTTCACGCGGTGCGCGGTCCAGGTCAACCGGAAAGCTTTCGGGGTGCGACAGGGCCCATGCCATCTTCGGGTCCATTTCCAGTGACAGCATGCCGTTCCCGGTGGCGGGCGTGATCTCGGTGGCTGAGAAGCCATAAAAACGCATCAACCAGTCTGCCTGATAGAGCCGGTGCTCACGCACCAGAGGCGGCGCCTTGAGCGGCAGGGATGCCGATGCATCCGGAATCGGGCTGAAGGCCGAGTAATACACCCGCTTGAGCCGGTATGACCCGTACAGGTTGGCGCTGGTGGACAGGATGGTGGCATCGCTCGCCGCATCGGCCCCCACGATCATCTGGGTGCTTTGCCCGGCCGAGGCAAATGCCGGCGGTGGCGTGCGTGCAGCAGGGGCCCCGGGAAGTGACGAGGCGGGCGCGAGCCTGTGGTCACGCGCCTGGCCGCGGGCGTCGTCAATATGCACACGCAGCCGCGCCATGGAGCGCTTGATGGCGGCGCCATCTTTTTCAGGCGCCAGCGCGGCGAGGCCATCGTCGGTGGGAAGTTCGATGTTGATGGACAGGCGGTCGGCATACCGGCCGGCGCGCTCCAAAAGTTCAGGCGATGCATCGGGGATCGTCTTCAAATGGATGTAGCCGCGAAAGTCATGGTCCTCGCGCAGCACGCGGGCCACTTCCACCACCTGCTCCATGGTGTAGTCGGGGTTGCGGATGATGCCGCTGGACAGGTACAAACCCTCAATGCAGTTGCGGCGGTAAAAGTCGAGCGTCAGCTTGACCACTTCGTCCACCGTGAAGCGGGCACGCGGCACGTTGCTGGTCACCCGGTTGACGCAGTACAGGCAGTCATACAGGCAAAAATTGGTAAGCAGGATTTTGAGCAGCGAGATGCAGCGCCCGTCTGGCGCATAGCTGTGGCAAATGCCCATGCCGTCGTTCGAGCCAATGCCCTTGCCGCCCACAGAGTCACGGGAGTTGGCGCCGCTGGAAGCACAAGAGGCGTCGTACTTGGCCGCGTCGGCGAGGATGGCGAGTTTGCTGTTGAGGTCCACTGGATAAATATACAGTGATGGGGGTGGTTTGTCACCAATACCTGCTTGCGCAGACGGGGCATGCCGGAGGAAGTGAAGCGTAAAACGGAAATTTACGCCTCGTTTGTGAAGCGTAAGACTTTAGGGAACTGACCGACCTGACGATCTTGGGGTTGCTCGTCAGGCTGGGCCAGGGGCGGGGCACGCGGTATGCGCTGGTTTTGCAATTAGGCTTGGCGTTGCTCAAATGGGTGCGCCTTAAAAAGGCGCTCATTCCTGGCTGCGAGGCGTCAGATGCCACCGGTCCTGGCGCGACCGAATGCCAGCAGCAGGTTGTTGGAGGGCATCTGCTGGCGCAACTGCAGTTGAAGGCCGGCAGCCTCGGCTTCAGCCCGAACATCCTTCAGGCGCCTGATGCCCCATGCGGCATCGCGCGAGCGCAGGCTCTCGTCAAAGGTCAGATTGCCCGGTGCGGTCGGCACATCGTCTTCGAGGTAAGGCCCATAGGTGACCAGCAGGCCGCCAGACGCCAGGTACCGTGCACTGCCGCGCATCAGCGCAGCGCAGGTGGCCCACGGGGCAATGTGCAGCATGTTGGCGCAGTAGATTGCGTTAAAGGGCAGGGTAAATTGCGCGCCATCGCGCGGCCAGGCAGGGGACATCACGTCCAGATGGACTGGCGCCATGACGTTGGCCAGACCGGACTCCACCGTCCAGGCAGCGATAGCGGGCAGTGCGGCGGAGTCTGCATCGCTGGGCTGCCAGGTCCAGCCAGGCAGGGCGGCTGCAAACCAGGCTGCATGCTGGCCTGTGCCAGAGGCGATCTCCAATGCCGCGCCTTGTGCCGGCAACAACTTTTGCAGCGCGTCAAGGATGGGTTGCTTGTTGCGGTCTGCTGCGGGGCTGAAAGCTGAGGAGAGATTCATTGTCCAGGGAGTCTAGCTGCCGACCCCCCGCATTTGCGGGCTTGCCGTCGAGAGACCCGAAAGGTCAGGCCACGCGAGTGGCCCATGCTCACCGGTTGCATGAACAAATTTGTATAGATTTATACTTTTTTTGTTCATACGCCAAAGGAGGATGGATTGATGTTTTATCCCGCAAAGATGGAGCCAGACGGAAAAGGGTGGATGGTGTCCTTTCCGGACATTCCCGAGGCGCTTACTTCTGGCAAAAGCGAAAAGCAGGCTTTGGAGATGGCTAAAAATGCGTTGATGACGGCGCTTGATTTTTACTTTGATGAGCGCACGGAGATCCCCGAGCCATCGCGTATGAAAAGGGGGCAGGTACCTGTCGAACTGCCAGCAGGCGTTGCCGCCAAGGTGTTGTTGTTGAACGAGATGGTCAGACAGAAAATTCGCCCCGCGGAGTTGGCCCGTCGACTGGGGACCACAGCCCAGGAAATCAACCGGATGACGCACCTGACTCACGCGACCAAGATTGATGG
>JACMQX010000100.1 GCA_014376765.1 Ramlibacter sp. | reverse complement strand
TCAGCGGCAGGTTTGAGTTGTGGCTGACGGTGTTCAGGCGCACCAGCGTCTGGGCGAGTTCAAGGGCGTGGGGGGAAAGCATGCCCACACTTTAATGCGGAAAACGAAATAGGCCCTCAATGCGGGCCTATCTGACGCGTACCCTGCCTACGCGCCTCTTTGCTTCATGCCCGCAACTGCAGGCCTTCATCCTGAAGTGCAGGATTTACCGGGCCAGGCGCGTAAAGGTGCGCACCCTGGACCGGCGTACCTCCAGCGTCATCTCACGGCCATTCGTCGAGAAAGTGTAGGTACCCGGCGACCCATAGATTTCGCCAGCGCCCGTCAGCGTGATCTCGCCACTGGCGGCGGTGTAAGTCCCGTAATAGGCGCTTGAGCCGCACGACCTGGCGCAACCGGGGCGGTAGTACGCTTTGAGGAACGTGCCGTTTGCAAGGAAATAGTGGTCAATCGATTCTTCGGTACCAAACTCAGGGTCTAGATAAGTCGTGCGCCAGCCGCCCACGATTCCCATGGCGGTGTTTGGCAATTTGCTGAACACACCGCGCGCAGTGGTGCAGTTGCTGGTGACGAGCTGATCGCCAGTATTGCGGAAGCGACCGCAGTCCAGCAAGCCTGACACACCCCAGCCAAGGTTGCTGTCGGTGGCGACGGTGGCGGTAAAGTTATAGCCTTGGGGAGTGAAGCCTGCCGTGGTCAGAGTGCCTGCCTCTATGCCTGTGGCGCCGATGGTATTGGTTTCCATGACCTCGGGGGGACCCGCCTCCACTTGAACATAGCGGCCAGTGGACTCGATGTTCAGCACGGAGGTGCGGGTCTGGCCCGTGGCGTCAACGCTTTGGCTCACCCAGATGTTGCCCACCACAAGCGGCATGGCTTGTGCAAGGAAGTGCGCGCTAGCAGAATCATTGCTCTTTGGCGCGCCTGAAACCCCACCAGCCGTCATGGTGGCCTGCAAGGCAGCGTCGGCCGCAAAGGTAGCGGTTGCGCCGGCGAGGTTGACGCTGGACGTGACCGCTGCCGCAGCCCCTGCGGAAATGGCGACGCCATTGGCAGGGTTGCCGTCGGAATCCAGCGATTGCAGCAGCACCAGCAGGTTTTGCAGCCGCACAGCGCTGCCGCCTGAGAGCTCCATTGGCGAGATGATGCCGGTGGCGGTAGCGGCGCCCAGCGTGAGGCCACCCAGCGTGAAGGTGACGGTGTCGCCGGGATTGAAGTTGTAGGTACCGTCAGCTGCCGTAATACCCGAGACACCCGAGGACGTGGTGTAGCTCACGCCACCCACGGCGGCGTCAATCAGTGTGCCGCTGGCCGATCCCGTGACGACGGGTACTACCGGCACCACTGGCACCACCGGAACCTCCGGTGCCGCGGTCACCACGGGAGCAGTAGCAGCGGGCGCTTCGTCGCCACCCCCGCACGCGGACATGAGCATGGCAGCGGCGCAAGCGGCGAGCATGAAAGCCGTACGCTTTGCACACTGGGCAGTTGAGTTTTTCATCGAATTCCTTGACGGTTGGAGGGGGAGAACACCCAAGTCAAGATAGCGAAAGGCATAGGGCATCGCATCAGACAAAAGTATGAAGCGCGGGGCCATGATCTGTGCAGAGGCAGCCAAGGTCGTCCGGCGCTACCATGGAAGCCCTTCCTTCCTCAACGGAACAGCAGTATGAAGATCATCGACTCCCTCGTCGGCCAGGCTGCCGGCATCACGGCGATCCGCCGCGACATTCACGCCCACCCCGAATTGTGTTTTGAAGAAGTCCGTACGGCAGACGTCGTCGCCCGGCAGCTCACCGAGTGGGGCATCCCGATTCATCGCGGCATGGGCACCACCGGTGTCATTGGCATTGTTGAAGGTACCGGCCCCAAGACCGGCCGCGCCATCGGCCTGCGCGCCGACATTGACGCGTTGCCCATGCAGGAGTTCAACACCTTCGAACATGCCAGCAAGCACGCCGGCAAGATGCACGCCTGCGGCCATGACGGGCACACCGCGATGCTGCTGGCCGCCGCGCAGCACCTGGCCAAACACCGCGACTTTGCGGGCACCGTTTACCTGATTTTCCAGCCGGCAGAAGAAGGCGGCGGCGGCGCGCGCGAGATGATCAAGGACGGCATGTTCGAGAAGTTTCCGATGGATGCCGTGTTCGGCATGCACAACTGGCCCGGCATGCCGGTCGGCCAGTTCGCCGTGAGTCCGGGCCCGGTGATGGCGTCCAGCAATGAGTTCAAGATCACCATCCGCGGCAAGGGCAGCCATGCAGCGTTGCCGCACAACGGTGTGGACCCGGTGCCGGTGGCCTGCCAGATGGTGCAGGCTTTCCAGACCATCATCAGCCGCAGCAAGAAGCCTGTCGACGCGGGCGTTATTTCGGTCACGATGATTCATGCGGGCGAGGCCACCAACGTCATCCCCGACAGCTGCGAGCTTCAGGGCACGGTGAGGACCTTCACTCTGGAAGTGCTGGACCTGATCGAAAAGCGCATGCAGCAGGTCGCCGAGCATGTGTGCGCCGCGCATGACGCGCAGTGCGAGTTCGAGTTCGTGCGCAACTACCCGCCCACCGTCAACCACCCCAAGGAAGCGGCGTTTGCGCGGCAGGTCATGACGGGTATCGTGGGTGCAGAAAACGTGCGGGTGCAGGAGCCCACCATGGGCGCCGAGGACTTTTCCTACATGCTGCAAGCCAAGCCCGGCTGCTATGTGTTCATCGCCAATGGCGAGGGCGCCCACCGCGAGATCGGCCATGGCGGCGGCCCCTGCATGCTGCACAACCCGAGCTATGACTTCAATGACGAACTCATTCCGCTGGGCGCCACCTACTGGATCGTGCTGGTCAATGGCTGGTTCAAGTCCGAGGCTGCCGGAACCGGGGCGTGACGGCGGTCGCTGACGCGTTTTCAGGGAGCTACAGGCAAGCCCGCGCCAAGTTCCTTGACGCAGCAGCTACAGCAGGCTTGCAGGTGCGCTCCCATGTGCACCCCGGCAAGGGCCGAGATGGTGAAGAGCTGGCGATGGACGTCGCCCTGGACGGCCCGGCCCACGCCGGCAAACTGCTCATCGTCACCAGCGCCTGCCATGGCGTGGAGGGCTATTGCGGTTCAGGCGTGCAGGTACTCGCCCTGGGCGACGCGGCCTGGCGCGACAAGGCCCGCACGGCCGGTGTGGCGGTGCTCTATGTGCATGCGCTCAATCCGTACGGCTTCTCGCACATCCGCCGCGCCACGCAGGAAAACGTGGACCTGAACCGCAACTTTCACGACTACGCCAAGCCCCTGCCGGCCAATGAGGCCTACCGCGAAATCCATTCACTTCTGCTGCCTGAAGAGTGGCCGCCCACGGAGCAGAACGCGCAGGCCGTCGCGCATTACCTGGCTACCCGCGGCCTGGCCGCATGGCAAGCTGCCATCAGCGCGGGCCAGCGCGAGTTTGCTGACGGCATGTTCTTTGGCGGTACCGGGCCCTGCTGGAGCAACACCACCTTCCGGCAGGTTCTGCGGGACCATGCGCAGGACGCGGCGCGCGTGGCCTGGATAGACATCCACACCGGCCTGGGGCCCAGCGGAGTTGGCGAGCGCATCTTCGCGGGCCGCGACGACGCTGCCGCGATTGCGCGGGCGCGCCAGTGGTGGGGCAACCAGGTCACGTCGATTTATGACGGTACGTCCACATCGGCTTTGCTTACCGGCATGGTCTGTGCTGCCGCCTACGAAGAATGCCCGCAGGCCGAGTACACCGGCATCGCCATGGAATACGGCACGGTGCCTGTGCTGGAGGTCATGCAGGCCCTGCGCGCCGAGCACTGGCTCCACAACCACCCCGACGCGCCCGCCGCGCTGGCGGCGGACATCAAGCGGCAGATGATGCAAGCCTTCTACACCGACACCGGTGTGTGGAAGGAGCAGGTCGCGCAGCAGGCGCGCGAGGCGCTTTTGCAGGCGGTGGATGGACTGGCAGGCACGTAGAAGCTCACCCATGTCATCCCGGACTCGATCCGGGATCCATGCCCCGCAAGAATCAACCGGCCTGTACTAGCCGCGCGCCAGCGTCACGCCGCCGTCGACCACCAGCGTCTGGCCCACCACATAGTCACCCGCGCGCGAAGCCAGGTAGATCGCAGCGCCGGCCATGTCTTCATCTGTGCCCACCCGCCCTGCGGGCACGCGTGCAGAAACTTCGTCGGCATGGTCGCGCGCGTCCTTGTTCATGCTGGACGCGAAAGCCCCGGGCGCAATGGCCGTGACGGCGATGTTGTCCTGGATCAGCCGCAGTGACATGCGGTGCGTGAGGTGGATCAGCCCGGCCTTGCTGGCAGCATACGAATAGGTCTCCTGCGGATTGACGGAAATGCCATCCACCGAGGCAATGTTGATCACCTTGGCCACATGCTTCTCACCCGCCTTGCGCAGCATGGGGGCGAGTGCCTGGGTCAGGAAGAACGGCGCCTTCAGGTTCAGGTCCACCACCTTGTCCCAGCCGCTCTCGGGGAAATCGTTGAACGGCTCGCCCCAGGCTGCACCTGCGTTATTGACCAGAATGTCCAGCTCGCTCTCGTGCTGCGCATAGGCGGCCGCCAGCGCCTTGGCGCCCTCCACGGTGGACACATCTGCGGGCAGTGACACGCAGGTCCCGAAGGCCGACAACTCGGCTGCTGCCCTGTCACAGGCTGGGGCCTTGCGGGCCGAAATGTAGACGCGTGCGCCCTGCGCCAGGAAACCAGCCGCGATCATGCGGCCAATGCCGCGCGAGCCGCCGGTGATGAGGGCGCTGCGGCCCTTCAGGGTGAAGAGGTCTTGCATGGTGCGGTTCCTGTTGGATGAGCAGGCAAGCGTACCGGCAAAGCACGCATCGCCCAATCACCTGGATGACAGCTTGTTGCGGGCTGGCCCGCTGGCGTACTGGCAACGCGCTTGCGGGCTGGCCCGCTGGCGTACTGGCAACGCGCTTGCGGGCTGGCCCGCTGGCGTACTGGCAACGCGCTTGCGGGCTGGCCCGCTGGCGCGGGGGCAACGGCAAGGCTAGGATGTTTCACCCGGGCCGGCAGTGCCCCGAAGCCAAAGGAGATACAGATGTTGAAACCATTGACCCGCACCGCCGCGTGCCTGCTGGCGGCCGCCACCGTGCTGGGCCTGGCCGCCTGCGCGGCCATGAACACCGAGGACGCAGCCACCGTGCTGCGCCGCGCCGACACGGCCATGGGCGGTGCAACAGTGAAGACCTTGCGTTATGCCGGCACCGGCACCGGCACCACCTTCGGCCAGGCCTGGCAGCCGGGCCAGGCCTGGCCGCGCATCACTTACTCCAGCTACTCTCGCGTGCTGGACTACGACAACGCCGCCTTTCGGGAAGACGCCGCGCGCAGCCGCGCCGAGGTCAACGGTGGCGGCGGCGTGCCGTTGATGGGCTCGGGCGAACAACGCACCAGCGTCTGGCTGCGCGGCAACCTCGCCTGGAATATGGCCGGCACCACAGCATCCCCTGCGCAGCTTGCCGCAGACGGGCGCATTCACGACCTGTGGACCAGCCCGCATGGCGCGATCAAGGCCGCTATACGCAACCAGGGCACCGTTGCCATACGCAATGCGGCCCGTGGCGAGACAGGCATTGCCTTCACCGAGCCGGGCCGATTCAGCGCCACCGTATGGATCAATGCCGGCAACCTGGTGGAGCGCATTGACTCACGCCTGCCCCATCCCGTCATGGGCGACATCGATGTGATGACCACCTACTCTGACTACAAGGACTTTGGCGGCGTGAAATTCCCCACGCGCATCAGACAAAGCCAGGGCGGCTTTCCGGTGCTTGACCTGCAGGTGAGCGAAGTGCAGGCCAACGTCCCTGCCGGCATAGACGTACCCGCCAATGTCGTGGGCGCCACCGAGCGGGTGACGGCCGAGCCTGCCGCGCCCGGGGTGTGGTTCATGGCGGGCGGATCGCACAACAGTGTGGCGATTGAAATGCGCGATCACCTCATGGTGGTGGAGAGCCCGCTGTACGACGGCCGCGCACTGCCCATGCTGGAGCAGGCGCGCAAGCTGGCGCCGGGCAAGGAGATCCGCTATGTCATCAACTCGCACCATCACTTCGATCACTCGGGAGGCCTGCGCACGGCGGCTTCACAGGGCATCACGCTCGTGACCAGCGAAGTGGCCAGGCCGTATTTTGAAGCGACGCTGGCCAACCCCAACCGCATCAGCCCCGACGCGTTTGAAAAGTCAGGCCGCACGGCGGTGATCACCGGTGTCGAAGGCAAGCGGGTGTTCAGCGATGGTGGCCGCAACGTCGAGGTCTACTACATCGAGGGCAGCGTGCATTCGCAGGGCTTCATGATGGTGTACCTGCCGGCCGAGAAGCTGTTGATCGAGGCTGACGCCTACACGCCCGGCCCGCCCAATTCGCCAGCGCCTGCGGTGGCCAATGCGAACCAGGTGAACCTGGCCGAGAACATTGCCCGGCTCAAGCTGGATGTGGACCGCATCCTGCCGCTGCACGGGCGGATGACCTCCATGCGCGAGTTGAATACGATGATTGGCAAGTAAACGGGGCTGCCCTCACCCCCAAGCGGGAGAGGGGGCAAGACGAGCAACTGCGTAAGTAAAAAGCGCTGTTGCTCCCTCGCTTCTCTGGGGAGAGGGCGGGGGTGACGGGCACGCCTGCCAACATCTGAGGATGGCCCTACCCTCAGGCGCCGTGCAGCAACAAGGTCACCAGGACCGAAGCGTCCTCCACGGCCTTGAGTGCATGCATCTCGCCGCCGGCCAGGCACAGCAGGTCGCCTGCCCGCATGACCTGCGTGGTGTCCGTTGTGTGCGTGATGAAGGGCCATGGATTTCCTCTGCGTCTGCCGCTGCGGCTGCCTGTGTGAATGATTTGAATCCCCGCGTGCCACGGTGTCCGTTTGCCAACGCACGCAGGTAGCGCGTCACTGCCGTGGCCCGCAATGGCCGGCTATTGGCCAGCGATCTGCCGCTCCAGATCTGCAATGGCTTGGCGGGCTTCATCGCCCTCCGGGATGTGCCGGCCGCTGTCGCGCCATTCCACAGCTTTCTTGAAACCATGAACCTGGGAGTAGCGGCGGAACCAGACGCCTTCCGGGTTGTGGCGGGTGATGCCGTCAAACACCGTCGCCATCATTTGCGTTTGCTCCAGGCCAGTGGTCAGCATCACCTGGTTCACCACCATCTTGTGCATGGCCAAGTGCGACTTCGGCACGCCGGCAATACGCGTCACCAGCTGCAGGGCCGCTTGGTCCAGCTGGTCAGCGGGCACCGAACGGTTGGCCAGGCCCCAGGCCGCGGCCTGGACGCCGTCAATCGTATTGCCGGTGAACATCATCTCCTTGGCCCGCGCCGGGCCGAGGCGGTACGTCCACATCGCCGTGGTGGGGCAACCCCATACCCGCGTGGGCATGTAGCCGATGCGCGCATCGTCGCTCATCACCAGAAGGTCGCAAGACAGGGCAATGTCGCTGCCACCGCCGACCGCATAACCATGGACCTTGGCCACCGTAGGCTTGGACGACCGCCACAGCGACATGATGTTCTCGGTGGTGCGCTTCATGTAGGCATAGTCCACCAGGGGGTCCCAGGGCTTGCCTTCCTGCTTGCAGGGGTGGTCGCCTTCGCCCTCGGCGTAGAGGTCCATGTCGTACCCCGCACAAAAGGCACGGCCCGCGCCTTCAATCAGGATGACGTGGACGGCGTCCTGGGCTTCCATCCATTCCACAGCCGCACGGATTTCTGCGGGCATCTCTGCGCTGATGGCGTTCAGCTTGTCGGGGCGGTTCAGCAGAATGCGGCCGACGCCTTCGGCGCCTGGCATCAGGCCTGCAGTGAGGGATGAAAAATCGGGCATGGTGTTTGTCTCCTTGTGGTGTAAGCGGTAGAAGAGAAGATTAGGCGCCCTGCCGTGCGCGAGGTGTCATCGCAGTGACTGGCTGGGCGGCTTCATTGCCTTGGCGTTCACAACAGAGAGAGCTTTTTAGAGATGGCACCTATTCCCGGAAGCCAATCCATGGCGGTCAAGTTGTTGGTGCGACGGGGCGGTGGACTGCAACCGCAAGCTTGTGAAGCACACGCCTTATGCGGAGTGGTTTTCGCAGTTGCCCTGCCCTCACCCCAACCCTCTCCCGCGAGCGGGAGAGGGCTCTGGACACTTCAGGCGGCGGCCTTGGCAGCGTTGCGTCTGCGTTCCAGATAAGCCTGCAATTCACCCACCACGCCCTTGCGGAATGCCAGCACGCAGATCACGAAAATACCGCCGATGATCACCGTGACCCAAGCGCCGACCTTGTCGGCCAGCAGGTTCTGCAGCGCCACCACTATGCCGGCGCCGAACACCGGGCCGAACAGCGTGCCGACACCGCCCAACAAACTCATCAGGATGACCTCGCCAGACATGGACCAGTGAACGTCGGTGAGCGTGGCAAAACCCATGACCAGCGACTTGAGCGCACCCGCCAGGCCGGCCAGCGCAGCAGACAAAACGAAAGCCAGCAGCTTGTAACGGTCCACCTCGTAGCCCAGGGAGATGGCGCGCGGCTCGTTCTCGCGAATCATCTTCAGTACCTGCCCAAACGGCGAGTTGACCATGCGTGAAATGCCCAGGAAGCAAGCCACGAAAATCGCGACCACCACGTAGAACATGGTGGTGTCCGATTCCAGCGACAGCATGCCCAGCAGCTTGCCGCGCGGCACGCCCTGCAAGCCGTCCTCGCCACCGGTAAAACTGGCTTGCAGGCAGATGAAGTACACCATCTGCGCGAGGGCCAGCGTGATCATCGCAAAGTAAATGCCCTGGCGCCGGATGGCGATCAGGCCAAACACCAGGCCAATGAACGCAGCCACGATCACGCCCGCCAGGATGCCCAGTTCAGGCGTGAAGTTCTGCGCCTTGATGAACCAGCCGGTGACGTAGGCGGCAAAGCCGAAGAACGCCGCATGGCCAAACGACAGCAGCCCGGTAAAACCAAGCAGCAGGTTGAAGGCGCAGGCAAAAATCGCGAAGCACAAGAGCTTCATCACAAACACCGGGTACAAGCCCAGCAGCGGCGCAACAAGCAGCAGCGCCAGCAGGACGAGGTAAGTGATGCGCAGGGTTTTTGAAGAACTGTTCATGGTTATGCCTCTTTGCCGAAAAGGCCGGCGGGGCGAAACATCAGCACGATGACCATCACCACAAACACAACCACACTGGAAGCTTCGGCGTAGAACACCCGCGTCAGGCCCTCGATCACACCCAGGCCCAGGCCTGTGACGACCGAGCCCAGAATCGAGCCCATACCGCCAATCACCACCACAGCAAACACCACGATGATCAGGTTGCTGCCCATGAGCGGCGTCACCTGGATGATGGGCGCGGCCAGCACACCGGCAAAGGCCGCCAGCGCAGCGCCGGCGCCATAGGTGAGCATGACCATCAGCGGCACATTGACACCAAAGGCCTGCACCAGCTTGGCGTTTTCGGTACCGGCGCGCAGGTAGGCGCCCAGCCGGGTGCGCTCGATCAGGTACCAGGTGCCCAGGCAGACGACCAGCGAAGCCAGCACCACAAAGGCGCGGTAGTTGGGCAGGATCATGAAGCCGAGGTCGGTCGCACCCTGAAGCAGATCAGGAACGGGATAGGACTGGCCAGACACGCCGTACTGGTCGCGGAACACGCCTTCCAGGATCAGCGAGAGTCCGAAGGTAAGCAAGAGGCCATACAACGGGTCCAGCCCGTACAGCCTCCTGAGCATGGTGCGCTCGATGATCGCGCCAAAAATGCCGACCACCAGAGGTGCGAGGATGAGCGCAAACCAGTAGTTCACGCCCCATTTGTCCAGCATGATCCACGCCGCAAAAGCGCCGACCATATAAAGCGCGCCGTGCGCGAAATTCACGATGTCCAGCAATCCGAAGATCACCGCCAGACCGAGGCTGAGCATGGCGTAGAACGCGCCGTTGACCAGCCCCAGCATGAGCTGGCTCAGAAAAGCCTGGAGAGGGATGCCGAATATTTCCATATGAGCTTCAAAAGAAGAGGCTCCCTCTCCCCGCTGGGCAGAGGGCTGGGGTGAGGGGCACGCGCGCCAACCTCTTGCCCCCGTTCAGTCAAATTACTTCTTCAGCAAAGAGCACTTGCTCTCGGCAACCGTGGTGAAGGCCTGCTCGCCAGGCACCTTGGCCAGGGTCTTGTAGTAATCCCACGGCGTGGTCGAAGCCTTGGACGACTTCACTTCGAAGAGGTACATGTCATGGATCATGCGGCCGTCGGCGCGGATCTGGCCCTTGTTGTAGAAGTCGTCAATCTTCATGCCCTTGAGGGTGGCCATGATCTTCTCGCCATCGGTTGTGCCTGCGGCCTCAACGGCCTTCAAGTAGTTGGTGGTGGCGGAGTAGTCAGCAGCCTGCAGGCTTGAAGGCATGCGCTTGTACTTCTCAAAGAAGCGCTTGGCGAACTTGCGCGAGGCATCGTCCTGATTCCAGTACCAGCTGTCTGCCAGTTGCAGGCCTTCAGTTGCGGGCAGGCCCAGGCTGTGCACATCGTTGATGAACACCAGCAAGCCCGCGACCTTCATGGTCTTGGTGATGCCGAATTCCTTGGCGGCCTTCATCGCGTTGGTGAAGTCGCCACCGGCGTTGGCCATGGCCAGGATCTGCGCCTTGGAGCCTTGAGCCTGCAACAGGAATGAAGAGAAGTCCGACGCGTTGAGCGGGTGCTTGACCGCGCCCATCACGGTGCCGCCGTTTTCCTTGACGACCCTGGTTGCATCCCCTTCCAGGGAGGCGCCGAAGGCGTAGTCCGCCGTCAGGAAGTACCAGCTCTTGTTGCCGGCCTTGACCATTGCTGAGCCGGCCACCTTGGACAGCGACACGGTGTCGTAAGCGTAATGCACGGTGTAGGGCGAGCAGTCTTCATTGGTCAGGCGGGCCGTTCCGGCGCCGATGACGATGAAGGGCCGCTTCTTTTCCTTGGCCACGCCATTCATGGCCAGGGCCGTGCCGGAGGATGTGCCACCGATCAGCATGGCGAGGTTTTCCTTGTCGATCCATTCGCGGGCCTTGGAGCTGGCGACGTCGGCCTTGTTCTGGTGGTCAGCTGTCAGCACTTCCACCGGGCGGCCAAGCACCTTGCCACCAAAATCCTGCACCGCCCATCTGACCATTTCTGCGCCTGCAGGGCCGTCGATGTCAGCGTACAGGCTGGACATGTCGGTGATCATGCCGATCTTGACGGGGCCGGTCTGGGTTTGGGCCGTGGCGCCAAAGCAGCCAAGCCCGACGGCGAGCGCGGCTGCGAGTGTTTTGAGTTTCATGTTGAGTCTCCTGGTTTGAAAAAGGACGGGTAACTAATGGGTAGGCAAGGGTAATGAGGGAAGAGGAATCGTTGCTCAGATACCGAGGAATTCCTGCAGCATGGCCATGTTGGCCTTGAGTTCGCTCTGGGCAAATTCCTTGACGATGCGGCCATGCTCCATGATGTAGAAGCGATCCGCCAGCGGCGCAGCAAACCGAAAGTTCTGCTCGACCAGCACGATGGTGTAGCCCTTGCCCTTGAGCGTGGTGATCATTTCGGCGAGCTTTTGGACGATCACCGGGGCCAGGCCCTCTGAGATTTCATCAAGCAGCAGCAGCCGCGCGCCGGTGCGCAGGATTCGGGCCACGGCCAGCATTTGCTGCTCGCCGCCAGAAAGCCGCGTGCCCGGGCTGGACGCACGCTCTTTCAGATTCGGAAACATGGCGTAGATCTCGTCCAGGCTCATGCCGCCGGGCGCGATGACCGGGGGCAGCATCAGGTTTTCTTCCGCCGAAAGGCTGGCAAAGATCCCGCGCTCTTCCGGGCAGTACCCCACACCCAGATGCGCCACCTTGTGCGGCGGCAGCTTGATGGATTCCTCGCCATTGATTTTGATCGAGCCCTTGCGCGCCCCGGTCAGGCCGACGATGGCGCGCATGGTGGTGGTGCGGCCTGCGCCGTTGCGGCCAAGCAGGCAAACCACCTCACCCTGGTGCACCGTAAGGTCCACCCCGTGAAGGATGTGGGACTCGCCGTACCAGGCGTGCAGACCGTCTATTTTGAGGAGCTCGGCTGACATCAATGGGCTCCCTGGAGTGCGGCGTCGGCGGAGCCCATGTAGGCCTCGATGACAAGCGGATTGGCCGAGACCTCAGCGTACGGCCCGTCGGCGATGATTGTGCCGCGCTGCAGCACCGTGATGCGGTCGGCAATCGACGCCACGACGTTCATGTTGTGTTCCACCATCAAAATGGTCCGGCCGGCCGAGACTTTTTTGATGAGTTCTGTCACCCGGTGCACGTCTTCGTGGCCCATGCCCTGGGTGGGCTCGTCCAGCAGCATCAGCTCAGGCTCAAGCGCCATGGTGGTGGCCAGTTCCAGCGCGCGCTTGCGGCCGTACGGCAGGTTGACGGTCAGCTCGTCGGCAAATCCCTGCAGGTCCACCTCGGCCAGAAGCTGGCGCGCACGCTCGTGCAGGTGGAACAGGCTGGCTTCAGGCTTCCAGAAGTGAAACGAGTTGCCCATATTGCGCTGCAGGGCGGCGCGGACGTTTTCCAGCACCGTCATGTGCGGGAACACGGCCGATATCTGGAACGAGCGGACGATGCCGCGGCGCGCCGTCTGGGCGGGCCTCTCATGCGTGATGTCCACCCCGTTGAAGGTGATGCTGCCGCGGGAGGGCGGCAGGAACTTGGTCAGCAGGTTGAAAAAGGTGGTCTTGCCGGCGCCATTGGGGCCGATCAGCGCATGGATGTGCCCGCGCTGGACCTTCAGGTCGACCTCGTTGACGGCCACGAAGCCCTTGAATTCCTTGGTCAATCCCTTCGTCTCAAGAATGATGTCCACTGGCAAATGGGGCTCCGGATGGTTGTTTTAGGCCGGGCAAGCATAACCTCCCGGCAGGAGACGCCATGCTAGGGACGCATGCTGCACTGCGGTAGGGGGTAAAACCTTAGGTATTAGTGCGGGGCTATCTGCGAGGCTATCTGCGGGGTTGTCGGCAGGGCTATCGGGCCACCACAACGTGCCAGCGGCCTTGGCCGTAGCGCGAAAACCGGTCGCCTTCCGTGAAGCGCCACAAGTGCAACCAGCCGTTCTCGATCAACTGCCGAACCACCGTGTGGCCGGCAATGATCCGCTCGATGCTGGCGGCCGGAGCGTCGATCACGACCGTCAGCCGCAGCGGCTCATGCATCCAGCGAACGCCATCGTGCAGGGACTGGCGCCCGAGCCCGATTCGCAGATCACCCCCGTTGCCCTCGAACACGCCAATGCGACCGCCCACCACGTTATGCAACAGCTTGTTGCCGCTGCCCAGGCGCTCCGGGTCGCAGGTCGACGCGTTGTATTGCCAGTTGATCCAGTGCGTGACCAGCATCGGCGCCGTCATCAGCAACTCCAGCACGCTGCCGTCGGCGTCGTTGGCGGCATCGTAGTCATGCAGGAAAGCGCGCCCGCCCAGGATCGTGCCCCGGCTGCGCTCGCGCGGCGCAATGATGAAAGATGCATTGCCTGCAAGACCCCATTCGGGCCGGGTCTGCGCCCCGTCGTTGGCGCGGCAGCGCAGCTGATCCAGCAGCGCGCCATGCGATGCGCGCGGGTCAAGCCCAAGCGCGCCCGCACGCTCGCGCCGCACCTGGTCCCCCGCATGGGCGAACACCAGCTGCAGGCGTGCCCAGCGCTCGCGCGCAGCATCGTCCAGCAAGTCCAGGTCGAAGCCCTCGATCTCGTCAGTGGTTGTGTTGTGCAGCGCCCCGACGAAGGCCGTGCCCGGCGGCACCGGGATGCCGCGCGCACGCAGCCCGCTTGCGACCGCCGGTTCATTGAGCAAGCGCGCAAGCACGCGGGCGTTCACCTCGCCGGTCTGCCCGCAGCAAGCACCGCAGTCCAACGCGGCCGCCTGAGCGTTGTTGGCGCTTTGGCTGCCATGGCCCACGAGCAGCACGAGCGGCGCGAGGCCGCGGTCCAGGCCCATGGCATGCAGGACACCTGCGGCCAGCTCAACTTTGGCGGCAAGGTCCATTCCTGCCAGGACGGGCCGGCAGACCGGGCGGTAACGGGCTGACAGGCCGGCCGCATCCACACGGCGCCGCGGGGCGGCCGACGGGCGCAACCACTGCGCCAGCTTGCCAAGGTAACCAGCGCCTGCTGCTTCAACAAAGGAGAAGGCAGCGTTGGGCCAGCGGCTGCCGGCGTCCCACTGGTCCATTCGCGCGAAACGGCTTAGCCGCTGCTGGCGTGCCGCATCCTGCAGCGAATCGCCCTGCGCACTGAAGTCAGCCTCGCAGGCGGCGATGCGCTCGGTGACTTCAGCGGCAGGCGCCAACAGGCCGGGCAACTGCGGGCGCCGCGCGGCGGTTGCCAGCGGCGTATAGGCCACCGGCAGGCCGAAGAAGCCCGCAAAGCCGATGGTTTGCACGGCAGGCCAGACGGCCTCGATCGCGCGGCGCAAAGGCTCGCTGCGCACGTCGATGCAGAACGCGGCCTGCACTTCGGGGGCCGGACCGGCCTGCACGCCAGCCGCTGCCGGGCCCGGCGCAACTGCGGCCAGGCGCCGGGCGAGTTCGCGCTGGTAACCGATTTCCAGCGCGAGTTGCCATGCCTCGTCCACGAGCAAGGTCTGGCTTGCCTGCTGCAACAAGGCAGGCGCGCGCTCCCATTCCCCCTGCAGCGACGCAAAGGCGCGCTGGGCGGCGGCATCACTGCGGCCTTCCAGGAGCAGCGCGCCCCAGGCCAGACGGATGGCCAGCAGATCGCGCAGGTGCGCGTCGTCTTCACCCGCCAGGCGCGCCTCCCAGCCGAGGTAGGCACACCACGAGGCCCAACCGTTGACCGTCAGCAGGACCGCTTCCAGGTAGTCAGCCCACGCTTCAAAGGGCAGGCCAAGGCGGCGCAGTACCCAGCGCTCGGCGTCAAGCCGGGTTGCCGGAAGCGCTGCCAGGCTGCAGCCTATGGCGGGCAGCCCCATCAGCACGCCGATGCCATGGTCGTGCGTCAGGGTGTCGCGCCAGAAGGCATAAAGCCCGCCTGTGCGGTCGGGTTGCCAGTCGGCCTGATGCGCATCAAACCAGGACGCGCAGACCTGGCTGACCTGGTGGGTGATGGCCTGGCGCCACGACAGACGGCGCAAGCCCTGCGGGTCGTCGTCGAGCACGTCGATCAGGAGCGGCAGGCGCGCCAGCCCGGGTGTCTCGTCAAGCGCGGCCACGGCTCGGGCTGCGTCAAGACCGGCGGGGCCGGCTTCGGGCAGGCGGGCCAGCGCCTCGGCGAGATCAGCCGCATCGATCCGGCCAGACTGCCACGCCTCACGCACCATCTCGCGCGGCGCAAAGACGCGGATGTTGCCAAGCACCGCCATGCGCGCGCCCACCTCGCGCACGCTACGGCCAACGCGCTCCCAATGCGGGTTGACCGCGATGGCACGATCCAGCGGCCAGGCCGGCGCGATCGCACGGCAGGCCTTTGCACAGGCGTTCTCGATTTGATGGTCGATGGCGCTGGCCTGCCACCCTCGCATTGGCATAGCAGACGGCAATACGGGCAGCGTAGCCGCCGTGTCTGGATTCAGGGGTGAAAGCGTGGTGTCCATCGGGCGCCTTGACAAGAGTTTTGTGATGACTGGGTTGCGGTGTATGGGGGCTTATCGGGTGGTGGCCGGCGTCCAGCGCGCAGGCCACAGGCGAAGGGCAGCGCGGGTCGCGATCTCATCGACATAAAAGCCCGCGTAGCTCCAGCGCCGCCACGTTGCCAATCCATGCGGGCGCGCTTGCAGGGTGGCAATGCAGGCATAAAGCACCGCCATGCCCGCCAGGGCGAACAGGCCTGCAGCGTGATCGGGCGCATCTTTCACGCCGAAAGGGAGTGCATGTCCTGCAAGGGCCGCCACCGCCAACGCGGCGACCATGCCCGCACCAGCCAGCACCCGGCCTGCGGCGTGTAGGGCCGCAGGTGCGGCGTGTGGAGCCGAAGATGTGGCGGCCCCTGGCCACCAAAAGAGCGGCGCCCAGGCCAGCGCCAGCACCCCGCTCCACCACATCGGCCAGGTTGCCACTGGCGAGGCCGCGACCAGCAACCCAACCACTGCTGCTGCCGCGACTGGCGCCAGCAGCAAACTGGCTACAGAGGCCGCTGCCGGCAGGCGCATCATGCGCAGCCGGGCATCCTCGACCGCGCCGGAGGCGGCGAGAAAGGTGTGCGCCTTGTAGAGCGAATGGCCGATCAGGTGCAGCATGGCCAGCGTGTACAGGCCCAGCCCGCACTCCATCACCATGAATCCCATCTGCGCTGCGGTCGACCAGGCCAGCCGGACCTTGATGCTGACCCGCGTCATCATCACCAGGCCGGCCAGCAGCGCTGTGGTCAGGCCCAGGCCCACCAGCAGCCAGCGTGCTGCCGGCACAGCCTCAAGCAAGGGCGCAAAGCGGATCAGCACAAAGCCGCCGAGATTCACCACCCCGGCATGCAGCAACGCGGAGACAGGCGTCGGCGCTTCCATCACCTGCATCAGCCAGCCATGCACCGGCAGCAGTGCGGTGCGCAACACCACCGCCAATGAAAGGCAGACCGCGCTGGCCTGCAGTGCCAGCGACGGCGGGCCGGCCTGCAGGTGGCGCCATAGATCGGGGAATGAGCCGGAGCCGACCTCGTGCCAGGCCAATGCGGCCGCAACGATCAGCAGCACATCGGCCATGCGGTCGGCCAACCGTTTTTTGTGAGCCGCCAGCAGTGCGAACGGCCGCTCCGGGTAGAAGCAAAGCAGACGCTGCAGCGCCATGCCGACCGCTGCCCACGCTGCAATCAGCACGACCCAGTGGTCCGCCAGGAGCAGCAGATGCACGGCAGCCAGTACGCCGCCCAGCGCCGCCACATAACGGGGTTGGCCGGGCTCGCCCTGCAAATAACGCGACGAAAAGCTGCCGATCACTGTACCCAGCAACTGCACCAGCACCGCGACCCAGGCTCCGGTGAGCGACACACCCAGGCCGGGCGGCAACTGCACGGAAACGCCGGCGAGTTGCAGCCCCAGGCTCAACACCGCAGCGGCCAGTGCCATGGGCGCCAGCACGCGCAAACGCAGCCACGCCATTGCAGTGTCACGAAGACTGCGGCCCGGCATCAGCGCAACGAGCATCAGGGCGGCAGGCAAGAGGGCGGCAGTGGCAGCTGGAAGGTTGGCGGAGGACATTTGTGGGCTCGTCGGTTTGGGATGAAGCGATGATGAGAGGCCCCGCATGTTCTGTAAAATACATTGTCAAGAACAGATTAATACTTAAAACAGAACGATGAAAATCGAGCAACTCAACTTCCACCATCTCTTTTATTTCTGGCGCGTGGCCAAGGCGGAGCACCTGACGCGGGCGGCTGAGGAGCTGCATGTGTCGCAATCGGCGCTGTCCAGCCAGATCCGCCAGCTTGAAGGGCGACTGGGCGCCCCGCTGTTCGAGCGCACCGGCAGGCGCCTGGTGCTGACCGACACCGGCCAGCTTGCGCTGTCTTACGCCGAAAACATCTTCGGCCTTGGACAGGAACTGCTGGGCCGGCTTGACGGCTACAGCGACGGTATGGTGCGCCTGCGGGTGGGTAGCGTGGCGACGCTGTCGCGCAACTACCAGGAGAACTGGATCCGGCCCCTGCTGGCCGACCCGTTGGTCACGCTCTCGCTTGAGTCGGGCGTGCTGGACGAACTGCTCGGGCGGCTCATGCAGCATCAGCTTGATGTGGTGCTTGCCAACGAGGCGATGCCCGCCTCGCCCGACCGGCCGCTTCACTGCCGCTTCCTGGGCAGTCAGGCGATCTCGCTGGTTGGCCCGGCCACCGTCTGGAGTGGCCGGTCACTGCGCCTGCCTGAGGACCTTGAAGGGCTGGAGCTCGCGCTGCCCGGCCCCCGCCACGCGCTGCGGGCCCAGTTCGATGCGTTGTGCGTGACCGCCGGCGTGACGCCCAGACTCCGCGCTGAAGTGGACGACATGGCGATGCTGCGGCTGGTCGCACGGGACAGTGGCTGGCTGACGGTGCTGCCGGAGGTGGTGGTGCAGGACGAACTGCGGGCCGGCGTGCTCGTCACCGTCGGGCGGTCGACCCAGCTGCAGGAGAACTTCTACGCGATCACGACGCCGCACCGCCACCGCATTGAAAGGCTGGAGCGGCTGCTGGCCGGTTCGCCTGACGTCACCCAAGCTTTGGCTCAAGGCGGGTGAAATGGATCCCGGCTCCCGGCCGGGATGACAAGCATCAGGCGCAAGCAAGTGCCACTCTGCTCAAGCCGTAGACAT
>JACMQX010000099.1 GCA_014376765.1 Ramlibacter sp. | reverse complement strand
TGCAGGAAAAAACCCATCTTCTGTTTGCAGCCCATCGCGCGCAATTCACCGGCCAGCGGGATCAGGTGGTAGTCGTGGATCCAGATGACGTCGTCGTCTTTCAAAAGCGGCAGGAGCTTGCGGGCAAAGAGCTGGTTGACGCGTTTGTAGGCGCCGATGTAGCCCGCATCGAAGTCGGCGAGGTCGAGGCGGTAGTGGAAGACCGGCCACAGAACGCCGTTGCTGTAGCCGAGGTAGTAGGCGTCATGGTCCACTTTGCACAGGTCGATGGTGGCGAGTGTGACGTTGCCGGCTTGCTGCTGGTGCAGCTCGCCTTCGCCTGGGGTTCCGTTTTCCACGACTTTGCCGCTCCAGCCGAACCAGAGGCCGCCTGTGGCTGTCAGTGCTTCACCTAAAGCGACGGCGAGGCCACCTGCTGCGGGCTTGCGGGGGTCGGCGAGGCGGTTTGAGACGACGACCAGGCGGCTCATCTTTCCTGCATTTGTCATATCACCGAGTCCCAGGGGGCCGACAGGCGGACTGCGGCGTTGATGATGCCGACCATCGAGTAGGTCTGCGGGAAGTTGCCCCACATCTCGCCCGTCACCGGGTGGGTGTCCTCCGACAGCAGGCCCAGGTGGTTGCGGACCGACAGCATGGCTTCAAAAATCTCGCGCGCCTGCTCCTTGCGGCCGATGCGGGCCAGTGCATCAATGCGCCAGAAGGTGCAGATGTTGAAGGCCGTCTCCGGCTTGCCGAAATCATCGGGCGCTTCATAGCGTCGCATGTAAGGGCCGTCGCATAAATACCTTTCCAGCGCATCTACCGTGGCGATGAAGCGCGGGTCTTTCGGGTCAATGAAACCCACTTCGACCATGAGCAGCACACTGGCGTCCAGGTCGCGGCCGCCAAAGCTTTCGGCAAAGGCCTGGCGCTCCTCGCTCCACGATTCTTTGAGGATGCGCTCGCGCATTCGCGTCGCATGAGCCTGCCAGTGAGCAGCCCGTGCCGGCAGGTCAATGGCCAGCGCGATCTTGCCCAGCCTGTCGCAGGCAGCCCAGCTCATGAGGGCCGACGAGGTATGCACGCGGGCGCGGGTGCGCAGCTCCCACATGCCCGCGTCCGGCTGGCCGAACACGGCCACGGCCTGCTCGCCCACGGTTTCCAGGCGGACGAATTCGGCGTAGCCCGCGCGGTGCAGCAGCCGCTTGTCATGGAAGGCCTGCGCCGCGCCGAGGATGACGTTGCCATACACGTCATGCTGAAAATGCTCCTGCGCCTGGTTGCCCACGCGCACCGGCCCCATGCCGCGGTAGCCGGGCATGTTGCCCATGAAGGATTCAGGCAACTCGCGCTCCAGGCCAATGCCGTAGAGCGGCTGGATATGGCCGCCACGCGCCTGCACCACCACGTCAGCCAGCCAGCGCAGGTAGTCCTCCATCGTGCCCACTTCCGACAGGCTGTTCAATGCGCGCACCACGAAGAAGGCGTCCCGCAGCCAGCAGTAGCGGTAGTCCCAGTTGCGCTGGCTACCCGGCGCCTCGGGGATGCTGGTGGTCATGGCTGCGACGATGGCGCCGGTATCTTCAAACAGCGAAAGCTTGAGCGTGATAGCCGCGCGGATCACCGCCTCCTGCCACTCCAGCGGCAGGGCCAGCCGTTGGCTCCAGTTGCGCCAGTAACTCAGCGTCTCCTGCTCCATGTGGCGGGCAGTGTCGGCCACGCCAAACTGCAGGCTCTCATCCGGGCCGAGCAGGAAGTTCTGTTCACGCGTCAGCACAAAGGGCTGGCGCGCCAGCAGGTGCGAGATCGGCGCGTCAGTGTTCAGGCGCAGGGTGAGCGCATCGCCCATGTAGCGGATGTGATTGCTGCCGCGCGTGATGCCAGGCTCGCTCCTGCCCCAGTCAAACCGAAGCCTGATGCCGACGCGAATGCGTGGCGAGCCCGACACCGGGCGTACCCGGCGCACCAGCAGGGTCGGGTGGTAGTAGCGCCCGTGCTCGAAAAAGCGGGGCGCAAAGTCGGTGATCTCCACGCACTGGCCCTGCGTGTCGAACAACTGGGTGCGCAGCACGGCGGTGTTGTGGTCGTAGCTCTGCTTGGCGCTGGCAAAGTCCTCGATCTCTATCGAGAAGGCGCTGGCCTCTTCGCCGGGGTCCAGCAGGGCGTTGAAGACCGGGTCGCCGTCAAAGCGCGGCAGGCAGCACCAGACGATGCGGCCGCGCTCGTCCACCAGCGCGCTGAAGGCGCAATTGCCAATCACGCCGAGTTTGAGTGAGGGTTGGGCGGGCGCGCTGAAGCCGTCGTGCGCGGCGGTCACTGTGGTTACTGGCTCGGTCGCGTTCATGCCGGTGCTCCCTGGGTCAGCGTTGCAGCGGCCTGCGCCAGCCAGTTGCGTAATTCAGCGGGGCTGGCGCAGCGGCTGCGGGCCTGCGTGGGTCCGTCGCCCACCTTCAGGCCATGGCCACCGAGTTGTTGCACCGCTGCAAAGCCGTCTTCATCGGTCAGGTCGTCGCCCGCGAACAGCGGGACGCGCCCGGCAAAGGGCTGGCGCGCCATGAACGCCGTGATGGCGCCTCCTTTGCTCACACCTGCTGCCTTCACTTCAAACACGAACTTCCCGCGCAGCAGTTCAGTGCCCGGACTTCGGCACACGGCGTCGGTCAGCGTTTCAAGGCACAGGGTCTCCAGCTCAGGAGCCTGGCGGTAGTGCAGGGCCACCGAGCCAGTCTTGTTCTCGAGCAGTAAATTGGGGTGCATCACGGTCAGCCTGCCCGCGGCGCGGCTGACAAGAAAAAGGTCCGGCGGATCGATGACGGTCATGCTGCCATCAGCCTGGCGCAGCTGCCCCCCATGCGCGCCAGCCGCAGGCAGGATGAGGGGTGTCAGGAAGCTGTCGATGCCCGCCAGTTCACGCCCCGAAACAATGGCCAGCGCGCCTTCAAGCTGCGCGTGCAGCCTCTGCAGCGTGGTGATCACAACGGCGCTCACGATGACCTCTTCAGGCCGTGGCGCGATGTCAACCAGTGTGCCGTCAAAGTCCAGAAAAAGGGCAGTGCGCGGTGTGAGTGGAGGTAGCGTTTGCATCTTGCCAAAACCATACCACCGCATGATGTGGGTGATCTGTTGCGGGGCGCGCCCGCGCGCCTCAATCCAGCGTTTTCTGGACAGCGCGCACGCGCGCCGCCTGGATCATCTCGCCGACCTTCGGCCCGGAGAGGCCTTTGGAAAGGGCCTCTTCCGCTATTAAATTAGTAGCTACCGATTGTGCAACCTCAAAACCTGTCAGAAGCTGTCGACGTTGTGTGTAGGCTTTTTCCTGCATGCCCAGGCGGCCTCGCGCATCGCACTCGCAGGCCAGCAGAATTTCAGTCAAACGCTGCGGTTTACGGAAGGCATCACAGCGTTCAAGCAGGCGCACGATGGCCGCTGCATTGAGGTCTTCGCTGCGGTGGATGTTGCCGTGTTCGCGCGCCACCACGTCGGCCAGTTCGCGGCATTCCACGGGTACGCGCAGCCGTTCGCACACACCCTTCAGCAGCTTGGCACTGCGGATTTCATGGGCGATGTGTTTGGGCCATTCTTCAGGCGGTGTGGTGCCTTTGCCCAGGTCATGGCACAGGCAGGCAAAGCGCACCGGCAGGTTCGCCTTCAGGCGCGCGCTCATATCGAGCACCATCATCAGATGCACACCGGTGTCCACCTCGGGGTGGTACTCGGCGCGTTGCGGTACGCCCCACAGGCGGGCGACTTCGGGTAGCAACTTCTGCAGCGCACCGCAGTCGCGCAGCACCTCGAACATGCGCGAGGGCGTGTCCTCCATCAACCCGCGCGCCAGCTCCTGCCAGACACGCTCGGCCACCAGGGCATCAACCTCGCCATGCGCCACCATCTCACGCATGAGCTGCATGGTTTCGGGCGCAACGCTGAAGTCGGCAAACCGCGCCGCAAAGCGCGCCAGCCGCAAGATGCGCACCGGGTCTTCACGGAATGCATCAGACACATGGCGCAGCACCCGCGCCTTGATGTCGGCCTGTCCCTGGTACGGGTCGATGAGTGTGCCGTCAACGGCCTGCGCGATCGCGTTGATGGTGAGGTCGCGCCGCGCGAGGTCCTGCTCCAGCGTCACGTCGGGGGCGGTATGCACTTCAAAGCCGTGGTAACCCAAAGATGTTTTGCGCTCGGTGCGGGCAAGGGCGTATTCCTCTTTGCTCTGCGGGTGGAGGAACACGGGGAAGTCCTTACCCACCGCGATGTAGCCCTGCCTGACCAGCTCATCAGGCGTGGCACCAACGACCACCCAGTCGCGGTCCTGCACCGGCAAGCCCAGCAAGGCATCGCGTACTGCACCCCCGACCATGTATGTTTGCATGGGGATGAGTTTAGTTTGTGGAGGGTCAGGTTCGCTGCTTGGCGCCAGCTTTTGCTGCAGTACAGACGGCAGCAGCGTGCCTCAACACCTGGGTAGTGTCATGAGCCGCGCGCTCATCGCCCGTTCCGGTACGGCTCCTCAAAGTCCAGGAAGTCTTTCTCGGCCAAGGCTTCATCGATCCACGCCTTCACCCCGGGCAGCTCGCAGATGCGGTGCACATACTCGCTCACAGGGCCGGGTACTGGCAGCGCGTAGGTCTTCAGGCGCATGCACACCGGCGCGAAATAGGCGTCAGCGATTGAAAAATTGCCAAACAGCATCGGGCCGCCATGCGCCGCAAAGAGCTCGCTCCACATGACAACAATACGCTGCACATCGGCACGCACGCCAGGCTTGTCGCGCCAGATCAGCCTACCCATTTCGGGCAGCAGGGCCTCCACATTCATCGGGCAGGCACCGCGCAGGCCTGAGAAGCCCGAATGCATTTCAGCGCAGATGCTGCGGGCGCGCGCCCGTGCGGCCGGGTGGGCGGGCCACAACTGCTTGTCGGGGAAACGCTCGGCCAGGTATTCGGCAATCGCCAGCGTGTCCCATACGGCCAGATCGCCATCCACCAGCACCGGCACTCGCCCCGTGGGGTTCACACCGGCCAGCATCTGCTTGAAATGGGAGCCGGCGGCAAAAGAGTCGAAACGCACCATGACCTCTTCAAACGGGATGCCCGCCTGCTTGAGCAGCACCCAGGGCCGCATGGACCAGGATGAATAATTCTTGTTACCGATGTAAAGCTTGAGCATCTTTTTCTCCGCTGAAAGCTGGATGCTACCGGCACGCACCCACGCGATTGATGCGGTTTCCCGGCGGGATTGATGCAAGCCCGCCGCCGGGCCAGATGTTCAGTACCTGCCAGCCGTGCGGCGCATCCCGTCCAGTGAACTGCGCGGCCCGCGCGAGCCGAGGTAAAGCGGCACCACACTTTGCAACGACGAAGCCGTGATGCCCAGTTCAGCCAGGCCCGGCATGCCGCCCGACGCCACGTTGTCCACCTGCATGGACGCCAGATTGTCGCGGCTCATGAGCGGCTTGCCAGGGGCCAGTTCCATCAGCAAGGCCTGCAAATTGGCCAGCGGATGGGGCAGGCCGATGATGGGGCGGCC
>JACMQX010000098.1 GCA_014376765.1 Ramlibacter sp. | reverse complement strand
TCCAACTTGTACCTTCAGTCGTATTGAGTTAACCTCCCATCCCCGGCCGCGCAAGTGGCTCTGGAGCGAAGGCAGCAGCTGCCTTAACTTGGCAGCGGCGGCATTTCCTTCCACCAGAAGGCACCAGTCGGACCCTTCAATCGGGCCGGCGCGAACGGCAGACCGGAGCGTTCCGGGGATCAGCATTTCTATCGCCTTGAGCCTTTCGCCCGATTCGCGGGCCAGTTCGGCCAGCCTCGCCAAAGCAGGCGAATTCTGGGCCGCATCATGGGCGCTGACGGGCGGGGCGGGGGTGCGATGGCGTGGGTCCATGGACCTTGAATGAGATTTGTTGAGGGGAAACACGAAGTGCATTTGATTATCACGGATGCGTGGATGGCCAAGAGCCGCGCGATACACCTGAGCGGCACCAAGCTGGTCCTGGCGGGCCTGACCCTTTCCATGTGCCTGATGCTGGTGGCAGCAGGCCTTTACCACTGGGTATTTCTCAAAGGCGCACGCGAAGGCTGGCCCGTCATCGGTGCGCTGGTCAAACTGATGGTCAAGGACGAATTTGAACAACGCGACCGCTTCATGCGCGAGAATCTCGACGCCATGGCCCGCAAGCTCGGCGAGATGCAGGCCAAAATGGTCCAGCTTGAATCCCTGGGCGAGCGGGTATCGGGCCTGGCGGGCGTCAACCCGGCTGACATCAAAGTCGTACCCGGCCGGGGCGGCGCCCTCGTGTCTGGCCGCCCCCTCACCATGGAAGAGTTGCAGGCCACGCTCAAGGAGCTGGACCGAGTGAGCAGCCAGGGGGCGGACTTGCTGACCGTGGCCGAATCACGGCTGTTTGACCAGAAGATCCGCAGGATGATGGTGCCGACCCAGATGCCCATTCCCGGCGGCAACCTCGGCTCGTTTTTTGGCTGGCGCATTGATCCATTCAATGGCCGCTCCGCGTTGCACACCGGGCTGGATTTCCAGGCCAGCATTGGCGCTGCCATCCACGCGGCAGCTGGCGGGGTGGTGGTGACGCAGGAGTTTCACCCCGAATACGGCAACATGATCGAGGTCGATCATGGGAACGACCTGATCACCCGCTACGCCCACACCTCCAAGGTGTTCGTCAAAAAGGGTGACCTGATCAAGCGCGGCCAGAAGATTGCTGAAGTGGGCACCACCGGGCGCTCGACCGGGCCGCATCTGCACTTTGAGGTGCTGGTCCAGGGCGTTCCCCAGGACCCTCAAAAATTCCTCTCAGCGGGCCAGAACCTCTCTGCGCCCCAGGCGGCCCGGCCGCCGCCCCTTGTGGCTTCTGCCAAGCCCGCGCCCGCTGTAACCGGGCAAAGGTAAAATCCCGGGTCCGGGTTGGTGCGGCGGATGCACGAGTTGCATTCCAGCTGCCCAACCCCATTTCTTGTATTGACTCAATAACAAAGGATTGCGCTGCCTTGCAAGCCCGACCGGGCTGCGGGGCGGTCCCGCATTCATGGCCACCAACATCCTCACCAAAATTTTCGGCAGCCGCAATGACCGGCTTCTCAAGCAATACCGCAAGACGGTGGATCGCATCAATGCGATGGAGCAGCAGTTTGAAAAACTGAGTGATGACGAGCTTCGCGGCAAGACGCAGGCGTTCAAGGACCGCGTAGCCAAGGGCGAGCCGCTCGACGACATGCTGGCCGAGGCCTTTGCCGTGGTCCGCGAAGGCTCCAAGCGCGTCATGAAGATGCGCCACTTTGACGTGCAGATGCTGGGTGGCATTTCACTGCACAACGGCAAGATCTCCGAGATGCGCACGGGCGAGGGCAAGACCTTGACCTCCACGCTGCCGGTGTATCTCAATGCGCTCACCGGCAAGGGCGTCCACGTCGTGACGGTCAATGACTACCTGGCCAATCGCGACGCGCTGTGGATGGGCCGGCTCTACAACTTCCTCGGCCTGAGCGTGGGTGTCAACCTGCCGCAGATGTCGCGTGAGGAAAAGCAGGCCGCTTATCGCTGCGACATTACCTACGGCACGAACAACGAATTCGGCTTTGACTACCTGCGCGACAACATGGTCTATGAGGTGCAGGACCGCGTGCAGCGCGGCTTGAACTACGCCATCGTCGACGAGGTGGACTCGATCCTGATCGACGAGGCGCGCACGCCGCTCATCATCAGCGGCCAGGCGGAAGACCACACCGACATGTACATCGCCATGAACACGGTGGTGCCGCTTCTGCACAAACAGGAGGGTGAGGCCGACCCGCGCACCGGCGAAGGCATCACCAAGCCGGGTGACTTCACGGTAGACGAAAAGTCTCACCAGGTGTTCCTGACCGAGCAGGGCCACGAGAACGCGGAGCGCATTCTGTTCAACCTGGGCCTGATCCCCGAAGGCGCCACGCTGTACGACCCGGCCAACATCACGCTGATGCACCACCTGTATGCGGCGTTGCGGGCCAACCACCTGTACCACCGCGACCAGCATTATGTGGTGCAGGACGGCGAGATCGTGATCGTGGACGAATTCACCGGCCGACTGATGTCGGGCCGGCGGTGGAGCGAGGGCCTGCACCAGGCGGTGGAAGCCAAGGAAGGCGTGTCCATCCAGGCCGAGAACCAAACGCTGGCCTCCATCACTTTCCAGAACTATTTCCGCCTGTACGCCAAGCTGTCGGGCATGACCGGCACGGCAGACACCGAAGCCTACGAATTCCAGGAAATCTACGGGTTGGAAACCGTGCTGGTGCCACCCAACCGGCCCAGCAAGCGCGACGACCAGCTCGACCGCGTCTACAAGACCACGCGCGAGAAATACGAAGCAGCGATCAAGGACATCCATAACTGTTACGACCGCGGCCAGCCTGTGCTGGTGGGAACCAGCCCAATTGAAAATTCAGAAATCATCGCGGGCTTGCTGGAGGCTGAAAAGCTCCCGCACCAAGTCCTCAACGCCAAGCAGCATGCGCGTGAAGCCGACATCGTGGCGCAAGCCGGCCGCCCGAAGATGATCACAATTGCCACCAACATGGCGGGCCGCGGGACCGACATCGTGCTGGGCGGCAACCTTGAAAAAGCCATTGAAACAGTGGAGCAGGACGAGTCGTTGGACGCTGCAGCCAGACAGAACCAGATTGATCGCCTGAGGGTGCAATGGACCAAGGACCATGAAGCGGTCAAGGCCCAGGGCGGCCTGCGCATCATCGCGACCGAGCGGCACGAATCGCGCCGCATTGACAACCAACTGCGCGGCCGCTCGGGCCGCCAGGGCGACAACGGCTCCTCGCGTTTCTATTTGAGCCTTGACGATCCGTTGATGCGCATCTTTGCAGGCGACAGGGTCAAGGCGATCATGGAGCGGCTGAAGATGCCTGATGGCGAGGCCATTGAAGCCGGGATCGTGACGCGCAGCATCGAGAGCGCCCAGCGTAAAGTGGAAGCGCGCAACTTCGACATCCGCAAGCAGCTACTGGAATACGACGACGTCTCCAACGACCAGCGCAAGGTGATCTACCAGCAGCGCAACGACATCCTGGATGCGACCGACCTGACGGCCCAAATCACCTCCCTGCGTGAAGGCTGTTTCACCGACCTCGTCCACCAATATGTGCCGCCGGAGTCGGTGGAAGAGCAGTGGGATATTGCGGGCCTGGAAAAAGTCCTTGCCGACGACTGGCAGATTGACCTGGCGCTGCAAAAGGAAGTGCAGGCCGCCAGTGCCATCACCGACGATGACATTCTCGAGAAAGTTTTGAAGGCGGCGCATGACGCGTTTGAGAACAAGGTGGTGGCTGCAGGCGGCGACAACTTCACCCAGTTTGAGCGCATCGTGCTGCTGCAAAGCATGGACACCCATTGGCGCGATCACCTGGCGGCGCTCGACTACCTGCGCCAGGGCATTCACCTGCGCGGCTATGCGCAGAAGCAGCCCAAGCAGGAGTACAAGCGCGAGGCGTTTGAGCTGTTTGGCCAGCTGCTCGACTCGGTGAAGAATGAAGTGACCAAGATCCTCATGACCGTCAAGGTCCAGTCGCCCGAGCAACTCGGCGAAGCTGCAGAGGCCATGGAGAGCCGGGCAGAGAACATTGCCAACGTCACCTACACCGCGCCCACAGAAGACGGCGGCGTGGAGACCGTGGTGAATGAGGAGTCGCGCAACAAGCAGCAGGTGTTGCAGGGCTCGGTCCTGCCCCGCGTCGGGCGTAACGATCCTTGCCCCTGCGGCAGCGGCCAGAAGTACAAACTCTGCCACGGCAAGCTGGCCTGACCCATTTGAAAGCGATTCATGGCTGTCAATTTGCCCGCACCCAACGCCGCTGACCTTTTTCCTGTTGCCGGCGTGCGCATCGGCGTCGCTGAAGCCGGCATCCGCAAAGCCAACCGCAAGGACCTGACGGTTGTGCTGATTGACGAGGGCGCATCCGTTTCTGGCGTGTTCACGCTGAACCGCTTTTGCGCGGCGCCGGTGCAGCAGTGCCGTGATCATTTGCAGCAGGGCATGGGGATTCGTGCCATGGTCATCAACACCGGTAATGCCAATGCGGGCACCGGCCAGGACGGCTTGATGCGTGCGCGTGCGACCTGCATCGCGCTGGCTCGCCAGCTCAACATTGCGCCCGAGCAGGTACTGCCGTTTTCGACCGGCGTGATCATGGAGCCTTTGCCCCACGACCGTATTGAAGCAGGCCTTCCCGCTGCGCTGGCGGACGCGCAGGCTGGCAACTGGCTGCGGGCCGCTGAAGCCATCATGACCACGGACACGGTCGCCAAAGCTTTCAGCACCAAGGTGACTATCGACGGCGCTACGGTCACCGTCACCGGTATCAGCAAGGGCGCGGGCATGATCCGCCCCAACATGGCGACCATGCTCGGTTTCATGGCCACCGATGCCAGCGTAGACCAAGCCGTCATGCATCAGCTGGCCCTTCAACTGGCAGAGGGCTCGTTCAACCGGGTGACGGTGGACGGTGACACATCGACGAATGACTCTTTTGTCGTCATCGCCACGAACAAGGTGGGCAGCCCCATCACGACGCTTGAGAGCGTTGCGGGTCGCACCCTCCACGCCGCCATGCTGGACGTGGCGCGCAAGTTGGCACAGGCCATCGTGCGTGATGGCGAAGGCGCCACCAAATTCATCGCCATCCGCGTGGAAGGCGGCAAGGACAGCGCGGAGTGTCGAAAGGTGGCGTATGCGATTGCCCACTCGCCCTTGGTCAAGACGGCGTTTTTTGCCAGTGACCCGAACTTGGGCCGCATTCTGGCGGCAGTCGGGTATGCGGGGATCAACGACCTGGACCAAACCAAAATTGACCTGTATTTGGATGATGTGCATGTGGCTGTCAACGGTGGCCGCAATCCGGCCTATCGCGAGGAAGACGGCCAGCGGGTGATGAAGCAAAGCGAGATCAACGTGCGCGTGGGTCTGGGGCGTGGCGATGCGTTCGATACCGTCTGGACCTGCGACTTCAGCCACGACTACGTGACGATCAACGCTGAATATCGGAGTTGATCCCCCCAAGCGCCTGCGGCGCCTCCCCCTCAGGGGGCGCAACCTGCAGCCCGGCGGAGCCGGTTCTGCAGTTGCCCACGAACAAATTGCGGTTATCCCGAAAGGACTGTTTGTGAACGAGAAGTTTGAACGATTGATCGACCGTGCGGAGCAACTGCTCACGCGCATCGAGTCTGTGTTGCCGCAGCCGCTCACGGCGCCCGACTGGTCCCTTTCCATCGCCTGGCGTTACCGCAAACGCTCGTCCGGGCACGGCACGATGGAGCCGGTGCGGCATGTGGGCGCCATGCGGCTGTCGGACTTGAAGGAGATCGACGGGCAGAAGGAAAAGATCCAGCGCAACACGCTGCAGTTTGTCAGGGGCACGCCGGCCAACAACGTGTTGCTGACGGGAGCACGGGGCACGGGTAAGTCGTCATTGATCAAGGCCTGTCTCAACGAGTACGCGCCCGAGGGCCTGCGGCTGATCGAGGTCGACAAGGCTGACCTTGTGGACCTGCCCGACATCGTCGACGTGGTGTCCCAACGGCCCGAAAAATTCATTGTGTTTTGCGACGACCTCAGCTTCGAGGAAGGCGAGCCTGGCTACAAGGCGCTCAAGTCCATCCTGGACGGATCGGTTGCCGCTGCTACGCCCAACGTGCTGATTTATGCGACCAGCAACAGGCGGCATCTGTTGCCCGAGTACATGAAGGAAAACCTCACCTACCAGCATACCGATGATGGTGAAGTGCATCCCGGCGAGGTGGTGGAAGAAAAGATTTCGCTGTCGGAGCGGTTCGGTTTGTGGGTGAGCTTCTATCCGTTCACGCAGGATGAATACCTGGTCATCGTTGCCCAGTGGCTTTCGTCATTTGGTGTGACGGCCGCTGCCATCCAGGCCGCCAGGCCCGAGGCATTGGTCTGGGCCCTGGAGCGCGCGTCGCGCAGCGGCCGCGTGGCCTACCAGTTTGGCCGGGACTATGCCGGGCGCCATGCCGGACAGGCCTGAAGGTATGACCCCGCTGGTGGCCGACGGCGACCGCCCGCGCGAAGGCGGGCCTGACCGGGCCATCGTGGACGTGGCGGTGGGCGTACTGATCCGCGCCGGTGCCGATTTCCTCTTGACATCGCGCCCAGCCGGCAAGGTGTATGCGGGTTACTGGGAATTCCCTGGGGGCAAGCTTGAAGCAGGCGAGTCAGTGGAGCAGGCCCTGCGCCGCGAGCTGATCGAGGAAATCGGCATCACCATCGCCAAGGCGCATCCTTGGAAAATTGAAGTGGTCGACTATCCCCACGCGTTGGTGCGCCTGAACTTCTGCAAGGTGTTTGAATGGAGCGGTGAGTTGCAGATGCGCGAAGGTCAGTCTTTCGCCTGGCAGCGGTTGCCTGTGGAGGTTGTGCCCGTGTTGCCGGGAACAGTGCCGGTACTGCAATGGTTTGCGACCGAACAGCAGTTTGACGCCGCCACGCATTCCACGGTTTAGCGCGAAGCCGCGGCTTCCTGCCGCGGTGTCTTATTGCAGCTTGGGGTCGCCGAAGTTGCCGTCTTCAGGCGGAGCTTCCGCCGGGACGCGAAAGCTCTCGCTGGCCCAGGCGCCCAAGTCCATGTTTTTGCAGCGCTCGCTGCAAAAGGGCCGGTAGGGATTGATGGGCGCATAGACGCTGTCGCCACAGCATCCGGGACACCGGACAATTTTCATTCCATCTGCCTTGATCACAGCCAACTCCGTGCGCCCGGCTCTCAGGAGCACAGCGCCAGTTCAAACGCAGCATTGCCCGTGGCGGCATGCAGGCGTTCGTCTGCTTCGTGGCGCATGAGGCGCACAGAAACAATCAGGCGGTTGCAACTGATCTCGGGGATCAGGCCCAGGGCCGGATCAATCTTCAGACGCAACAACTGGAACGCGCGGCCCTGCGGCAGGGTCTGCTGGAACTGCCCGCCGGTAGCCATTATTTTTTGCGGGGAGCCGGAGTCGCGCAGCAGCTTGAGCAGCATGTGGATGGACTCTGCCAGAGCGCCGAGCGTCCCAGCCCAACGCTGCAGGTCCGCGCGCCGTGCTGATGCAGCGGTCTGCTGCCACGCGTAGTAGGCGGGCAAATCAAACTCACAGGTGCCACCCGGAATACCGGCGCGGCTGCGGATGCTCATCAGCCAGTCGTTTTCCGTCAGGGATTGGCCGGCCTTGCCCGGCTGGTTGTTGAGCGCGCTGAAACAACCGTCGAGCTGGCCCACCACCTCGTCCAGCACGCTCTCGGCGATCGCAGGGTTGCCGCGGTAGCTGTTTAGGATGTTTTTCTGCTTTTCCAGGTCCTTCATCACGTCGGACTTCAAGTCGGCACGGGCGCCAACATCCATGACCTCGAAGATCGTGGTCAGGGCAAAGTGGTGGTCGAGGGGATGGTCACGCGGCACCAGTTCGCCAAGGCGGCGGAACAGGTGCTCCAAGCGAAGGTAGGTGCGGATTCGCTCGTTGAAGGGGTATTCGTACAGGATCACGCTGCTGTTTCCATTACGGCAATGATAGCCCGAAGATTTGCGCGACCTGACGCACTTCCCCTCTCAACCCGTCAATGGACAGGCCATCGTTGAAGAGCACGGCGTCTGCTGCGCGCAGCCGTTGTTCGCGGCTTGCCTGGGCGTTGATGATGGCCTGCACCTGGGCTGGCGCCAGGGCGTTGCGCTGGGTCACCCTGCTGATCTGCGTGGGGGCCGTGCAGTCGACCACGAGGATGCTGCCCAGTCGCTGGCGCCAGTGGCCGGACTCAACAAGGAGGGGGATGTCGAACACGATCAGGCGATGGCCCGCATCCATGGCGGCCTGCGTCTGCCTGCGGCTTTCCTCCCCAACGAGGGGATGAATGATTGCTTCGAGCCGCTTTTTGGCGTCTGCGTCGGCATACGCCAGAGCGCGCATTGCGTCGCGATTCATCGCGCCTTCTGGCGTAATGAAGGCCTCGCCGAACGCTTGCTTGATGGCGTTGATTGCGCCACCACCGGCCGCGGTAAGGGCGCGGGAACTGACGTCAGCGTCGATCACCGCAGCGCCCAGTTCGGCGAGCATTTGCGCGACCGTACTTTTGCCGCTTCCGATACCGCCTGTCAGGCCTAGCCGGGTGACCGGGGACATGTGGTCAGAGTCCCACCAAACGCAAAATGGAGGAGGCCCCGAACAGCATCGCCGTCAGGCCAGCACCGGCTAGGAAGGGGCCGAAAGGCACATAGCCGCCTTCACGCAGGCCGCTTGTGAACTTCATGGCGATGCCGACGATTGCGCCTATGACGGATGCCATGAGGATGATGGGCACCAGCGCTGGCCATCCGAACCAGGCACCCAGCGCGGCGAAGAGCTTGAAGTCGCCATAACCCATGCCCTCGCGTCCCGTCAGCAGCTTGAATGCCCAGTAGATCAGCCACAGCGACAGGTAGCCGCCTACCGCGCCCCACACCGACACGGACAAGGGCACGTTCGTCCAGTTCAGTGCCGCAGCCAGCAGGCCGGCCCACAGCAGGGGCAGCGTGATGTCATCAGGCAATAGGGTCGTGTCCCAGTCAATCATGGCCAAAGAAACGATGGCGGCCGAAAATCCGCACCATGCCAGCGTCGTGGCTGTCCAGCCCCAGCGCCAGGCGCAAAAGAAAAACAGGGCTCCGGTGGCGAGCTCGACCAAGGGGTAGCGAAGGCTGATGGGTGTTTTGCAGGCAGAGCATTTGGCTCGCAGAAAGACGTAGCTCAACAGGGGAACGTTTTCGTACCAAGCGATCTGGTGGCCGCACTGCTGGCAGCGCGAACGGGGTACCAGCAGGTTGAACGGCGCTGCCTCTTGCGTCACTTTTTGCGTCGCTTCTTTGCCGTTCAGATCGGCACCTTCGGTAGCCGGGCTGCCGAGTTCAGCACACTCCGCAGCCCACTGCCGCTCCATCATTTTTGGCAGCCGGTAGATGACGACGTTAAGGAAGCTGCCCATCAGCAAACCGGCGAGGCCGGCAAGGACCGCGTCGAACAAGGGGGACAACAGCATGCAGGTGGTTAAACCACAGCGCCGATTTTGAAAATCGGGAGGTACATGGACACTACGATGCCGCCGATCAAGGTTCCCAGGAACACGATGATGATGGGCTCCATCAGGCTGGACAGGCCGGCCACCATGTCGTCGACCTCGGCTTCATAAAAGTCCGCCGCCTTGCCCAGCATATGGTCGATGGAGCCTGACTCCTCACCAATGGCGCACATCTGCAGCACCATGGACGGGAACAGGTTTGCATTGCCCATGGCAGCCGTCAGGCTGGTGCCGGTTGAAACCTCGGCCTGGATTTTTTCCGTGGCTTTGGTGTAGACCGAATTACCGGCCGCACCACCAACGGAGTCAAGCGCTTCCACCAGTGGCACGCCTGCGGCAAACATCGTTGACAGCGTACGCGTCCAACGCGCGATGCAGGACTTCTCGACGAGAGTCCCAAACACTGGCACCTTGAGCAGGACGCGATCCATGAAGGCCTGCATCTTCTCGTTGCGCTTCCAGGCCTGCATGAAAAAATAGAAGCCGCCGAAGATGCCGCCAAAGATGAGCCACCAATACGCTACGAAAAATTCGCTGATGGCAATCACGAACAGCGTCGGGCCAGGAAGGTCGGCACCAAACGCGCTGAACACGCTTTTGAAGGCGGGGATCACAAAAATCATGATCACAGCGACGACGACAAACGCAACGACGACCACGGAGATCGGATACATGAGCGCCGACTTGATCTTTGACTTGATGCCTTCCGTTTTCTCCATGTAGACCGCTAGGCGATCGAGCAACTGCTCCAGAATACCGGCCGCTTCACCTGCTTCCACGAGGTTGCAGTACAGATTGTCAAAGTACAGCGGATATTTACGAAAGGCTGCCGACAACGACGTGCCGGTTTCCACGTCCGTCCGGATGTCGTTGAGCAGCTTGGTCACGCTCGCATTGGCATTGCCGCGGCCCACGATGTCAAAGGATTGAAGTAGGGGCACGCCGGCCTTCATCATGGTGGCGAGCTGGCGGGTGAAAATCGCGATGTCCTTGGGCTTGATCGACTTGCCCGAGCGCATGCGCCGTTTCTTGATCTTCGTGGGCAACACGCCCTGGCGGCGCAGCGACGCCTGAACCTGGTTTTCACCGCCGGCCCGGATCTCGCCGCGAACCTGCTTGCCGTTGCGATCCTTGCCTTCCCACTCGAAGACAAATTCCTTGATATTTCTGGACGCTGCGGTTGCCATGGTGTTCCTTTACGGGTCCCTGTTGTTCTATTCGTTGGTACAGGCAAGGACTTCTTCAAGAGAAGTCAACCCCTGTCGAACCTTGTGCAGCCCGGACTGGCGCAAAGATCGAACGCCCTCGCTTTTGGACTGCTGTGCGATGTCGAGGGCGCTGCCATCACGCAGGATGATGCGCTGAATTTCATCGGTGATGGGCATCACTTGGTAGATGCCAACGCGGCCTTTGTAGCCGTTGTTGCACATGGAGCAGCCGACAGGGCGGTACGTCGTCCACGTGCCATCCACTTGGTCCTCCTCAAATCCCGCCTCAATCAGCGTCTCGCGCGGAATGTCGGCGGGCGCCTTGCAGTTCAGGCACAGGCGTCGCGCAAGGCGCTGCGCGGTGATCAGGATCACGGATGACGCAATGTTGAAGGGCGCGATCCCCATATTGCGCATCCGCGTCAGCGTTGCTGGCGCGTCGTTGGTGTGCAAGGTGGACAAGACCATGTGGCCCGTCTGGGCGGCCTTGATAGAGATGTCGGCAGTCTCAAGGTCGCGGATCTCACCGACCATGATGATGTCAGGGTCCTGGCGCAGAAAGGACTTAAGCGCTGCTGCAAAGGTCAGCCCCGCCTTTTCATTGACGTTGACCTGGTTGACGCCAGGGAGGTTGATTTCCGAGGGGTCTTCTGCCGTTGCTATGTTCACGCCCGGCTTGTTCAGCAGATTCAGGCAAGTGTAGAGCGACACCGTCTTGCCTGAACCGGTAGGCCCTGTGACCAAGATCATGCCGTAGGGACGGCTGATGGCATGCATCAGCCGCTCTTTTTCCTCGGGGTCATAGCCGAGCGCATCAATGCCCAGCTTGGCGCTGCTCGGGTCAAGAATACGGATCACGATCTTCTCACCGAACAAGGTGGGCAGCGTACTGACCCGGAAGTCGATCACACGGTCAGGGCCGACCTTGAGCTTCATCCGGCCGTCTTGCGGGACACGCTTTTCCGAGATGTCCATTCGCGAGATCACCTTGATGCGCGAAGCGAGCTTGTCCTTGATGGCAACCGGTGGTGAGGCGATTTCCTTCAGCTCCCCGTCGATGCGAAAGCGCACGCGATACGTGTGCTCATAGGGCTCGAAGTGGAGGTCAGAAGCGCGCATGCTGAATGCATCAAGCAGCATCTTGTGCAGGAACTTGACGACCGGCGCATCCTCGACCTCGGCAACCGAAGCATCATTGCTTTCAGCCGTGGCGGCATCAACCGATGACTCATCGAATTCAAAGTCGTCGCCAATGATGCTGTCCATTGCCTCGGCAGCGGTGGTGGCATTGGTCTCCACCATCTTGGTCAGCTTGTCGTATTCCGCGATAACCCAGTCCACGCCCATCTGCGTGGAAAACTTGATTTTTTCGGCGGCCTCCTGATCTGAAGGGTCTGCTGTTGCGACGATAAGTCGGTTGTTGCGTTTGCTCAGCACCACAACCCGATAGGCTTGGCACAGCTTGTTGTCGAGGAGACCCTTGGGCAGGCGTTGGGTGTCGATGGCCTCTAGGTCGAGCAGCGGCGCCGCATAAGCCGACGACATCGTGTGGGCGAGATCGGATGCGGAGACGGCTCCAGAGCCGGTCAGCTCTGCAATAAAACTGGTGCGGCCGCTTTGCGCCTTGCGGTAAATGTCTTCCGCTGATTTCTGGCCAAGTTTGCCAGCCGCGACCAGTGCGCGGCCCAGCCCGGGCAAGGCCAAGGTGGGTGCTTCTTGAAGGACGGTATCAACTGCGGCCATGTACGGCGAATGTATACGTTGAAAAGTTAGAACCAATCATCGCTGATTGCTTCCCCACTGTAAATCGAAAACCGCGCACCGCTTCAGTGGCCCAAGGGCCAAAACAGACTGAAATCATAGGATTTTGGTCGGGGTGAGAGGATTCGAACCTCCGGCCTCTACGTCCCGAACGTAGCGCTCTACCAGGCTAAGCTACACCCCGTTTGCCGCGAGATTTTGTCACGTGCCGTTCATGTTCGGCGCTGTAACAACTGTGCCGCTAATTGTAGCAAACCATCGGTGTAGGCATTGGCGGGCAGATAGCCTGCCGCGTCCATTGCGCGCTGTGCTTCGTCAGCAGCAGCCTGGCGCGTGGCATCGAGTGCGCCCGTCTCGCGAACGATGGACGCAATGCTTTGCAGTTCTTCGACGGCGCCGGTTTGAATGGCCTGCTCGATGGTGCGGCGCTGAGTGGCATTGCCGCGTTGCATGGCGATGATCAAAGGCAGCGTCGCTTTCCCTTCGCGCAGGTCATCCCCCAGATTTTTGCCCATTTCTGCGACGTCTCCGTCGTAGTCAAGCACATCGTCAATTACCTGGAATGCAGTACCCAGTGCCTGGCCGTAGTCCGCGCAGGCCCGCTCGACCTGTGCAGAGCTCTTCGCGAGGATGGCGCCAAGGCGGGCACTGGCTTCAAATAGCTTTGCAGTTTTGGAGCGAATGACGCGCAGATAACCTGTCTCGTCCAGGGACGCATCATGCATGTTCATGAGTTGCAGGACTTCGCCTTCAGCAATGACGTTGGTTGCGTCGGCCAGGATCTGCATCACTCGCATGTCGCCGCCATCGACCATCATCTGGAATGCGCGGGAGTAGAGGAAGTCGCCCACCAGAACGCTGGCAGGGTTACCGAATGTTTCGTTTGCTGTCGCCCGACCACGACGTAGCGTCGAGTCATCCACCACGTCGTCGTGGAGCAATGTTGCCGTATGTATGAACTCTACAACCGCTGCTAGATTGAATCGCTCAGACCCCCTGTAACCCAAGGCGCCAGCCATCAGCAACAACAGGGCAGGGCGCAGGCGCTTGCCGCCTGCTGAAATAATATAACGGGCAACTTCCCCTACCAGAGGCACAGCGGAGTCGAGTCGCTTTCCAATAACGGCGTCGACTTCGCGCATGTCCGGGGCGATCAGGGCGAGGGCTGCAGCGGTACTAGAGGAATTGACGGCCAAATGAGAGTCTCGCAAAAAGAGGCTGGATTATAGGAACGTGACCGGACACCCGGTCTTGGCGGGGTCGAAACAAGTTAGTAACCACCTCACATGCTATACTCTTGGGCTCTGTGGAAATCCGTCCGCAGAACTCCATTACGAGGTTCAACCATGTACGCGGTCATAAAAACCGGTGGCAAACAGTATCGTGTTGCTTCCGGCGAAAAAATTAAAGTAGAACAGATTGCTGCGGACGTAG
>JACMQX010000097.1 GCA_014376765.1 Ramlibacter sp. | reverse complement strand
TGCAGCGCTTGTGACCACTGCAGGGGCTGGCCTATCATCAACTGCATCACGCCGCGCCGGTCGCGGCCACCACAGGAGTTCCCATGTCCCATGTTGATTCGCCCGCCCTGCAAACCGCTACCCTGGAGCAGCGCGTAGACGCCATCCAGGGCGCACTCGATGCACGCGGTTTTGAAGCGTCTCAAGCGGTTGATGAACTCGGTCATCTCGCGCAGGAAGAGTGGCTGCCGCGCAACGGCGCACGCGTCGTCGCCAAGGCCTGGGCAGACCCTGCCTTCCGCCAGCGCCTGCTTGCCGACGGACGCGCCGCCGTAATGGAGTTGGGCCTGCCCATGCCCAAACACCACCGCCACCTGGTGGTGCTGGAGAACACAGCCTCGGTGCAAAACGTCATCTGCTGCACGCTGTGTTCCTGCACGGCCTTCACCATCATTGGCTTGCCGCCTGATTGGTACAAGGACCTGGAGTACCGCGCACGCGTGGTGCGTGAGTCGCGCACCGTGCTGAAAGAAATGGGGCTCGACTTACCGGCGGATGTGGAGATTCGCGTGTGGGACACCACAGCCGATACGCGCTACATGGTCCTGCCCGTGCAACCGCCGCACACCACAGGTTGGCCGGAGGACAAGCTGGCCAGCATCGTCACACGCGACGCGATGATTGGCGTCGCGCGTCTTCAATAAAAGGAAAGCACCATGGACGGAGTTCACGATCTTGGAGGACGCCAGGGCTTTGGCCGCGTGCGTTACACGCTCAACGCGCCCGTGTTCCACGCCACTTGGGAGGTGCGCGCCAATGCCCTCTATGCGCACGCTGTGCGGCGCGGCGTTTTCAACATGGACGAGTACCGCCACGCCATTGAGCGCATGGAGCCGCGGCACTACCTGAGCGCCGGTTACTACGAGCGCACGCTGACGAGCCTGCTGACGCTTTGCGTCGAGAAGGGCGTCGTTGCGCGCGACGAGCTGGAGCAGCGCGCCGGTGGGCTCATTCCACTTGCAGCTCCCAGCGCGCCCGGCCGCGGCAACGCGCCGGAGCGTGAGCGCTTCAACCCCGGCGACCAGGTGCGGGTACGCCTTGATTTTGTGCCGGGTCATATCCGCCTGCCGGGCTACATACGGGGCAAGACCGGCGTCGTTGTGAGCGAGTCACCGGCCTACCCGTTTCCTGATGCGCATGCACATGGCGTCGAAGCGAAGGACGAGCCGACCTACGACGTGCGGTTTCGCGCCGAAGACCTGTGGCCGAACGGCGCAGACGCGGCGATGGTTCACGTCAGCGTGTTTCAGAGCTACCTCGAGCGGGTTTAGCAGCTGTTACTTGTAGGCACAGCGTGTCCGGTAGCGAACAGACGCGCAGCGGTGAATGCCTTACCTTGGCAAGATTCAAGGGGACATTTCACATGATTCGTATTGGCGTCGTGGACAACCACGCGATCGTGCGGCATTCGTTGCAAAAATTTTTTACTGAACATGTGGACACGCGCGTCGTTGCTCAAGGCAGTTGTGCGGACGATGCCGTGACCATCGCGTGGCGGGACAACGTGGACGTGTTGCTGCTCGAGATAGGCATGCCGGGGCGCAGCGGCATTGAGGCGGCGGGCGACGTCCGGCGGCTTTCGCCGGAAACCCGGATGCTGGTCTATTCCGCGCTGGAAGATGATCTGTACGGCGCGCCGCTTATCCGGCTGGGCGTGAGGGGGTTTTTGAACAAACGGTCGAGCCTGGACGACCTGCTCAAAGCCGTGCGCACCGTTGCATTGGGCGGGCGCTGGGTGTCGCCCCATGTCGCCATGTGCCTGGATGAAGACAGGCGGCACAGTGCGCCTGGAAAAGGGCATGACGCGCTTTCGGCCCGGGAGATGGAGGTGTTCCTCGCCTTGTCCAAGGGCACGCGGCTCAATTGCGCGGCGCTGCAAATGGGCATCAGCGTGAAAACCGCCAGCACCTACCGCACGCGCATTTTGAAGAAACTGAACCTGGTGACCAACACCGCCATGACGCGCTATGCCATGGCGCACGGCTTGCTCATTTAAGGTGTGAGGTCAGTGCGCTGCACCCTGCGCGTCTGAGACAGTCTCAAGGATCAGGCGCGCCGTTTCAGCAGGCTCGTCCCAATGTGGGAAGTGACCGCTGTGCTCGAACCAATGCAGCCCGGCTGACGGGAAAGCCGCCTTGGCGCGCATGGCCTGGCGCGGCAAAAGCAGATGGTCGTGGCGGCCCCAACCGATGGTGACCCGGCCAGGCATCAACGCCGAGCCCCGTTGTATCGGCCCGCTGGCCAATTCCTTCAGCATGTCATCAAACACCGGCGTGGCCGCCAGGCTTTGCAACTCCCCCGCCACAAGCTGCGGCGAGAGCAACCACGGCCGCGCCGACAACTGCGCCAGCAGCAGGGTGCGCGTGATGGCGTGGCGTGAAAGGACGGCATGAAGAGGCCGCAACAGACGCACCAGGCGGATCGATGCTGCAAGCGTCCAGTGGAACCACGGAATTTCCCAACCCTGCCAAAACCCGCCAGGGTCGAGCGCCACGCAGTGCCGTCCGATGCCTCGCCGGCCGAGCTCAAGCACAAACCGCCCCCCGACCGAACTGCCGACAAGGTCCGCCGCTTCCAGCCCTTGCGACTGCATGAAAATGTGCAGGGCGTCTGCATGAGCTTCAACCGTCTGCCGGCCTTGCAGCGGGGCAGATCTGCCATGCCCGGGCAAGTCAACCAGAATCAGTTCGCGCGAGCCGCTCAGGGCAGCGACCAGGGGGTCCCATGTGCGCAGGTTGCCTCCCAGCCCATGGATCATCAACAGTGGCGGGCCAGTTCCCGTTCGTTCGAAATGCAGTGACATTTTTAATCTTCCCAATGTGCATCCAGATTGGCGATGGTCATGCGCACTGACAGGCGATGCGCGTCAAGCTGAAACTGTTGGGTTTTGAAGTGGGCATGCAGCCCTTAGTTTGCGGCTCATGCATTCAACGCCTGGTCAGCGAACAGCTTGTTTGGCGTTGCGGCCTGACTTACAGGCAGTGGTCCGCCGGTGTTGAGTCAGACAGATCAATGGGTACGGCTTCGTACAGACAGCGCCTTGCAACGCACCGATAGTCAAGCGTGCTCCATCAATTCATTACCAATCATCGAACCGTCTTGCTTGAAAAAACCGTGATGATGGCGACGCTGCAGGGGTCGCGTAGCGCGGCGCAATGCGAGACCTATGGGCAAATTTCCATCTTCCTGGATCAGCTCGTTGAGATCCTCGTCGTTGAAGAGCAAACCGGTGCTGTGCCGTTTATCGAGAATGCCTCAGCTGCTTCACCGCTGCCGGTTCCCACCACTGAATTGGCGCACTCGGCAACCAGCCACGGCAAAGAGCTGCGAAAGCTGGGTTTCACGATCGAGGAAGTGGTGCGCACTTACGGCGGTCTTTGCCAGGCCATCACCACGCTGGCGATTGATTTGAACGCAGGCATCGAAGTTGTGGAGTTCCGCACGCTCAATCGTTGTCTTGATGAGGGCATTGCCCAAGCCGTTGTAGCCTATGGCACCCCCGATCCGGCACCGAAGCTTCTGGCGCCCGGCGTCCCTTTGAAACGCGCCGACAGGCTGGACGACCTGGCGGCCATGTTCAGCCACGTTGAGACAGCCATATCAGCAGCGCTGGCCGCTCGCGCTGGCGTTGGTCTGGGGGGGGCTACCGGGGTGGTACTGGACCGCAGTCTTGAGAGTTTGAGTTCGCTCATTCAAGAACAGATCAGGCAAACTGATTAGCCGCCCCTTCGGCGGCAGGCGGCTGCAAAACAAAACAAACCTTGCTGATCATGGGAAACCCCCTCTCGCCTCGCGAGTTGCGGACAGAAGATCTCTGTTTCCCATTTTCAACTAAGGCAGAAATGAAAAACGAGCGTTACGAAGCGGGCCTGGCAGTCAGGCGCAAGGTGCTGGGCGACAAATATGTAGACGAATCACTGGCGCGGGCGACTGAGTTCAGCGAGCCGCTACAAGACTACCTGACCGAGCATGCATGGGGAGCAGTCTGGGTACGCGAGGGCCTGTCGCTCAAGACGCGCAGCATGCTCAACCTGGCCATCCTCACTGCGACCAACCGGCCTGGGGAACTGGAGCTGCACTTGCGCGGCGCCGTCAACAACGGCGTGACGCGTGAAGAGATCCGCGAAATCTTCCTGCATTGCGGTGCGTATTGCGGCGCGCCGGCGGCGCTCGAATCGTTCAAGCTGGCAGCCAAGGTCTTTGCTGTGCTCGAAGCCGAGAAGGAGGCATCGGCATGAAGCACTGGATCACCGGCCTGGTGGTGGCGCTGCAGCTTGCGGCGTCAGGTGCGTGGGCGCAGAGCCAGGACAACGTGCTGCGCATCGTGGTGCCGTTTGCGGCGGGCGGCCCGACGGACGTGCTGGCACGCATCCTCGCGCCGGTGCTGTCGGCATCGCTCAAGCGCACCGTCATTGTGGAGAACAAGGTCGGCGCCACCGGCGCGATAGGCGCCTCGTTCGTGGCCAAGGCCCCTGCCGACGGATCGACGCTGCTGCTGGGCACCAGCAGCATCATGGCCGCCAACCCGGCGTTGACAACCAAACTGCCGTTCGACCCGGTGAACGATTTCGTGCCCATCTCTCTGGTGGCCACCATCGAGAACATTCTGGTTGTTCACCCTTCCGTGCCGGCGAAGAACGTCAAGGAATTCATCGCCTATGCCAAGGCCAACCCGGGCAAGCTCAGCTATGCGTCCTCGGGTGTGGGCAGCACCTACCACCTGGGCGCCGAGCTGTTCAGGTCGCAGACCGGCATTGAGATGACGCATGTGCCCTACAAGGGCGCTGCGCCGGCCATACAAGACGTGCTGGCTGGCCATGTGCAGGTGATGTTCGACAACATGTCGTCAGCGATTCCCAATATCAACGCCGGCCGCGTCCGCGCGCTGGGCGTTGCCAGCCTCAAGCGCTACCCGGGCTTGCCGGAACTGCCGACGATTGCCGAGGCTGGCGTCACCGGGTACGAAACGACGATCTGGATCGCCCTGTTTGCGCCGGCCAAGACCCCGCCCGATGTGGTGCGCATGCTGAACGCCGAGGTGCGCAAAGCGGTGGAGGCAACGTCCTACCGCGCGCGCTTGCAGACGATGGACATGCAGCCGGTGAGCAGCAGCCAGGAGCAGCTGGGGGGATACCTGAAGAGAGACACCGCCAAATGGGTGCGCGTTGTCAAACAGGCTGGCATCACGCCGGAGTGAATGCGTTTTTTACTTCGGCGGGCTTGGGCGTGCGAGCCGTCTAGGCCCACCCAACGCCTGAGTCGGTAAGGTCCGGTCCTGGTTCTGCTGCTATGGGGGAGCGACAAGGCCGATCAATTCAGAGCGATCAAGGAGGCCTTGAGCTATCTGGCAGAGCTTCAAACAAGACGACATAAATTCCCGTGAAGGGAACGTTTGAAGTGCTCGACTAGTGCTTTGTCATGACCTGGGTCATGACGCCATAGACAGAAGCCCAAGCCGCCTTGACCTCCGGCGTAAATGCTGGACCAAGGCCCTGATCAAGCGTCTTCAAGAGCGCCGCGCCCACGACCTCGTAGTGTTCAGGCACAACACCGTAGCCGACGTGCCGCTTGCCCAGTTGCTCCAGCACCGGGAGCAGCACGGCTGGTTCGCCGAGCTTGCTGACGGCGACATTGATCATCTGCATGAGCTTGGCGGGCTGTTCGTCGATATTGCCCTTGAAGAGGGCGCGCAGGCTGGGCTGCGCCTCAAAAAGGTTCGTGTAGAACAGTCTCCCGGCGGTGTCCGAGATTGGCAGCACATTGGCCCACGACTGCTGCACCAACGCGATCATCTTTGGATCCATGGTAACCCTCCGTTGAAGTTTGAAAGACCGCAGCAAGAAGCGTACCGACTCGCCCGCTGCCGG
>JACMQX010000096.1 GCA_014376765.1 Ramlibacter sp. | reverse complement strand
CGTCGAGGCGGCTCCAAAGAGCAGAGATCAACAGGACGAAAGGCAAAGGCCAACCATGAGCACACCAACGACCCACACCACCAACACCACTTCCGAGGCGGGTTTTCCCCCCGCACCCTCCGAGGCTCACCAAAGAGCAAGTGGGGTTTATGAGATCCAGGAAGGGGGTGGTAATGAAGGCATTTATGACTTGTCTGCGACGTATTCGCCAGAAGACAACAAGCTGCGTTTGTACTCTTCGACGCGCCTCGACAAAGAAACTTATGCCCGCGTTGCCGCTCAAGGTTTCCGCTACGCACCGAAGCAAGGTTTTTTTGTGGCCCCGATGTGGACGCCAGAGCGTGAAGACCTATTGACTGAGCTGTGCGGCGAGGTGGGCGACGAAGACAGCACGCTAGTTCAGCGCGCAGAAGAACGCGCCGACCGTTTCGAGGACTACAGCGAGAGCCGCCAGCGTGACGCAGACAGCGCCCGCAGTTCGGCCCGCTCAATCATGGGGCGCTTTGAGTTCGGGCAACCGATCCTTGTGGGCCACCACAGCGAGCGCAAGGCGCGCAAGGACGCCGAGCGCATCGAGAACGGTATGCGCCGGGCCGTCAAGATGTGGGAAACGTCCCAATACTGGAAGGACCGCGCAGCCGGAGCCTTGGCACATGCGAAATACAAGGAATTGCCGGAGGTGCGCGCACGCCGTATCAAGGGCTTGGAGTCCGACAAGCGCAAGCAGGAACGCAACATTGAAGAGGCCACAAAATGGCTTAATGCCTGGTCGCGTCCTGATCTGACCCTTGAGCAGGCGCTGAACCTGGCCAACTACTGCCATTTGACGCTGCCCCGCAAGGAGGGCGACCGCCCCGATTTTGACGGCAGGCCATCGGTTCACACAGCCCTCACCAATTCATACCCTAACCTGTACGCGCCGCGCACCCTGGCCGAGGTGGTGGAGCACGCCAAGAAGGTTTACCCGCGCGTGATCGCTCACGCTCAACGCTGGCTTGACCACTACGAAAACCGCATTGCATACGAGCGCGCGATGCTGGACGAGGCCGGAGGCCTGGCCGCTGAACGCTTCACCATCGCGGTCGGCGGTCGTGTGTTGGTTGATGGTGAATGGGTTGCGGTGCTGCGTCTGAACAAGTCAGGCGGGCGCGTGGTCAGCTTGACGGTGGCCCGCCGTTATGTGTCTCGCGTGGGCATCGAGGAAGTCAAGGACTACCAGGCACCCACCCAGGAGCAGGCCGAGCGCGTCAAGGCTGCAACCAAGGTGGCCCCGCTGACCAACTACCCCGGCGAAGAGTTCATTCACATCACACAGGCCGAATGGGATGCCATCGGCAAAGACTACCGAGGCACTGACACGAAGCCCGCAAGCGAGACGGCTGGCCGACATCGCGTGCGCCGTGCGCTGGGTGTGTTCCTACCGCGACTGACTGCGCCGGAGGGTGCAGACGGAACCCAGCGCGCCAATCATCGGCACCGCTACCATGATGTTTTCATCACGGACGCTAAGCGCGTGAACGCACCAGCCGCGCCGCAGGCCGAGAATGCCGCGCCCGCGACCGTTCCAGCGCCTGAACCAGTGGCACCTCGACCCGCCGTGGTTCACCAGCCGCGCGAGCGTACCGAGTTCGACGACATGCGCGACCAACTGCGCCACGGTGTCAAGGTTGTGAGCGCGCCTCAACTGTTCCCGACGCCCTCCGACCTGGCCGCGCGCATGGTTGACCTGGCTGGTGTTGATGTGGGCTTGCGAGTGTTGGAGCCCAGCGCCGGAACAGGCCAGATCCTGGCCGCGCTGCCTGGCGTGGTCCCGTTCGGCGAGAAGCGCCAAACGGCCCTTGATGTGGTGGCGGTGGAGTACAGCCACGCCCTGGCCGAAGGCCTCAAGCAATCTGGCTTAGCCGGGTCCGTGGTGTGTGGCGACTTCCTGCAATGCAGGGACGAGCTGGGAAAGTTCGACGCGGTGCTGATGAATCCGCCTTTTGAAAACGCCGCCGACATCAAGCACATCACCCACGCGCTGACGATGCTCAAGCCTGGCGGGCGTCTGGTGGCCATTTGTGCCAATGGCCCGCGCCAGAACGACGCGTTGCGGCCGATGGTGGAAGCAGCCGGGGGGCATTGGGAGGTGTTGCCTTCGGGCACCTTTGATGGCACCGGCGTTTCGTCGGTTCTCATGGCCTTTACCAAGGCCTGAGGGTGTTGGGGCTGGCCCCCCTTCTGCCCGAGCTGGCCAGCAGTGGCCACACGGGCAGACCGCCGATCGTCTTGGTGACGATCGGCGGGGACGCTGCGCTGACAGATGCGCGCCCCGCGCGCTTTCGGTCGAAGCCTGCAAGTGATCCCGGCTTCGGGCGTCCCAGGCCCCCGCTGGGGCCTGGTCCTCGTTATCCAGGTAGTGCGCCGGTTGCTGATTGCCGACTCAAACTAGTCAGTGCTAGATGGCATATATGCCATCTAGCATAACACGTGCTCTGTCACCCCCATGAAGCTTTATCGATCAATACCTTGTGGCGCCTTACTATTTTAGCGGCTTGCCGCGCATATATGCACGGCAAGCATAATGAAATTTTCCCTGTATGTCAAGTTTCCTGGCGCCGCTAAGTGGCTGATTTGTTGTGATTAATTGACTTGACAAATCACTGCTGTTTGCATATGCTACTAGGCATATATGCCTAGTAGCAAAGGATTCTAACGGTGGCCTCTCGAATCCAGATCGCAAAGCCAGACATCGTTAAGGAGTTCTCCCAGGGAGTTTCCGTACTGCGGCTGCGCGATGTCGCCGGGGTCTTCAATCAGAAGCGGGACTTCTGGCGTCTGACCAAGAGCATGTCGCTCAATGCGTTTGTGCGCTTCATGACCGAGAAGACCGATCTTCGGCTGGTCAGCTACCGGTTCCCTCAGCGTCATGTGTCGGGGTATACATGGGGAGACGTGCCAGTTTTGGAGGCGCTGCTGGGCCTGGTAGAGGACAGCTACCTCAGCCACTACACCGCGCTACGGATTCATGGCCTCACCGAACAACTGCCGAAGACGATCTACTTCACGAAGGAAAAATCGAGTAACTCGGCATTCAATCGCGATGCGAACGAGCTCTACGACCAGTCGGCGATTGAAGCGGCGTTCAGTCATCCCCCTAGGGTGTCCAAGAACGAGCTTGAGCTGGCCAAGGAGCAGGTTCGCGTGGTGATGCTGGAGAGCGCCTATCAGGGCGGTCTCGGCGTGACCAATGGCGAAGTGAACTGGGGCGGCGCCAGGCCGCTAAAGCTTCGCTACACCTCACTGGAGCGGACGATGATCGATGTTGTCGTCCGTCCCTTCTACGCCGGGGGGGTCTTCGAGGTTGCGAAAGCCTTCGAGAACGCAAAGACGACACTTTCGGTGAACGCCATGCTGGCCATGCTGAAAAGCATGGCCTTTGGCTACCCGTACCACCAGGCGATTGGCTACTACCTGGAGCGTGCTGATTACAAGCCGACTGTTGTCGAACTATTCAGGCGACTCCCGATGGAGCGGGATTTCTACCTCACACACAACATGGGCAAGACTGCCTATAACAGCCGTTGGCGCCTATTCGTTCCAGAGGGCTTCTAACTTCTTTACCTCGTTTACTACGAAGTCAAAGTAGTGATCAAAGGGCTCGACCTTGACGCCTGGCTTCATCGCCGCGGTCACTTCTGCGTACCCCAGGGCGTGGAAGTCTCTCGTCTCCTGAATCTTTGACAGGTACGCGAGGGGAACCCGCTTGGCGGCAAACATCTCCTCGACCATCTGTCGGGTCTGCTCTGTCGCCAGGCCGATACCAAACTTCTTGACCAGAGCCTCGATGTCGATGAAGTCGCGGGCTCGCTGATTCCCAAGGCTTGATCGCTTGATGATCTGGCCGTATTCAGGCATCTGCTGGCAAATGGCGCGCAGCTTCTCGCACGCGATCATGGTCGGCGAATAAACGTAGATCGTGTACCCGTCAAGCTCATGAGCCTCCTTGTGCTTCACGTACTCGTGACGGCTGATGTCAATGGTGAACTTCGAGCCTTCCCCCAGACGGATGGCCTCTCGACGCATCTGCTCCAGATCGTGACCGATTTCATCTGCGCGTTTCTTCGAGATCAGCTTGAACTCGACCAAATACCCGCCCCAGAATGTGGCGAGCTCGTCGGGCATGCGACCTGGCCGAATTGACAACTTGATGTCAAAAGCATGGTAGCCCCGCAGCTCGAAAGTTGATCTCAGTGCACGATCCAGGCGCGGATGGACAGCCTCGGAATCCAGGTCGTCCTTCATGGAAAAATCCAAGTCCACAGAAGCCCTGGAGTTGACCTGGTGGACGATATCCATCGCGTTGCCGCCTTTAAGCACCAGGACATCCATCAACTCATCGTCAGCAAACATTGCCACGATGGCCGCCCGCTTAATAGTCTCCAATTGTTCGCCGGTCATCACATCAGCAGTAGCGCCCTTCTTCATCGAATCCCCTCTTGTGCTTGGCATGTTGCCTGAATCAAATCATGCCCTACGCGCGCGCAATGGGCACCTCGTCCCACCTGGTGGTGTACTGCGGAGTTCGGCGCTCCTGGCGCATGCCCCACTCCCTGCGGTGATCGTCCAGCCCAGTGCTGGCCACGTGCACGGTGCCTTTTCCAAATCGGTTGTTCAGGCAGTCCATAGCAGACATGAGCCGGGTTCGGTCTTTGGCGTCGTCGTCTTCGAGGTCCAGCTCCCCCTGGTGGACGTCATCCGCCACAAGGTCAAGCAGCATCACCCCGGCTTTGATGAGGTCGAAGCCCGGCCGGTAGATCGCGCGCATGCCCATCACGGCCGCTCGCACCAGGGCTGAAGTGTCGGCAGTGGGCCGGCGCAGCGGGACAATCACGCTCTTCGAAAACTTGGGGCCTTCACGGAAAGGCGACGTGTGAGCGAACACCTGCACCTCGCTGGCCACGCTGTGCTGTTTGCGAAGCTTCTCCCCTGCCCGTCCTGCGAATTCGCTGATTGCCTCGATGAGCGGGCCTAGGTCGCGTACTGGATGCCCGAACGACCTGGTGCAGGCAATTTCCTTCTTGGGCGCGGGCGCGTCCTCCATCGCAATGCATGACTGGCCTTGTAATTCGCGCACGGTCTTCTCCAGCACCACCGACCACTTGGCACGCACGGTCGAAGGGCTTAGCCTGGCCAAGTCCAACACGGTTTTAACGCCGGCCTCTTGAAGCTGCAACCCGATGCGACGGCCCACACCCCAAACTTCGCCCACGGCGGTGGCCGCCAGAATCGCCTCAAGGTCGGACGCAGGCAGCGCGTTAAGGTTGCATACCTGGGCCAAGTCTTCGGGGTAGCTGCCCGGCTTGCGCTCGGCGGTCTTGGAGATGTAGTTGGCCAGCTTGGCCAAGGTCTTGGTCTGGGCGATGCCGATGCCGCAGGGGATGCCCACCCATCCATTGATTCGAGCTCTAATGGCTCGGGCCCGCCGCGTCACATCGCGCACACCGCTCAGCCCGATGAACGACTCATCGATGGAATAGATTTCCTGGGTTGGCCCAAGGCCGGCAGCCAAGCTCATCATGCGATCGCTCATGTCACCGTAGAGTGTGAAATTCGCTGACAGCCCGACCAGGCCAGCGCTTTCCTCCAGGTGGCGGATCTGAAACCATGGCGCCCCCATCTTGATGTCCAATGCCTTGGCCTCGTTGCTGCGGGCGATCGCGCAACCATCGTTGTTCGACAGGACCACCACCGGCCGCCCGTTCAGCGAGGGGCGAAACACCCGCTCGCAACTCACATAGAAGTTGTTTCCATCGACCAGGGCGAACATGGCTCAAACCTGAAAGCGCTTGATGGCCGCAGTGACCACGCCCCAGACCTCCAGCGTCTGCCCCTCGTGGGGCACGATGTCTGGGAAGGTCACATTGGCTGGCTTTAGGCGCGTGCGGCCGGCGCGCTGAAACAGCGTCTTAACCGTGAACTCGCCGTCCACCACGGCCACAACCACCTGGTTGTGCCTTGGCTTGAGTGCACGGTTCACCACTATCATGTCGCCGTCGAAAATGCCGGCGTCCTTCATTGAGTCGCCGCTCACCTTGAGAAGGAATGTCGCCTGAGGGTGAGTTACCAGCTCGGCGGTGAGGTCGATCCTCTTGACCGCAAAGTCGTCGGCTGGGGATGGAAACCCGGCGCGCACCGATCCGACAAGGGCGAGCAGGTCGCCAGCTTGGTGCAACAGGACAGGTGTCCCGGGTTTAATTAAACTGTACATGCATACAGTGTACGCCGTCGCAAATTCCTCGCAATGCCCGACCTTCCGCAATCCGGGAAGATTGCCAAATCCAACTCAGATCAAAGGGGGCTCATCTGCTGACACAACAGCCTTCTTCGTCCTGGGCGGTGCCGGCGCGGCTTCGGCGGTCAACAGCTCGGCCGGGTAGCGGGTCATCATGGACATCATCTCGTCCTGGGGGCAGTCAAGCCAACGGTCATAGTCGGCTGGGTCCAGCACCACCACCATGCGCTTCTCGTCCTCGGGCCGGTGAAAGCGCTTCATCAATGGGTGGTCGTCGGCATTGACCGTCAGCATCGTGAAGGACTCCAACTCCTGGCCATCGGGCGCTCGCCACCAAGACCACAACCCGGCAATTCCCATAGGCTCGCCATCGACGTGCTGGATCTTCCACCGCACAGGCTTGCCCGTCTCGTAGTTGGGCTCATAGATCCACTCTGCAGGAATGATGGCGCGGTGGCCACGCTTCCAGGCATCACGAAAGGCCGGCTTTGTGGCGGAGGTTTCGGTGCGGGAGTTGTAGGTCTGTCGTCCGATCTTCGTGTCCTTTGCCCAGTGCGGGATCAGGCCAAACTGGCCGGCGCGCAACTGGCGCGCGTACTCGGCGTTGTCATGATCGCGGCGGATGTACGGCGCCAGGTAACCGGGCCAGGTCTCGCGAGGGAAGTCCGGGATTACACCGTGGATGCGGAAGTACCGCTCCATTCGTTCAATCTCGCGGAGGGCCTGGAAGTTTGAACACATGGCTCACCCTTTTCCGCCCTCTTGGTTCACGATGATGCGCTGGCCGGTCGCCTTATCAAACGCAGCGGTTTGTGCACCCGTGTTATGAGCGACGAGACGCGCAATTTCTAGTGCTTCGGCACTTGTCATGCATTCAAGAGGACGGCTGGTGACTGCATAGCACCAGCCTGCCTCAATCTCGTTGATGACCTCTACAGCATGCCATCCGAGGAAATCCGGGTTTGGGAAATTGACTTGTACTTCGTGCATTTTGCGCTCCGAGGTCGAACAACGCGGGACTATGCAGCATTCTCCAACATGCCCCCTGCATATGCCCATGACGCGGCTTGTGTCGAAGAGGCTCGCGCCATTTCTTGCCAGGTCGAAGAGCAAGCCAGAGCTGGTTTGCGGATACGCCTTAGTCATTTGATCATTCGTTCTGAAATAACGCCAAGCCAGGGGCTTTTTGCTAACGCAAAAGCGGGATGCCCTTGCAGGCGCGCGCCTTCGCGCTTGGTCCCTTCGGGACTGGCGGCAAGCCGCCACCCTCCAGGCCACCACTAGCCTTGCGCCCATCCGGTCGCTGTCCAGGCGTGCCGGGCACGCAACCAGGCGAAGCCGTCTCGTCAAGCCGGCCATGGGTCCAGCCCGCAAGGCGGGCCGTTCCCTGATGCGGATGCGCCCGCTTCGCCCCGCACCCCCGCTGACCACGGATCGGCCTGCTTCATGCCTGGCTGACGCCACGCGCTGGCCTCGCCGAACTGTCTTCGACAGATCGGCGCCGTGCCCAGCTCCCCCACATCCGCATCCAGTCAGCGCCGCTACGCGCCGGTAGCGCGCACCCCTTGGCGGGCTGCGCGTGGTGTTGGTGGTGTGGGAAACGCCGCTGCTGTGCTCCATCCAGGCCTCTCGTCCTAAGCGCGTTGCCACTGCCCTTTGGCCCGCCTCTTT
>JACMQX010000095.1 GCA_014376765.1 Ramlibacter sp. | reverse complement strand
CAGTACACCAAACCGTCGGATCCGGTTGAAGTTATCACCAGCACCTGCGGCAAGGCTTGCCCAGGGTATGAAGTCCGACTGTGGGATCCGGAGAACCCGGATCTGGAAGCCGGACCGGATGAGGTGGGGGAGATCGGCGGCCGCGGCGGGGTGCTGATGCTGGGCTACTTCAACAACCAGACGGCGACCGAGTCATCGTTTAACAGGCGGGGCTGGTTCCTGAGCGGTGACCTCGGGCGTTTTGACGAGGCCGGCAACCTGCAAATCGTCGGACGAAAAAAGGAAGTGATCATCCGCGGCGGACACAACATTCACCCCGCTCACATCGAAGAGTATGTCCACCGCCATCCCTCGGTAAAAAAAGCCGCTGCCTTCGGTGTAACGGACGAGCGCCTGGGCGAAAAGGTTTGCCTGGCCCTCATTTGTCATGGCAGCCCACCGGACTGTGATGAAATTTTGCAGCACCTGGCGCTTGAAGGACTTTCCAAGTTCGACATGCCCGAATACTTCGCGGTGGTGACAGAGTTTCCAATGACCGCCAGTGGCAAAATCCTTAAGCGCGAACTCATGCAATGGGTTCGCAGTGGTCGCTTGCAACCACAATCTGTTCGCTACAAGGCATCCGCATCATGATGGAACTCACCTACGACGAAGAATTTGCGCTCATCACGATCCGACGGCCGTCTGTTTTGAACGCGCTCAGCTTTGAGCTGATCGGCCAGATCGGTGAATGCATCACGCAAGCAGGGCGATCAAACGCGCGGGCTTTGATCATCACCGGCGAGGGCGAAAAGGCTTTTTGCGCCGGGGCCGATATCAAGGAGCTGCAGAGCCGCAACCTGGCAGCGCAGCGCGAAGGGGCCGAGCTGGGCCAATCCGTGTTTGCGCTGCTTGACCGATTGCCAATTCCTTCAATCGCACTGGTCAACGGCTTTGCGTTTGGCGGCGGCTGCGAGCTAGCGCTCGCTTGCACTTTAAGACTGGCCCTGCCGAACGCCAAGCTCGGCCTGCCTGAGGTCAAGCTCGGGCTCATTCCTGGTTATGGCGGCACGCAGCGTCTGCCGCGCCTCATAGGCGTGGGTCGCGCCCTTGAGATGGTGATGACCGGCCGCATCGTCGACGCCGAGGAAGCGCTTTCAATAGGACTGGTCAACCGGATCGTGCAAGCGCCCGGACTGGCTGCTGCGAAAGCCTATGCCCGCGAGTTCACCGGGAACGGCTTGCGCGCGTTGCAGCTCGCACGCGAAGCGGTTCAGCGGGCACTTGACGTACCCCTGCATGAGGGCCTCCGGGTCGAAGCAGACCTTTCCACACTGGCGTACCAAACGCGCGACGCAGCGGAGGGCATGCAGGCCTTCGTTGAAAAGAGAAAGGCGAGTTTCCGCGATGAGTGAAACCACTACAGATAACGACGCCAGCGCATCCCTGCGCCGTGATTGCATTGTGGTGACCGGAGCCAGCCGGGGTATCGGAGCGGCCATTGCGCTTGCACTGGCGCAGCAGGGCCGTCATGTGGCTTGTCTGTCTCGTTCAGGTGCTTTGCCGGCTTGTCCTGGTGCAGTCGCTGAAGTCACTGCCAAGTGGATTGGCCTGCAGGCCGACGTTACCCAGCCGCAGGCGCTGGTGGCCGCTTTTGTCCAGCTTGCCGAAGAAGGATGGCGAATCACTGGGCTGGTGAATAACGCGGGCATGCACATGGATGCGGTTTCGGCCGACATGCCGCTGGAGCAGTGGAACCAGATCATGAACACCAATGCCACCGCAGTCGTCACCGCCTGCCAGGCGGCTTATCCCCACCTGGTAGCCGCTGGTGGCGGCGTCATCGTCAATATCGGCTCGTTCTTCGACAAGCTTGGCGTCAAGCGCAACCTGGCGTATTGCGCGAGCAAGGCTGCCGTGGGCGCCATCACGCGCTGCCTCGCGGTGGAGTGGGCTGGCAAAGGCATCCGGGTCATTGACGTGGCCCCGGGCTACATCCAGACAGACCTCAACGCCGACTCAATGGAGGCCGGTGGTCCCCTGCGTGCGTATCTGGACAAACGGATTCCTGGCCGTAAACCGGGCACGGCGGCTGACGTGGGCGCGCTGGTAGCAGCGCTCTTCACGCCCGCTGGATATTTTCTTACTGGCGAAACCATCTATCTCGATGGTGGCCAAGGCATCGCCCACTGAGCGCTCAAAAAATGAATATTCTTCAACGACTCGACGCCTGCATTGAACTGAACGACGAAGAGCGCATGCTGCTCGACAGCGTGCGCACCCTGTGCCGTGACCGCATTGCGCCGCGTGCGGCGCATTTCGACCGCACCGCCGAATTTCCCTGGGAACACGTCAAGGCGATCAATGAAATCGGCCTGAACGCGATGTTTATTCCCGACGCCTACGAAGGCGCCCAAATGTCGTACACCGCCTACCTGGCGTGTGTCCGAGAGATCAGCCAGGCCTGCGCGTCCACTGGCATCATTTGGGCCACCAATTACCACAGCATGAAGCCGCTCATCGACTGGGGAACAGAAGCGCAAAAGCAGCGTCTGCTGCCGCGAATCGCCCAGGGTGGCATGGGCGCGCTGGCCATTACCGAACCGGGGGCGGGATCGGATGCCACCGGCATGCGGACCGCATTCCGGGAGGACGGCGACGAGATCGTCATCAACGGCGGCAAGACTTTCATCACCAACGGTGACGTGGCCGATCTGTATCTGTTGTTCGGCAAGTGGGAAGGCATTTCGGGCGCCAAGGAAAGTATTTCGGTGCTGGTGCTTGAGAAAGGCACGCCGGGACTGTCGGTGGTGAGACTCGAGGACAAGATGGGCACCCGGGCATCGAGCACGGCAACCCTTGCCTTTGACAACTGCCGCGTACCGCGTGCCAACCTGCTGGGTAACCCCGGCGACGGCTTGAAAATTCTGTTCGCCTCGCTGAACAAGTCGCGACCGAGTGTGGCTGCGCACGCGCTGGGCATTGCCCGGGCCGCTTTCGAAGACGCCATTGCTTACATCAACGAACGCAAGCAATCGGGTAAGCGGATTCTGGAGTTTCAGGGTATCCAGTTCATGGTCGCTGACATGGCTTCCGAGCTGGCCCTGGTCGAGAGCTATCTGTGGCAAATCGGTCGTCTCGTGGACTCCGGTGTGACCGATTTCGGCATAGAAGCTTCGCTGCTGAAGATGCGCGCCAGCGATTTGGCCATGCGCGCCGCGACCGATGCGGTGCAACTGCTGGGCGGCTATGGGTATTGCAAGGACTATCGGGCTGAGCGGCTGATGCGCGACGCCAAGATTACCCAAATCTGGGAAGGGACCAACCAGGTCCACCGACAGCTTATTGGCCGCAGTTTCCTGCAGCGCTGAACCATCAAGGAGAGAAATCATGAGCGAGATCAAGACCATTGGCGTCTGCGGCGCTGGCACCATGGGCGCTGGCATCGCCATCGTGTGCGCGCGCGCGGGCTTTCGCACCCGCGTGTTTGACCTGAACCCTGAAGCGTTGGCCAGGGCGCGCGGCCAGACCGAAGCCTTTTTGCGCAAGAGCGTGGAGCGTGGCAAGCTCGCAGCCGACAAACTGCCCGAGATCATGAGCCAGTGGAGCGGCTCCACGGATTTGGCAGACTTCGCTGATTGCGATTTGGTGATTGAAGCGGTGTTCGAAAACCTGTCTGTCAAGCACGACCTGTTCGGCAAGCTGGACAAAATATGTCCAGCGCACACCATCTTTGCGAGCAACACGTCCACCATCAGCATCACGGAGATCGCCGGCGGGTCAGGTCGGCCTGACCGCTTCGTCGGCATGCACTTTTGCCTGCCCGCACAGCTGATGAAGCTGGTGGAGATGTCGCCGGGCCTCATGACCAGCGAGGAGACTTTTTCTCAAGCCTGGTCGCTCTGCCAGAGCCTCGGACAAAAGCCCGTGCGTACCCAAGATACGCCCGGCTTCGTACTGAACTACTTCCTGATTCCATTCAATAACGATGCGATCCGTCTGGTCGAGCAAGGTGTTGCCGAGCCGGCAGACATCGACCTGGCCATCAAGACAGCCATGGGCTATGCCATGGGCCCGATGGAGTTGCTCGATCTGGTCGGCATGGATACGCAAAAGCTGCTGTGTGAAGCCCTCCACGGTGTCACGAACGAGCCGCGTGCGGCTTGTCCGCCGCTTGTCAAGCGAATGATCGCGGCTGGCTG
>JACMQX010000094.1 GCA_014376765.1 Ramlibacter sp. | reverse complement strand
TGGTGGAGCCGCCCGTGGCCATCAGCGCGACGATGGCGTTGACGATGGCACGTTCATCGACGATGCGCCCGATCGGAGCGAATCTCCTGGCTTTGACAATGCCCAGCACCGTGCGCGTGGCCTCGCGCGTGAGCTCGTCGCGCAGCGGCTTGCCGGGCTGGACAAAGGCCGTGCCCGGCACATGCAGGCCCATCGCCTCCAGCAGCATCTGGTTGCTGTTGGCCGTGCCGTAGAAGGTGCAGGTACCGGGTGCATGGTAGGCAGCCAACTCGGCCTCCAGCAGCGCATCGCGCCCGACAAGGCCCATTGCAGCCTGCTCACGCACCTTGCCCTTGGCGCTGTTGGACAAGCCCGAGGGCATGGGCCCGGCCGGCACGAACACGGTAGGCAAATGGCCGAAGTGCAAGGCTCCGATCAGGAGACCGGGCACGATCTTGTCGCACACGCCAATCATCAGCGCCGCGTCAAACATGTCGTGGCTGAGGGACACGGCGGTGGCCATGGCAATCACGTCGCGCGAGAACAGGCTGAGCTCCATGGCCGCCGTGCCTTGCGTCACGCCATCGCACATGGCCGGCACGCCCCCGGCCACTTGCGCCGTGGCGCCCAGCTTGCGGGCCTCGGCCTTGATGATGTCGGGGTAGAACTGCATCGGCTGGTGGGCCGAGAGCATGTCGTTGTAGGCGTTGACGATGGCGATGTTGGGCGCCTTTTCAACGACGATGCGCAGCTTGTCATCGGCCGGGATGCCAGCCACCGCATGCGCGACGTTCGCGCAGCCCATGCGCTCGGCGCCGGGGCGGCGGTCGGCTGCGGCGCTCAGGCGCTTGAGGTAAGCGGCGCGGGTGGCGGCGCTGCGTTGGGTGATGCGCCGGGTGATGGCTTCCAGCGTGGGGTGCAGTGGCATGTTGGTCCCTTTCAAGCCACGGATTTTTCCGTAACTAAGTTACAACCATGGTAACGCCTCAGGTCAATTACATCTGTGCACCAGGTTACGTTGTGGTTACCAAAAAGTAGCGGCAGCGAACCTGGGATAGCGTCTGTCTCAGCCACTGCGCAACGAGCGACGATTTGGTGAAGGAAGTTAAAGTAAGCCCATGCCCCACCCCCCCGACTCCACCCGCGACCCGGCTCCCATGCTGGAGGCGGTGCTGCGTGAATGGGGTGGTGAAGAGGACTTCTGGGTGTTTGGCTATGCCTCACTCATCTGGCGGCCGGAATTTGAATTCGTGGAGCGGCGCATGGCGCGGGTGCATGGCTGGCACAGGGCGCTCAAGATGTGGAGCCGCATTAACCGCGGCACGCCCGATTGCCCTGGCCTTGTGTTTGCGCTGCTGTCAGGCGGCAGTTGCCAGGGCGTGGTGTTTCGCGTGTCGCAGGCCATCGGTCATGAGGTGATGCACAAGTTGTGGCAGCGCGAAATGATCACGGGCGTATACGACCCGAAGTGGCTGAACTGCCAGACGGATGACGGGCCGGTCAAGGCCCTGGCTTTCACACTGTCTCGCCGCAGCCCGAACTTTACCGGCGACCTCGATGCCGACCATTACCGGCAGATCCTCTGCGACTCCTGCGGGCGCTTTGGCACCACGCTGGACTATGCACAGCAGACCTACAACGGCTTGAGGCAGCTGGGCATACAGGACCATGAGCTGGAGCGGGTGCTGCACCTGGCGCCAGCGTAGCCAGCGGGAACCGCAGAGTCTTTCATGGCCGGCCTCCCGCAACAGAACGAAGAAATCTGCGAATTGCTGCTGGCGGCGACGCCGCTGCCCAACGGGCTCTCTCGAGCGGAGCGGAGGCCCAATTGGTGCTGAGG
>JACMQX010000093.1 GCA_014376765.1 Ramlibacter sp. | reverse complement strand
TGCGGGCATAGGGGCTGGGCGTGGCACTGATGAGCTGGTACATGATCGTGTCTCCTCAAGAAGCGGTTTCAAATGCGCGGTGGCAGGCCACCAGGTGGCCCTCACCCGCGCTCAGGGGATGCGGCGTCTCGGTGGCGCATCAGGGTATCTGCACCGGGCAGCGGGTGCGAAACCGGCAACCGGACGCAAGATCGACAGGGCTGGGAATTTCTCCGCCAATGATGATACGGCGCCCGCGCCGGCGGGTCGGGTCGGGCAGTGGCGCGGCGTCCAGCAGAGCCCGGGTGTAGGGTGCAAAGGTTGCTGCCACAGCTTCTGCCGGGGCGCGATCTCGACGATGCGGCCCAGGTACATCACCGCTACCCGGTCGCAGACATATTCGACCACCGAGAGGTCGTGCGAGATGAACAGGTACGCCAGGCCGAACTCGGCCTTCAGGTCGGCCAGCAGATTCAGCACCTGCGCCCGCACCGAGACGTCGAGTTGCGCAACACATGCCTGCAGGTGATGCGCTGCTCCGTCAGCCCCTTGGCCCGAGCGGTCCGGCACCATGGACAGGCCCCGGTGGCCCGCGGCGACAGTCTCCATCCCGCTGGACGGCAGCCAGCCGAGGTGCACCTAGATCAGCACGATCATCATCAGGCCCATCCCGAACACCGGCGTTGCGAACGCCAGAATCGCGAACAGCGAGATCAGGTTGTCGCGTACGACCGCCAGCGGCCCTTGTGCATGAAAATCTTTCAGGTCTGTGCTGGCCTCCGCTCAGCCGTTGCCTGCTCAGGGCGCAGGCGCAGTGAACGTCGCCAGCGCCTTGCTGAACTTGATCAGCCAGATGCGGTTGCCGCGCTCGCCATCGGTGCCGCGTGCCACGCGTGACGACACGCCTGCGCCGCAGCCGCCAAGTACGCCTGCAGTTGAAGTGCAGGAGGTGATGTCTGCGCCGGCGATGGCGGCGCCGGCCGCGTCGAACACCTGGTTGCGCATGCCGAAGTCGTTGTCGTTGACCAGGGCCAGGGTGTTCGCGTCCACCAGCGCAAGGCCTTCGGCCTTTTCTGCCATCCAGCCGGCGCTGTTCAGGTCCAGCAACAATGTTTTCTTCAGGGGCACCACCGAGGTGAAGTCAGCCCCGTTGATCAAGGCCTGGGCCATGCTGCTCTTTTCCAGGTCGGAAGTCGCGGGGTTGAAGCCGCTTTGCGAGATGTCCGTCGCAGCGCCGACTTCAATCAGCATCAGGCGGTTGGAGACCTTGCCGGTAACTGGCGCTGCGCCCTGCTCAATGACGATGAACTTGCCATTGCCCAGCGACACCATGTCCCCCAGCTTGGCGTTGCCCGTGCGGTTGTCCAGGTAGTCGGCGCAGCTGATGGGGTAGGCGTACATCTTCGTGGATTCATTTTCCGGGTCGAACTCGATCCAGCGGGTAAAGCGGGCATAGCGCTCAACGCGCCTGCTGTTACCGCCGTCAATACATCCGGAGCCTGAAGGGACCACATAGGTTGACGTGGCGAACGCCCCCGCGCTGGAAAGGTCGGTCAGCGGGCTTTGCAGGAAGCCGTGCAGGCGCGTGGTGGCCACGTCCAGGGCCAGGCCCTCCATGCCGCGGTTGGCGCGGCGCTTGGCAAGCACTGATGGCAACACGGCGGTGATGCCGGGTGCGGCCGTGACGGCAGAGCCGTTTGGAATGGCCGGGCCGTACTTGCGCAGGACAATGCCGGTGGCCGGGTCGATGCGCACAATGAAAGGGCCATATTCATCAGACGCCCACAGCGCGTTGCGAGCCGTGTCGACCACGATGGACTCGGTGTCCAGACCGTTCGCGCTGAAGGTGGTGGTTGAGGCGGAGTCATGAACCAGTGCCTCCGTCAGCGGCGCTTCGCCCGATGCGCCCAGCTTGTTGAGGCCGGCGGGCAGGCCCGTGGTCTTGACGGCGGCACTCACGCGGATGGGCATGCTGGACTTCAGCACGGCGCCGTCCCTGCCAATCGCAATCACGCCAATGGCCGGTGCAAAGCTGGGTGCGGGGAAGATCTTGGTATCGCAGGTGTTATCCGCCCGGGCAAAGCACAGCGTGCCGCCGGTGTTCGGCACCTTGGGGCCGTCAGCATTGGGGCCGCGGTCGGTGATGGCGTAGAACTCCAGCGTGCCGTCGGCGAGCTTGCCTTTGAAGGCCAGGCCCGAGCCGTAAGCCGGAAGAAAGCCGTTGGGGAATTCGTCCTTGATCTTCTGCACGCTGCCTTCATAGGGGATGTAGAAGGTGCTGGAGGCCTGCACCATGTAGCGGGTGACGGTGGCGCTCACGGTGCCCAGGCTGTTGGTCTGGGTGATGGTCTCGTTGACCGGCGTGCCGACCCTGGAGGCCAGTGTGTCCTCAAAATGCTCGCGGGCCAGCGCCCGGCGCTCGTCGTCAGCGGTGCGGCTTTTGTAGGGCTCTGGAAGCAGCGCGAAGGTGGCGGTGAGTGCGGCATTGAATGCGGCTGCGGACACGCTGAAGTCCAGCGTGCGGCTGCCCAGTGCGGTCTTCACCGCGGCGGTGAGTTTGATGCCATTGGACGGGTCGCGGTCTTCATCCAGCGACTGCAGGGCCAGCAGCCGGTTGATCACGGCGTCCGCCTTGATGTCGGTGCCGCCAGCCAGCGTGAGCGGTGTGACGATGGCGCCGCAAGGCGCGCTGCCCAGAGCCAGGCCCGCCACGCTGAAGGTGACGGTTTCGCCAGTCTTGCAGGTGAACTGGCCACTGGCGTCGGTGGAGGCCTTGGCGCTGGTGCCGGCAATGTATTCCATGCCTTCGACGGCGGCGTCCAGGAAGGTCCCGGTGATGGTGGTGGGCGTGACCGGCGTGCCGGCTGGTCCGGGAGCAGCAGGTGGCGGGGCTGCGGCTGTGACGGCAGCATCATCGCCACCGCCGCATCCGGCGAGTAGCGCGGTTGCGGCCAATGCCGCGAGCAAGGGTCGTTGCAGGAATTTCATTGAATGTCTTTCGTGTTGTGGCCGTTCCAGTGCCATGCGCGGTCCTTCCGGGCGGCCTGGCGGCTGGGCTGAGTAGGCGGGTGGGGGATGACAGGGCTGTGACAGGTGTGTCTGGTTGAAAAGTGGTTTGGCGGGGTGCCGCTGTTCAATAGCAGCGCCTGTGGCGCTGCGGTTGACCAATGTCGGCCGAGGACCTACCTGGGGGGCGTCCGTACAATCGATGTCATCCAAGGAGCACATCGATGGCAATCTACGAACTGGACGGCATTTCCCCCCGCATGGGGGAGGGCGCGTGGGTGGCTGACAGCGGCCAGGTCATGGGCAATGTCGAGATGGCGGATAACGCCAGTGTCTGGTTTGGCGCCGTTGTGCGGGGGGATACCGAGCTGATCAGGATCGGGCGCAACAGCAATGTGCAGGACCTGTGCGTGCTGCATGCCGATGTGGGCTGCCCGCTGACCATTGGCGACAACGTCACCGTGGGCCACCAGGTCATGCTGCACGGCTGCACGATTGGCGACAATTCGCTCATCGGCATTCAGGCGGTGGTCTTGAACAAGGCCCGTATCGGCCGCAACTGCATCGTGGGCGCCGGCAGTGTGGTGACCGAAGGCAAGGAATTCCCGGACAACTCGCTCATCATCGGCTCGCCCGCCAAAGTCGTGCGCACGCTGGACGACGCGGCGCTTGAAAAGCTGCGGCAAAGCGCCGAACACTATGTCGAGAACTCCCTGCGTTACGCCAGGGGCCTCAAGAAAATTGCCTGACCTGATCTTTGAATGGATGGATGGATGTCCGAGCTGCACAAGTTTTTATTTGACGGGTTGCCAGTCCGCGGGATGATCGTGCGGCTGACGGATTCGTGGCAGGAGATCCTGCGCCGGCGCGAGGCCAACAACCAGACCGGTGCCTACCCGCCGCCCGTGGTTCAGCTCCTGGGCGAGATGTCGGCAGCGGCGGTGTTGATGCAATCCAACATCAAGTTCAACGGCGCCCTGGTGCTACAGATATTTGGCGACGGTCCGGTCAAGGTGGCCGTGGCTGAAGTGCAGCCCGACCTCAGCCTGCGCGCCACGGCCAAGGTGGTGGGTGAGCTGGCCCCAAGTGCCTCACTGAGCGAGATGGTCAACCTGGACAACAACGGCCGCTGCGCCATCACGCTGGACCCCAGGGACAAGTTTCCGGGCCAGCAGCCCTACCAGGGCGTGGTGCCGCTGCACGGCGACCAGCGCGAGAAGCTTGAGAAAATGAGCGAGGTGCTGGAGCACTACATGCTGCAGTCCGAGCAGCTGGACACCAAAATGGTCCTGGCGGCCAATGGCCATGTGGCAGCCGGCATCCTGATCCAGCGGCTGCCCGTGCAGGGCGCGGGCAACCTGCAGCCGCGCGCAAATGAAGACGACATTGGCCTCAACGAAGACTACAACCGCATCGCGATCCTGGCCCAGACGCTGACGCAGGAAGAGCTGCTCTCGCTGGATGTAGACACCATCCTGCGCCGCCTGTTCTGGGAAGAAAAGGTGCTGCGCTTTGAGCCGAGTGCGCCGCACTTTGCCTGCACCTGCAGCCGCGAGCGGGTAGGCAAGATGATCCGCAGCCTGGGTGAAGAAGAGGCGGACAGCATTCTGGCCGAGCGCGGTAATGTCGAGGTGGGCTGCGACTTCTGCGGCAAGCAATACCACTTCGACCCGGTCGATGTGGCGCAGATCTTCAGGGAGAAGGGCGACCAGCCGCCTTCGACCGCAGCAGTCCAGTAAAGAGGCGGTGCTCGCACTCCGGGTCGCTGCATTTGTCGCAGGACCAGGACCAGTTGGCCAGCAATCCCTCCCGCATTGCAGTTGACGCGGCCATGGCCAGCAGGGCGTTTGCCAGGCGTTCGCGGCCGGTCCCGTAAACCACCTTGAAGACTATGCCCGCGCGCTCCAGCGCAGCGCGCACCAGTGAGTCCACCGGCTCGCGCACGTGCGGGCCGTCGCGCTGCAAGCCGTCCGCTTCCCAGGGAATGTCCAGGCCGGTGACCAGGGTCAGCGTGTAGCTGCGCTGATGCGCAAGGGCAAAGTCATACAGAGACTCATCGCCAAACAGCATGGCGCTGTACACGGCGATCATGAGCGGCGTGGTGTCTGCGATCACGATGTCTGACGTAGCGGCCGCTGCATCAACCCGCCGGGCCTGTTCCTGCGCAATGGCCAGCTGCTCCGCCTCACGCGGGGTGCGGCCGTGCTGCTCACACCATTCACGCAAGACCTCGGCGACGACGGTCACGCTACGGCCCATCCCAAGCAGGTGCTCTGCCAGCGCTTGCGAGAGTTGGGTTTTACCGGTGCTCTCGGCACCCAGCAGGGCGATCTTCACAAGCGCGTCTTCCAGGCCTTAAAGCCCACCACGCTCAGGGCGATGAAGATCAGGTAGAGCAGGGTGGTGAGCCACAGGCCCTTGTAGACAAACAGGCCCACGCTCACCACGTTCACGACGATCCAGACCAGCCAGTTCTCGATGTACTTGCGGCCCAGCAGAAACTGCCCCACCACGCTGAGCGCGGTGGTGAAGCCGTCCCACCACGGCACGTCCGAGTCAGTAAAGTTCTTCAGGAACAGGCCGGTGACGGGCCACAGCACGGCGCATGCAGCAAACATGCGCACGAGCCCTGTCAGGCCCAGCCGGGCGACCTGCAGCGCAGAGCCATCAGCGCGCACACCGCGCAGCCACTGATACCAGCCCCAGCCCGCTACCGCTGCAAAGAAAATCTGCAGCGATGCGTCCCCATACAGCCGGCTGCGCCAGAACACCGCCACATACATCAGTGAACTGATGACCGCGAGCGGCCAGCCCCAGTGAATCTCGCGGATGTTGCAGCCGACCATGGCCAGCGCGATGACGAAGGCGGCAAGCTCCAGCCAGGTGGTGGGGGAGCCCCAGAGGATGAAGGCCTCGGCGGTGAAGAACCCGGTCACAAAGAAGAGCCCTTACTTTTTTGTGATGTGCACGTAAATTTCATTCGGCCTGACCATGCCCAGTTCACTGCGGGCCTTTTCTTCCACCATCTCCAGCCCCTCTTTCAGGTCGCTCACTTCCGACACCAGGCGCGCATTGGCCAGTTGCGCCCGGGCATTGGCTGCCTTTTGCGCGTCCAGCTTTTGCTGCATCTTCGAGACGTTGGAGAGGCTGCCCCGGCCGGACCACAGCTGCGCATGAAAAATCAGCAGCAGCGCGATCAGGACGGCAGGGACAAGAAGGCGGCTCATGACGGGCGACTCACGTCATCCTTGAATGCGCTGTTGGGGGCTGCTTGCCCCCAAGCTTTCAGCGAAGGTTGTAGAACGCCGCGCGGCCGGGATAGCTGGCGATGTCGCCCAGGTCCTCCTCGATGCGCAGCAACTGGTTGTACTTGGCCATGCGGTCCGAGCGGCTGAGCGAGCCGGTCTTGATCTGGCCCGCATTGGTGCCCACGGCGATGTCGGCAATGGTGGAGTCTTCCGTCTCGCCCGAGCGGTGGCTGATAACGGCGGTATAGCCCGCGCGCTTGGCCATTTCAATCGCAGCAAAGGTCTCGGTCAGCGTGCCAATCTGGTTGATCTTGATCAGAATGGAGTTGGCGATCTTCTTGTCGATGCCTTCCTTCAGGATCTTGGTGTTGGTGACGAACAGGTCGTCCCCCACGAGCTGGACCTTGCTGCCGAGCTTTTCAGTCAGGATCTTCCAGCCGTCCCAGTCGCCTTCGGCCATGCCGTCTTCAATGCTGATGATGGGGTACTTGTCGACCCAGGTGGCCAAAATGTTGGTCCACTCGGTGGCGTCCAGGCTGAGGCCTTCGGCTTCGAGCACGTACTTGCCGTCTTTGTAGAACTCGCTGGCCGGGCAGTCCAGGCCCACGGCAATCTGCTCGCCCGCCAGGAAGCCGGCCTTGTCGATGGCTTCCAGGATCATCTGGATGACGGCTTCATGGTTGGCCACGTTGGGGGCAAAGCCGCCATCGTCGCCCACGGCAATGCTCATGCCCTTGTCATGGATGATTTGCTTCAAGGCGTGGAACAC
>JACMQX010000014.1 GCA_014376765.1 Ramlibacter sp. | reverse complement strand
TGCCGGCTCGTGCCATTGATCGCGCTCACAGGCTATGGTCAGTTGCGTGACAAGGAAGCGGCTGCGCAGGCGGGCTTCAATGCCCACCTGATCAAGCCAGTCGACATCGAGTTGATGATCAGGACCATCGAAGGCGTGATGGGGCCGCAGCCGCTTCCTGCTTGACGCAGGCGAGCCGACTTATTCCGGCGAAGCCGTCTCCTCCTGCATCAGCGGGCCGGACTTGACCGGACCGCGCGCGGCGAGCGCGCGCTACAGGCGTGCCTTGAGTCGCAGCAGGGCTTCCCTGTCTATCCTGTCCTTGTCGCGATAGTCAGTCTTGGTCTTGAGAAGGCCTTCTATGTCGAGAGTCCGGATAGACACGCCTTGCACAGTCAGCGTCCGCACGTGCGGCTGAAGGCTTTCATAAGTCTGGCCGTTGGCTGCGAACAGCAGATCGATCAGCAGGTCGTCAGCCACACGGATGTTTTCGGGCTCGTCGGCAGGCGGAGCAAACCAGTCAACGTCGAGGTCTTTGCTTGAAGGCAAAAATGACAAAGCTCGAATCACGCGCTGGCCGTTCTCAAGCGATGAGGGCAGCAGGATGTCAATGTCCTCGGTGTTGCGGTTGAAGCCATTGAGGCGTACTGCGTGGCCGCCGACCAGCACATAGGCCACGCCTTCCGCCTGAAAGCGTCCGAGCAATTCAAGCAATGCGTCAGGGTTCATCCGGGGGGGCTGGCCGGGCCGGCTTGCCTGCCATTGAGGAGACGCGCCTGGTCCAACTGGCGCTGGTCATCCATTGCGTTAAAGACCTTGTGGGTGGCGCGCGTGACGCCACGCCTGGCCGGCACGCGGCCAGCCAGGAGCATTTGGTCGAGAACGCGGCCACGAGCCCATGCCTCGGACGGATCAAGAATGAATTCGCTGCGGTTCTGGTTTCCGACGATTCGAGTCATGTAGCTATCTTAGTACGCGCAGGACACCAGGCCCGAGGGTTTCGTCAAGCCATCGTATGCAACGGAATGTCTTTGGCCACTGCCAGCGCGTCCAGTTGCCTGCGCGTGCGCGTCAGCAAAAACGCGGCTATGGCATCGCGCACCGCAGGCGTGAGCATCGCGCGCATGTCGGGGGCGGCCACGCCGGCGGCCGCGCACAGCGACGCGGCAAAGTGCGGCTCCAGGGCTGCCACGGCCACGCGGCCATCCTTGCACGGGTAGACGCGGTAGCCCGCATGCGCGCCGCCGACTGCACCGGCCGGCACGGTGAGGCCCCAGTGGCGCGGCAAGGCCAGCCAGGCGGCCGCTTCTGACAGGGCCACTTCGACGTGTACACCGCGCGCCTTGGCTGACGCACGCTGGCGCAGCACTGCTGACAACACGGCTTCAGTGGCCAGCAACGCGCCGCCCATGTCGGCATACAGCGTGGCGGGCAGGTCAAGACCTGTGACGAGGCCGTTGTCCGCCAGGTAGGTGAGGTCATGCCCTGGCTCTTCCGCGCGCGGCCCCGGGGCGCCGACGATGGCGACATGCGAGAGTGCCGGGTAGCGCTTGTGCAGCGCCGTCCAGCCCAGACCGAGCTTCTCTGTGGCCGATGGGCGGTACGACGTGAGCAGCACGTCGGTGCGGGCCAATTCGCGGTGCAGGGCTTTTTGCCCGGCTTCTGACTTGAGGTCAGCGGTGATGATCTTCACGCCTGCCGACAATTGCGCATAGGCCGGCTTGTTGTATTGCCCCATGGGGTCGCCCGAGGTTCCGGGTGGCAGGGCGCGTGGCGCCGGGGGTTCAAGCTTGACGCAGGTAGCGCCCATCTGTTTGCAGCGCATGAGCGCGCCGGGGCCCGGAAGGTTCAGCGCCAGGCTGAGGATGCGAACGCCCTTGAGGACGCCGGGCAGGGTTCTGGTTGCGGGCATGTCAGGTCAATCAAAGCTGGGGATGAACGACTATAAGGGCGGGAACATACCGATTCCCCCAATGATGCGCAGGGCTTACGCTTGGGGCGGGGCATCATCGTGTGCCCTGTCAGCCGGGCGCACCGTTTAGAGCGCCCGTCCATATTTTCCGGAGACATGCATGAACATGCGCAGAAACTTTCTTGCGGCCGCTTTGGCCGCGACCACGGCATTGGCCGGCGGCAATGCCCTGGCGCAGGCCGCTTACCCGACCAAACCCATCACCCTCGTCGTGCCATTTGCCGCAGGCGGCCCCACAGACGTCGTGGCGCGCACCCTGGGCCAGGCCATGACCAAGTCGCTGGGCCAGACCGTCATCATCGAGAACAAGCTGGGCGCGGGCGGCACCGTGGCGGCGGCCTACGTGTCGAGGGCGGCGCCGGACGGCTACACGCTGCTGATCAACCACAACGGCATGGCCACTTCCACGGCGCTGTACCGCAAGCTGCCCTACAACCCGCTCACCGATTTTGAGTACATCAGCCAGGCGGTGGACGTGCCCATGACGCTGCTGGCCCGCAAGGACTTTCCGGCCAACAACTTCCAGGAGTTCTCGGCCTACGTCAAGTCCCACCAGGCGACGATCAACCTGGGCAATGCCGGGCTCGGTGCTGTGTCACAGCTGTGCGGGATGATGCTGGAGCGCGCGATGGGGGTGAAGCTCACCTCCGTGCCGTTCTCCGGTACGGCGCCCGCCATGACCGCGCTGCTGGGCGGTCAGATCGACATCCTGTGCGACCAGACCACACAGACGATTCCGCAGATCAAGGACGGCCGCGTCAAGTTCTATGGCGTGACCACCCGCAACCGCATCAAGGCGCTGCCTGATGCCCCCACACTGGCCGAGCAGGGCCTGAAGGACTTTGAAGTGCTGGTGTGGCACGGCATCTACGCACCCAAGGGCACGCCCAAGCCGGTGATCGACAGGGTGAACGTGGCTGTGCGCGCGGCGCTGAAAGACCCGGATGTGCTCAAGCGGATGGCTGAACTGGGGGCGGAGATTGCGCCTGATTCGAAGCTCTCGCCGGAAGGTTTGCAGACCTGGCTGAAGGCCGAGATCGACCGTTGGGGGCCGATCATCAAGGCCGGTGGCACCTTCGCGGACTGATTGTCTCCCTCCCCCGCTGGGGGAGGGTTGGGGTGGGGGCACGTTGACCAAGGGCGCCACTTCACGCGGTGCCCCCATCCCAGCCTTCCCCCAGAGGGGGAAGGAGCGTTTACAACGGCAGGCCCACGTAGTTCTCCGCGAGCGCCGTTGACGCTGCACGCGAGTTGACCAGGTAATCCAGCTCCGCCTCCTGCACCCGCTGACCGAAACCTTCGGTGTCGGGGAAGCGGTGCATCAGCGTGGTGAGCCACCATGAAAACCGCTCGGCTTTCCACACCCGGGCCAGGCACCGCGCCGAGTAGGCGTCGATACCCGCGTCGCTCTTTTCCGCAAAGTAATCGATGAGGGCCTGCGACAGGTACTTCACATCCGACGCCGCCAGGTTCAGTCCTTTGGCGCCCGTAGGCGGCACGATGTGGGCCGCGTCGCCTGCCAGGAACAGGCGGCCAAAGCGCATGGGCTCGGCCACGAAGCTGCGCAGCGGCGCGATGCTTTTTTCAATCGACGGGCCGGTGATCACACGTTGCGCGGTCTCGGGGTCCAGGCGGCGGCGCAGTTCGTCCCAGAAGCGCTCGTCGCTCCATTGCTCCACCTTGTCGTCCAGCGGGCACTGCACGTAGTAGCGGCTGCGGGTCAGGCTGCGCATGGAGCACAGCGAGAAGCCGCGCTCGGTGTTGCCGTAGATGATGGCGTGGGGCGAGACGGGCGGCACATCGGCCAGCACGCCCAGCCAGCCAAAGGGGTAGACCTTCTCGAACTCGGTGATCGCGCCCTTGGGCACGCTGGCGCGGCAGACGCCGTGAAAGCCGTCGCAGCCGGCGATGAAGTCGCACTCCACCTCGTGGTGCTGGCCGTCCTTTTCGTAGCGCACGCGCGGGCGGGCGCTGTCGTAGTCATGGATGCTGACGTTGGCGGCCTCGTACACCGTGGGCAGGCCGGCGGCCTGGCGGGCGTCCATCAGGTCGTGCGTCATCTCGGTCTGGCCGTAGGCCGTGACCACCTTGCCGCCGGTCAGGCCGTGCACGTCAATCGCGTGGCGTTGCTGGCGGAAGATGAGCTCGATTGAATGGTGGATCGTGCCTTCGGCATGCAGCCTGGCGGCGACGCCGGCTTCCTCCAGCAGGTCCACAGTGACCTGCTCGAGAATGCCCGCGCGGATGCGGCCCAGCACATACTCGCCGGACTGCCGCTCGATGATGATGTTGTCGATGCCGGCCTTGTGCAGCAGCTGGCCGAGCAGAAGGCCCGATGGGCCAGCCCCAATAATGGCGACCTGTGTACGCATGTGTGTCTCCTGGTGCAGGCCGCCCAGGGCAGCCGTGGAGCGTCCAGCTTAGGTCCACAGCGGCTGGGCTGCCACACCGCCGCGCAGGCTTTGTGCGATCATCGGCAGCGTTGCGCGATGATCGCGCAACGCTTGCGCACGTGGAGATGCACATGACCATCGCAAAAGCCGATCTCATCGAAGGCATGGCCAAGGGCATGGCCGTGCTGGAGAGTTTTGACACCGAGCGGCAACGGCTGAACGCCACGCTGGCGGCGCAGCGGGCGGGCATCACCCGCGCAGCAGCGCGGCGCCACCTGCTGACGTTGGCGCACCTGGGCTACCTGGAGAGTGACGGCGGCTATTTCTGGCTGTCCCCCAAGGTGCTGCGCTTTTCAGGCAGCTACCTCGCCTCGGCCCGGCTGCCGCGCGTGCTGCAGCCCACGCTGGACCGGTTGGCGACGCAGACAGGCCAGTCGTTCTCGGCCGTGGTGCTGGATGGGGACGAAGTCGTCATCGTTGCGCAGAGCGGGCCTTCGCGGGTGCTGGCCTACGGCCTGCACCTGGGCGCGCGGCTGCCCGCGCACGCCACCTCCACCGGCCGCGTGCTGCTGGCGGCGCTGACGCGCAGCGCCTTTGCCGCCTGGATGAAGGGCCGGGCGCTGCCGCGGCTGACCTCCCGCACGGTCACCGACGCGCGGCAGTTCCGCGCGCTGATCAGCGAAGTGAAGGTGCAGGACCTGTGCCTTGCGGCCGAGGAGCACGAGCTTGGCGTCACGGCCATGGCCATCCCGCTGCGCAACCTGCGCGGCGCCACGGTGGCCGCGCTCAACGTGGTGGGCGCGCCGCAGCGGATGGGGCTGGCGGCGTTACAACGCGACCTGCTCCCGCTGATGCTGGACGCAGCGAGCGAGCTGCGGCCTTTGCTATGACGCAGCGAGCGAGCTGCGGCCTTTGCTTTGACGCAGCGAGCGAGCTGCGGCCTTTCCTATGACGCAGCGAGCCACAACACTTGTCATTGCGGGCTTGACCCGCAATCCATGTTGGCAAGAAGTGACGCCGCTTCACGCCACCATGGATCCCGGATCAAGTCCGGGATGACAGCCGGGGGGGGGCGTTATCCAGGAACGGTGAAATAAAACGTTGCGCCCTCATCCGGCGCGGACACCACCCAGATCCGCCCTCCGTGCCGCGCCACGATGCGCCCCACCGTGGCCAGGCCGATGCCCGTGCCCGGGAACTCCCCCGCATCATGCAGCCGCTGGAAGGCGCCAAACAATTTGTCGGCGTAAGCCATGTCAAAGCCTGCGCCGTTGTCACGTACAAAATACGCGCCGTCGCGTTCTGAAAAGCCCAGCGAGATTTCCGCCGCATGGCGCCGCGCGCTGAATTTCCATGCATTGCCCAGCAGGTTCTCCAGCACCGATCGCAGCAGCCGGTCGTCGCCCTGCGCAAACAGGCCCGGCTCCACGCTCCAGGCCACCATGCGCTCGGGCTGGTTGGCCTGCATCCGCTCCATGATCTCCAGCGCCATGGCTGAAAGATCAACCCTGGCGCTGCGCAATGTCACGCGCGACACATGGGCCAGCGACAGCAGCCCGTCGATCAGCTGGCCCATCTGCCCGACCCCGGCCTGGATGCGGTCCAGGTAGTGGCGCACGCGCGCCCCCTGGTCCTGGTCCAGCTCCTTGAGCAACAGGCGGGTAAAGCCGTCGATCGTGCTCAGCGGCGTGCGCAGGTCGTGGGACACGGAGTACGAAAACGCCTCCAGCTCGGCATTGGACATGCTCAACTGGGCCGTGCGCCGCGCAATCTTCGCCTCAAGGCCGGTATTGAGTTCGGTCACCTGCGCCAGCAGGTCCAGGTTGTCGATGGCAATGGATGCAAGCTGGGCCAGCTCGGTGGCGACATATTCATCGTGCGCCGTGAAGCTGCCGTCCTGCTTGCCCGTGATCTGCAGCAGGCCGATGGTGACGCCGTCGCGGCCGGTCAGCGGCAGGGCCAGTTCACCAACGCTGTGGGGCAGCGCGGCATGGGCGGCTTCATCGGCCTGAGACTGTGCGATCAGGCTCTGCGCGCGGCCCTGGGCATGCTTCACATGAACCCGCGCGCGATGCGCTCCAAGAACTTCGCGCGCCTGCAGCGCCACTTCCTGGATCAGCGAGTCGAGCTCGCGCTGCTGCATGATGGCCTGCGCGGCTTCCGATGCACGCTGCAGCGTCTGCAGGTAGCCCTGCATGACCTGCTCGGCATGGACCCGTTCGGTCACGTCCTGAAAGGCGCCCTGCATCCGGACGATCTCGCCGTTGTCGTTGCGCAGGGCCTGGCCCATGGAGCGCACCCAGATGTTGATCCCGGCGGGTGTCTGCATCCGCACCTGTCCGTCAAACGGCGTGCCGTGTGTGACGCAGGCCTGGGTGGCCTGAGTGGCCAGCTCGCGGCTTTCGGGGACGCACATATTGATGACGGACTCCAGCGTCGGCGTGCTGCCCGGCGCAAGGCCGAGGATGTCGTTCGCTTCTTCCGACCAGATGAAGCGCATGCCAGGCAATTCCATCGCCCAGCCGCCCAGGCGCGACAGCCGGCCCGCCATGCTGACCAATTCGTTTTGCGCCCGGAGTTCGAACTCGGCCTGCTTGAGATCGTCGATGTCCGTCGAAGTGCCATACCAGGAGACGATGCGCCCGGCAGCGTCCCGGTTGGCCACGGCGCGCGAGAGCTGCCAGCGGTAGCTGCCGTCGCTGCTGCGCAGCCGGTGTTCGCTGGGCACGCTCTCGCCGGTGGTCAGTGTCTGTTCCAGGTTGTCTCGTGCGATGCCGCGGTCATCGGGGTGGACCCAATGGAGCCAGCCCTTGTCCAGTACGTCCTGCACCGGTGAGCCAGTGACGGCGCGCCACTGTTCGCTGACAAAAATCAGCTGGCCACCCGCAGATGTAATGAAAACGATCTGCGGCATCGCCTGCGCGAGGCGGCGAAAGTGCACCTCAGTGCGCTGGCGCTGCATCAGCTGGCGGTGCAGCATCGCCGACAGCAAACTCACGGCCACAGCCGTCGTCAGCCACACCAGCGATGAAAGAATAGCCAGCCGCGTCCACGAGGCCAGCACATCGTCCTGCGAGCGCCCGACGGTGACGACAAAACCCGGATAGGCCGACATCGTGCGGTACGACACGGTGCGCATCTTGCCGTCAAACGCGCTCTTGACGATGCGGGTGCCCGTGGCGGACTGGACCAGGTGCTGCGTAAAGAGCGCGGAGTTGGCAAAGCTGCGCCCCATGGCCGCGTCCTGCAGTGGGGTGCGCATCATCAGCACGCCGTCGCGCCGGAACATGGCCACGGCGCCGTCCGGGCCCAGCTCGATCTCGCGCCACAGCTTGTCGAAATAGGGCGGCTCGATCGCCGCAACGATCACCCCTGTGACGTTGCCCTTGCTGTCGCGCAACGGGCGGGAGACGCTGATCAGCCAGCCGCCGGTGCTGCGGCTGCGCACGGGCGCGCTGATGTGGAATTCAATGGCGGGGTTCTTCTGGTAGACCTGGAAATACTCGCGGTCCTGCATGCGCAGTGACGTGTTGCCGGTGTCCGAGTCAAACGCCATGCGCCCATCGCGGTCCAGCACCCACATGGCGCGCATGAAGGGCAGGCCCTCGATCTGCTCGCGCAGCATGGCGTGCGCGGATTCGACATTCAGCTCGCTGGCCGCGTCCAGCGCATTGAGCCGGCTGGCCGCCAGCTGCAGGCGCTGGTCAGCGGTCTGGAAGGTGCGGCTGGTCTGCTCCTCGATGACGTGCGCAAGCGACTCGGTGAGTTTGTCAGCCGCGTCACTGGCCTCTCCGCGCAACCACAGCAAGGCCGCCACCAGGCCCAGTCCTGACAGCACGACCATGATGGCCGTCAGCAAAACAATCTGGCGCCGCGCTGTCGCATGGCCCGGGTCAGCAGGGAAGTGGTCGGGATGCTGGGTGGCGCTGTTGCGCGAAGGCCAAGGCATGAGGAGAATCTTTCGGTAACAGCGCTTGGGTGGGATGATGCCATGTTCCCGATCTGCTCCGCGGCAAAGGAGGGCCTGTCATCCCGGACTCGAGGAGCCTGCCCCGGACTCCGATCCGGGGGGATCCATGGTGGCAAGAAGTGGCGGTGCTTCAGGGCAACATGGATTGCGGGTCAAGCCCGCAATGACAGCACTTGTGATTCTCCGGCACAGTTGCATTCATTCCGTATATTCATCAAACTCCAACACTTGTTGCATCAATCCGAGGAATCCTGACATGACCTTTTTGAAAACCACCCGGCTGGTTGGCCTCTTGTTCGCTGCAGGCCTGCTGGCCTCCAGCGCCGCCTTCGCCGGCAAGACACTGGACGCGATCAAGTCGCGGGGCGAAGTGGTGGTGGGCGTGAACACCGGCCTGGCCGGCTTCTCGGCCGCCGACAGCCAGGGCAAGTGGACGGGCCTGGACGTGGACGTGGGCCGCGCCATTGCCGCTGCCGTGCTGGGCGATGGCGAGAAGGTCAAGTGGGTGCCGCTCAACGCCCAGCAGCGCTTCACGGCGCTGCAGTCCGGCGAAATTGACGTGCTCTCGCGCAACACCACCTTCACCCTGACCCGCGACGCATCCCTGGGCCTGCACCAGACGGCCGTGACCTTCTACGACGGCCAGGGCTTCATCGTGCCGGTCAAGAGCAAGGTGACCAGCGCCAAGCAGTTGAAGGGCGCGACGGTCTGCGTGCAAAGCGGCACCACCACCGAGAAGAACCTCACCGACTTTTCGCGCGCCAACAACCTGAACCTCAAACCCATCGTGTTTGAAAAGCTGGACGCCACCAACGCTGCCTACTTCTCGGGCCGCTGCCAGGCCATGACGACAGACGCTTCGGGCCTGGCCTCCATCCGTGCCAAGGAAGCCAAGGACCCCAAGGACCACCTGATCCTGCCCGAACTGATCTCCAAGGAGCCGCTGGGCCCGATGGTGCGCCGCGGTGACGACGAATGGTTTGCCATCGTCAAATGGGTGATCTACGGCCTGATCGAGGCCGAGGAGTATGGCGTCACGCAGGCCAACGTGGACAAGCTCAAGGCCGAGAGCACCGACCCGGTCGTGCAGCGCCTGCTGGGCAAGTCGGAAGACATGGGCAAGCTGCTCGGGCTGGACCGTGACTGGCTGGTCCGGGCCGTCAAGACCGTGGGCAATTACGGCGAGATCTTTGAGCGCAACGTCGGCGAGAAAACGCCATTGGCCTTGAAGCGCGGCCCCAATGCGCAGTGGAGCAAGGGCGGCCTGCAGTACGCACCCCCGATCCGCTGAGCCGCGCGCATGACGCCGGCCGGCACGCCGCCAGCTCAAGCCCAGCCCAGCGCCTTGCTCCCCGCCCGGCCCGCGCCGAGGCTGGGGCGGTCCTGGTCGCTGCGCAGCCGCTCCACCCGCCGCATCATCTACCAGGTGC
>JACMQX010000092.1 GCA_014376765.1 Ramlibacter sp. | reverse complement strand
TCGGCCTCCCCGGCTCAGGTAAATCCACCGTCGGACGGCAACTCGCCCGGCGGCTGGGGGTGGACTTCACTGACAGTGACCATGTGATCGAGCAGCGAATAGGCTGCTCGATTCGTTTGTACTTCGAGCGCGAAGGCGAAGACGCTTTTCGCGACGTGGAGCAAACCGTCATCGATGAGTTGACTCAGCACCAGAAGGGCGTCCTCGCTACGGGCGGTGGTGCTGTTTTGCGCGAGGTCAACCGCCGGCATCTGCATGAACGCGGTCAGGTCATCTACCTGCGCTCCTCGCCTGAAGAAGTGTTCCGCCGCTTGCGGCATGACACCAATCGTCCGCTGCTCCAGGTTGGTGATCCGCTGGCCCGCCTGCGCGATCTATACGAGGCGCGCGACCCGCTTTACCGTGAGTCAGCGCACTTCGTGATCGAAACCGGGCGTCCGTCCGTTGCTACTCTGGCGAACATGATCCAGATGCAACTTGAACTGGCGGGCATCCTGCCAGGCCGCTAAAGTCTCACGCGATGGCGGTCCGGCGGGATGAGCATCGCAGAGAGGCCATGCGAAAGCTCTAAACTTGCGCCATGCAAGCATCTACCGAACCTGCCACCCACGCGCAGCGTGTCAACATCGAGTTGGGCGAGCGCAGCTACCCGATCGCCATTGGTGCAGCGCTGCTGGACGACGCGGCCACCTGGGTTGATCTCCCGCGGACCGCCAGTGCCCTGATCGTGACCAACACCACAGTGGGGCCGCTGTACCTGCAACGGCTGCAAGCGGCCCTCCAGCCCCGCCACAAGGCCGTCTTCACAGTGGTACTTCCCGACGGCGAAGCGCACAAGAACTGGCAGACCCTCAACCTCATCTTCGATGCACTGCTGGAAAACGAGTGCGATCGCAAAACCATCCTTTACGCCTTGGGCGGCGGGGTCGTCGGCGACATGACAGGTTTTGCAGCGGCCAGCTACATGCGCGGCGTGCCGTTCGTGCAGGTGGCCACCACACTGCTGGCGCAAGTCGATTCATCGGTAGGCGGCAAGACCGCCATCAACCATCCGCTGGGCAAGAACATGATCGGCGCGTTCTATCAACCTTTGTTGGTGGTGTGCGACCTGGACACGCTCAAGACACTCCCTGCACGCGAGCTGAGCGCCGGTCTGGCCGAGATCATCAAGTACGGGCCGATCGCCGATATGGCCTTTCTGGACTGGATTGAAAACAACCTCGGCGCCCTGCTGGCCCGCGAGCCCGCTGCGCTGGCCCACGCCGTCAAGCGCAGTTGCGAGATCAAAGCCTGGGTGGTGGGCCAGGATGAACGTGAGTCCGGCATTCGCGCCATCCTCAACTTTGGCCATACCTTTGGCCACGCCATCGAATCGGGCCTGGGCTATGGCGAGTGGTTGCATGGTGAGGCCGTGGGCTGCGGCATGGTCATGGCGGCTCATCTCTCGCAGCGGCTGGGGCTCATCGACATGACGCTGGTCGAGCGCCTCACCAAGGTGATCCACAAGGCCGGTCTGCCAGTCAAAGGCCCGCGCCTGGGCGCAGACCGCTACCTCGAGCTCATGCGCGTAGACAAAAAAACGGATGCGGGTGAGTTGCGCTTTGTGCTGATCGACAAGCCCGGCAGCGCCGTGATGCGCGGTGCCCCGCAGGCCTTGGTGCGCGAGGTGATCGAGCAGTGTTGCGCCGCCTAGTCTTTTCATGACGCAGGACCTCGCCCCGTGGGCCAGCCGCCCGGACGAATCCCGCGGCCGCCGGTATCCTGAGCAGGCGGCCCCCGGTCGTACCGATTTCCAGCGGGACAGGGATCGCATCGTTCATTCCACAGCGTTCCGGCGTCTGGTCTACAAGACACAGGTGTTTCTGAACCATGAGGGGGATCTGTTCCGTACGCGTCTCACGCATTCGCTGGAGGTCGCGCAGCTGGGCCGCTCGATCGCGCGGGCCCTGCGGCTGAACGAAGATCTGGTCGAGGCGATTGCCCTGGCCCATGACCTGGGCCACACTCCCTTCGGCCATGCGGGGCAGGACGCGCTCAATGCCTGCATGTCGGATCACGGTGGCTTTGAGCACAACCTGCAAAGCCTGCGGGTGGTGGACGAGCTGGAAGAGCGCTACCCGCAATACAACGGCCTGAACCTGACCTTTGAAACGCGTGAGGGCATCCTCAAGCACTGTTCCCGTGCCAACGCCGAAAAGCTGGAGGCGCATGACCCCGGCGGCGTTGGCATGCGCTTTCTGGACCGCACGCAACCGGGTATGGAGGCGCAGCTGTGCAACCTGGCTGACGAAATTGCCTACAACGCGCATGACATCGATGACGGGGTCCGCTCGGGGTTGATCACCTTGGAGCAGCTTGAGCAGGTGCCGTTGTTCGAGGACTTCCGCGTGCAAACGCTGGCGGAGTTTCCACAATTGCAGGGCCGGCGGGTTCTGTATGAAACCATTCGCCGCATGCTCAGTGCGCAGGTCTATGACGTGATTGAAGCCACGCATGCCGCACTGCGCAAAGCCGACCCGCACAACGCAGACGAGGTTCGTCACGCAGCACACCTGGTGCAGTTCAGTGAACCGATGCGCCAGGCTTCAGTCGTCCTCAAGCAGTTTCTGTTGAAAAACCTGTACCGCCACCCACAAGTCACCCAAACCACTTTGCAAGCGCAGGAAGTAGTGCGCGGATTGTTCGCAGCGTATCTGGCCGACCCCCTCCAGATGCAGGCCGGCTTTGCGGCCCGGGCCGATACGGCACGCGCTGTGGCCGACTACATTGCGGGCATGACCGACCGGTTTGCTGCGCGCGAGCATGAGCGGATCACGGGCCTGAAGCTTTTGCCATGACGCTGCCGGTGCGCAGGTCTGGCATCGATCCGGCGTTCATCGTGATTCTGGCCGGTGTGAGTGCGGCGCTGCATGTGGGGAAGTTGCCCGCCGCGTTGCCGGCGTTGCGCGCGGCCATGGACATCTCCCTTTTGCAAGCCGGATTCCTGATGTCCCTCGTGCAACTGGCGGGCATGACCTTGGGCCTGGCCAGCGGTCTGGCAGCAGACAGCCTGGGCTTGCGACGCAGCATGGGTGCGGGGCTTTTAATACTGGCCGTCGCCGGCGCCTTGGGTGGCTTGGCGCACGATGCAACCAGCCTGCTGTGCCTGCGCGCGGTGGAAGGCTTTGGCGTGCTGCTGGCCACCATGCCGGCGCCCAGCCTGATTCGCCGGCTGGTGCAGCCCGCACGGCTGGCGTCGATGCTCGGTCTGTGGGGGGCTTACATGCCGCTCGGAACCTCGCTGGCCCTGCTGGCCGGTCCCCTGGTGATTGCTGTAGCCAGCTGGCAAATCTGGTGGTGGCTGATTGCCGTCCTGTCGCTTGCCATGGCAATCTGGCTCCAGACCGTCCCGCCTGATGAGCCGTTTCGGGCTCGCCGCGCCCGTGCCGCAAGTGAAGATGATGTTTCGCCCTGGCGCACCCGGTTGAAATTAACCCTGTCGTCGCGCGGCCCCTGGCTGGTAGCACTGACGTTCGCGATGTATTCAGGCCAGTGGCTCGCAGTGGTGGGGTTCCTGCCTTCGATCTACGCACAGGCAGGACTCTCCGGCGCAGCCACCGGCGTGCTGACGGCCGTGGCGGCTGCGGTGAACATGATCGGCAACATCACGGCCGGGCGGTTGTTGCAGCGCGGCTATGAGCCGTCGTCGCTGCTCACAGCAGGCTTTGTCGCGATGACCGTGGGCACCGTGGTTGCGTTTGCATGGACGGGTTCACTCACCATCCCGCCCTCGTTGCGCTACCTGGCAGTCCTGATGTTTTCCATGGTCGGTGGCATGATCCCGGGCACACTTTTCTCGCTCGCGGTGCGGCTGGCGCCCAGCGAGCGGACGGTGTCCACTACCGTGGGCTGGATGCAGCAATGTTCAGCGGTGGGGCAGTTCGCGGGGCCACCGCTTGTAGCCTGGGTCGCAACCCGCGTGGGCGGGTGGGAGTGGACCTGGGTCGTCACCGGCGCCTGCTCCGCCTGCGGAATTTTCCTTGCGGCAAAGCTGCGGCAAATGATGCGCAGTCACTAAAATAAACGCATAAGCAAGAATGCCATGGAGTCATCGTGAGCTTCCTGAATCAACTCAAATCACAGGCCAGTGCGCTGCAAGACCAGAAGTCAACGGTCAACCAGAACCTGGAAGCCAACACGGTGCAGACCGAGGCCGCCTGCCTGGTGGTGTGGCATTACGTGTCAGACCTGTGCCGCCAGCTGAATATCATCTCGCCCCTCGGGCCGAAGTTCTCGCTGGACGGCAAGACGCCCTGGCCCGCCATGAAACTGGTTGATTTCCGGGCCGACTTCCGCAAGCAGAAGCTGCGCGACAAGGAGGTCTATGACTACATTGGCATCGGCTGGCAGATCACCCCGCAGATGGGCGCGCCGGTGGGTGGGGTTGTCAGCGTCAACTTTCCGCCAGACCTTGAACGTGTTCAATCGCGCCTGGCTACCGGGATGATCAAGCATGAACGCAAGGAAGTGCGGCACCCGGAAAAAAACACGCTGCAGGCGATCCGTTTTGAGTACATCACGGAAACACGCGGCAGCGTCACCATCAAACCTGACCACGACAACGCCACCCTCGCGTTTCGCCTCGTCAATGCCAACGGCTTTGAGGTTGTCAATACGACCTGGCCTGCCGGCAAAGTCCAGACCGACGTGCTGGACGAAATGGCCAAGCTCATCGTCGCGCAGCCCAGCCGCTTTGTCTGACGCTGCTTTCATACCGTCGGCGGCCGTCGTCTTGCAGGACACCAAAGCCTGGCTTGAACGCGCGGTCATTGGCCTGAACCTGTGCCCGTTTGCCAGGGCCGTGCATGTGAAGGGCCAAGTGCACTATGCGGTCAGCGCTGCGCAAGGCACCCACGAATTGTTGGCTGACCTGGCCACGCAATTGAAAGAGCTGGCCAGTCTGCCGGCTGATGTGCGCGACACGACGCTCCTGATGGCGCCCGATTGCCTGCGCGACTTCTTCGACTTCAACGAGTTCCTGGCGCAAGCCGATGATGTGCTGGTGGATCTTGGGCTTGAAGGCGACATCCAGATCGCCAGCTTTCATCCGCACTACCAGTTTGCCGGGATGCTGCAGGATGACATCACCAACTACACCAATCGTGCGCCGTACCCGACGCTGCATCTTCTGCGGGAAGCCAGCATCGACCGGGCAGTGGAATCCTTCCCGGACGCAGAAGCTATTTTTGGCCGCAACATGCTGGTGATGCAGGAGCTTGGGCATGCAGGCTGGCAAGCGCTCGATGTGGGCGCTTCGAGCCCGGCTGAAGGCGATGCCGGCTTTGTGGCAAGCTCAAGGCATGAAAGCAGCTAAAGCACCGGTGGCCGCCAGGGCGACCGAAGCACATGAGATCAGACCCGGCCAGTCGACTGAATTGCTCAAGGAGCTGCATATCCTCACGCGGGACGGCAAGCTTAACCAGGACTCGCGGCGCAAGCTCAAGCAGGTCAACCACCTGTTCCAGTTCATAGAAAAGCTGTTGCTGGAATTGCCTGTGGGCGATGGCATCACGCTGGCTGATCACGGGGCGGGCAAGTCGTACCTCGG
>JACMQX010000091.1 GCA_014376765.1 Ramlibacter sp. | reverse complement strand
CGGTCCTTGAATGAGTAAAGGCCGCAACCTTTCGGCAGCGGCCTTTACAACTCTAGACTCATGAAGCCCTTATTCCAAGGGGAGAACACGCACGGCCAAGTCAGGCTCCGTGCAGCATTCGCGCGGGCGTTTTCAGCCCATATGCAGGCCGCCGTTGACGGAGAAGTCAGCGCCGGTTGCATAACCGCCCTCTTCCGATGCGAGCCAGGCAATGATCGAAGCGATTTCTTCAGGCTGGCCCAGCCGCTTGACAGGAATCGTGGCAACGATCTTGTCCAGCACGTCCTGGCGGATGGCCTTGACCATGTCTGTGCCGATGTAGCCCGGGCTCACGGTGTTGACGGTCACGCCCTTGGCGGCCAGCTCCTGCGCCAGCGCCATGCTGAAGCCGTGCATGCCGGCCTTGGCAGCCGAGTAATTGGTCTGCCCGGCCTGGCCCTTCTCGCCGTTGACCGAGCTGATGTTGACGATGCGTCCCCAGCCGCGCTCGACCATGTCGCTCACCACCTGCTTGGTGACGTTGAACATGCTGTTGAGATTGGTCTCGATCACGGCGTCCCAGTCCTCGCGGGACATTTTCAGGAACATACGGTCGCGCGTGATGCCGGCATTGTTGACCAGCACGTCGATCGGGCCATGCTCGGCCTTGGTCTTGGCGAATGCATCTACCGTGGACTCCCAGGCGCCCACGTTGCCGACGGACGCATGGAAGGTGTAGCCCAGCGCGGTCTGCTCATTGAGCCATTTGGTGAAGTCGCGCGTGGGGCCGCAGCCTGCGATGACGGTGAAACCTTCCTTGTGCAGCCGCTGGCAGATCGCCGTGCCAATGCCACCCATGCCGCCGGTGACATACGCTACTTTTTTGCTCATTTTTTGCTCCTCGGATTAATGAAATATCACCTGGGCATTCTGAGCCCGGGCGCATGCGGCGGGGCTACGGGTTAACGCCACAGGCGGCATGAACTTCAGCGCTCGATGGTCAGGGCCACGCCCATGCCACCGCCGATGCACAGGCTGGCAATGCCTTTTTTGGCATCGCGCTTTTGCATTTCATGCAGCAGCGTCACCAGGATGCGGCAGCCGGACGCACCAATCGGGTGGCCAATGGCAATGGCGCCGCCGTTGACGTTGACCTTGCTCGTGTCCCAGCCCATTTCCTGGTTGACGGCGCAGGCCTGTGCGGCAAACGCTTCATTGATCTCCAGCAGGTCCAGCTCCTGGGGCTTCCAGCCCGCGCGCTGCAGCGCCTTGGTGGACGCAGGCACCGGGCCCATGCCCATGAAGGCCGGATCCAGGCCGGAGGTAGCGAAACTGGCAATGCGGCCCAGCGGTTTCAGGCCCAGCGCGGCGGCCTTCTTCGCCGTCATGACCATCACGGCGGCTGCGCCGTCGTTGATGCCCGAGGCATTGCCCGCCGTCACGCCACCGGCCTTGTCGAAGGCGGGGCGCAAGCCGGCCAGAGCTTCGGCGCTGGTCTTCTTGTTGATGAATTCATCGTTGGCAAAAACGATGGGGTCGCCCTTTTTCTGCGGGATGCTGAACGGCACGATCTCGTCTTTGAACCTGCCGGCTTCCTGCGCGGCAACAGCCTTTTGCTGGCTCGCCAGCGCCAGCGCGTCCTGCGCCTCGCGGGTGATGCCGTATTTCTTGGCCACGTTCTCGGCCGTGATGCCCATGTGGTACTGGTTGTACACGTCCCACAGGCCGTCCACGATCATGGTGTCGATCAGCTTCCAGTCGCCCATGCGCTGGCCGTCGCGCGAGTTGGGCAGCAGGTGGCCTGCCGCGCTCATGTTCTCCTGGCCACCAGCGATGATGATGTCGCTGTCGCCGTAGGCCACGCCTTGCGCAGCCAGCATCACGGCCTTGAGGCCGGAGCCGCAGACGGCGTTGATGGTCAGGCCCGGGATCTCTTTGGGCAGGCCGCTCTTGATGACAGACTGGCGGGCCGGGTTCTGGCCCGCACCGGCTGCAAGCACCTGGCCCATGATGACTTCGCCCACCTGCTCGGCAGACAGGCCGCTGCGCCTCAGCACTTCAGCAATGACATGCGCGCCCAGTTCTGTGGCGGGGATCTTGGCGAGCGAGCCGCCAAACTTGCCGACGGCGGTGCGTGCGGCGGAAACGATGACGATGTCTTCCATTTTTTTACTCCAGTAAATCTTGTTATGACAACCTGGCCGGCCCGGTCAGGCCTTGGCCTTCACATAGCGCCCGGGCGCTGCCTCAATTTCCTTGTACTTTCCCTTGCCATAGCCCTTGGGCGCAGGCACCTGCTTGCCCGCATGCGTCTTGAGCCAGCTGGACCAATCCGTCCACCAGCTGCCGGGGTGCTCCTTGGCGGTCTTGAGCCATTCAGCCTGTGACTTGGGAAACTTGCCCTCAACGCCAATCCAGTGGCTGCGCTTGTTCTTGGCCGGCGGGTTGATCACCCCTGCGATGTGGCCTGAGGCACCCATCACAAAACGCTTCTTGCCCGGCAGCACCTGGGTGGACGCATAGGCGCCGCCAATCGGCACGATGTGGTCCTCACGCGAGCCGTAGATGTACACAGGCATGTCCAGTTCGCGCAGGTCCACCTTCTCGCCGCAGATCACGGCCTTGCCCGGCTTGATCAGGTTGTTTTCGTAATAGGTGTTGCGCAGGTACCAGGCGTACATCGGGCCGGGCATGTTGGTGGAGTCGCTGTTCCAGTAGAGCAGGTCAAAGGGCGGCGGTGTCTCGCCCTTCAGATAGTTGCCGACGACGTAGTTCCACACCAGGTCGTTGGGGCGCAGGAAGCTGAAGGTGGACGCCAGCTCCTGGCCCTTGAGCAGGCCGCCCTGCCCCAGCTGCATTTCGCGGTACTTGACGAAGGCTTCGTCGATGAAGATGTCCAGGATGCCGGTGTCGGTAAAGTCCAGCAGCGCAGTGAGGAAGGTCACTGATGCCACCGGCTTTTCGCCACGCGCAGCCAGTACCGCAAGCGCCGACGCCAGGATGGTGCCGCCCACGCAGAAGCCCAGCGCGTTGATGGTTTTGGCGCCGGTGATTTCGCGCGTGACCGCAATCGCCTTGATGGCCGCATCTTCGATGTAGTCGTCCCAGGTTTTGTGGGCGAGCGACTCGTCCGGGTTGCGCCAGCTGAGCACAAACGTACGGTGGCCCTGCGCCACCGCATAACGGATCAGCGAGTTCTCGGGTTGAAGGTCGAGGATGTAGAACTTGTTGATGCAAGGCGGCACCAGAAGGAAGGGGCGCTCATGCACCTGTTTGGTCAGGGGCTTGTATTCAATCAGCTGGAACAGCTCGTTTTCGAACACGACGGCGCCCTCGGTGGTGGCAACGTTCTTGCCCACCTCGAACACGCTCTCATCCGTCATGGAGACATGGCCCTGGCGCAGGTCGTGCATCAGGTTCTGCATGCCTTTGGCAATGCTCTCGCCCTTGGTCTCTATCGCTTTTTTCTGCGCTTCGGCATTGAACGCCATGAAGTTGCTGGGGGCCGAGGCCGCCATCCACTGCTCCACCGCAAAACGCACCCGGGCCTTGGCCTTGTCGTCTGCTTCCACCGCATCGGCCAGGCCCATCAGGGTGCGGGCGTTGAGCAAATAGGCGGCGGCGGAGAAAGCGGCGACGGGGTTGTGGCTCCATGCGTCGCCTGCAAAGCGTTTGTCGGTGCTGACGGCGGGGGCTTGAAGGCCCTTGTTCCACAGCTCGGTCGCATCCTTGACATACTGCTGCTGCAGGTCCCCCAGCTTGGCGGCGGAAAATTTGAGGGCGGGGGCAGGTGCGGCGCCGGCGCCTGCGGCCGACATGTCCAGCGTCTGGAAAGACTGCAGGGCCTTCGTCCAGCTGTCGCCAAAGATTGTTTGGAACTGTTGGGCGGCCTTGGCCCAGTCTGCTTCAGAATTCATGTTTGTCTCCTCAATTACCGTTGTGCTGGGATTTTCCGAGTATGGGGGTGAACAGCGTGAGGAATAACAATCGCCACTTAACGCATCTGTTCAAAAGCTGCCCCCATGTACCTTGTTGTCATTGCCTGGATGTACGTCGTTGTGATGATGTCCGTTGCTGAAGCTACCAGCACGAATGGAACCATCGTAGGTGCCATTGTGACCTTTTTACTCTACGGTTTGGGGCCCATCGCGTTGGTGGTTTACCTGATGGGCTCGCCGTTCAGGCGCAAGGCGATCAAGGTGCGGGAGGCTGCTGAATTTGCGTCGGCGCAGCCCGCTGCAGCGACGCTGGATGCAACGCCTGCCCCCTCAGTCCAGCCAGATGCTGGCAGCGAAACGCCCGCTGACGCCATCGCGCCGGTGCGAAAAGAACTGTGACGGGTTGCCCACGGTGCACCAGGGAGCGCTGCCGTCATTGCCGTGGATGCGGGTGACGCCCGCACGCTGAAGGCGCAGGCGGGCCAGGCCCTGTAGGTCAGCCATCCACTTGCCGGGCGTGTGCGGCTTGAAGAGGTGCCCTGCGGCTGCGCCTTGCTCTACTTCAAAGACCGCTTTCACTTCATCGCCCACTTCAAACGCTGCCGGCCCGATGCAGGGGCCCAGCCACACCATCACACCGCCGCCCTGCGTGCCCGCGATCTGCGCAAACTGGGCGAGCGTGCTGTCCAGCACGCCTTGGGCCAGGCCACGCCAGCCGGCATGCGCTGCGGCCACGGTTGTTCCCGCTTCATTGGTTAACAGCACAGGAAGGCAATCGGCCACCATGATGGTGCAGGCCACGCCGCGCCGCGTGGTCGCACAGGCATCGGCTTGCAGGCCATCCGGCTCATCGCCAATGAGCTGGATGAGCCGCGTGCCATGCACCTGCTCAAGAAAGACGGGCCGGACACCGATGGCGCTTTTAAAAGCCTGCCGGTTGGCAGCGACGGCCTGCGCCGCATCGCCCACATGGCCGCCGAGGTTGAGGCTGTCGTAGAGGCCGGTTGAGACGCCGCCCGCACGCGTTGTGCACACAGCGCGCACCTTCGCGGGCGCGGGCCAGTCAGGAGCGAGCCACCCGTGCATCAACTGGCCGCTCAGGGCTCGTTGTCCGGGCAGGCCGAGGGCTGGGCCTTCTGGAAGGCGTCCAGCTTCATGCAGGCGTCAAATGCCGCCATGGTGCGCGGCAAGCCGCTGAAATCCACCTCGAAGCGCTGGGCATTGAAGATCTGGGGCACAAGGCAGCAGTCGGCCAGCGTGGGCGTGTCACCGTAGGAATAGGTGGCCGCAGGCAGTTGCTCCAGTTGCCGCTCAAGGGAGATGAGGCCCTCACGGCACCAGTGGCGGTACCAGGTGTTCTTGGCGTCTTCGTCGAGCTTGAGGTCGCGCACCAGGTACTTGAGGATGCGCAGGTTGTTCAGCGGGTGGATCTCGCAGGCAATCGACTGCGCCAGGGCCCGCACCCGGGCGCGGGCCAGCGGGTCTTTTGGTACCAGCGCCGGCTCGGGGTAGGTCTCGTCCAGGTATTCAATGATGGCCATGGACTGCGACAGCCGCGTACCGTCGTCTGTTTCCAGCACGGGCACCAGCATGTCGGGTGCAACGGCCTGGTAGTCGGGATTCTTGTGGTCGCCACGCGCAAGGTGGATCGGCACGTACTCATAGGCCAGGCCCTTCAGTTGCATGGCGATGCGCACGCGGAAGGAGGCGGAGGAACGGTAGTAGTTGTAGAGCTTCATGCAGGCAAGGATAAACTGAAAGTCCGGTGGCAGCGCCTTGGGGCCTGCCACCATGCACCACCGGAGCAGTACACGATGAAGGCAGAACTTAACGAGCTGATCACACGCACTGGGTCTGGCACACCCTGCGGCGCCTTGATGCGGCATTACTGGCAGCCCGTGGCACTGGTCGATGAGTTCAACCCCGCGCTGGACCCGCGCATGGACCAGCGGCCTGTGAAGGCTGTGCGCCTGTTGGGCCAGGACCTGGTGCTGTTCAAAGACGCCAGCGGCGCCTGGGGTCTGCTGGACCGCGACTGCCCGCACCGCGGCGCCGACCTGTCCTTTGGCCGTGCAGAAGGCGACGGCTTGCGCTGCCCCTTTCACGGCTGGAAATTCGACGTCAATGGCAAGTGCCTGCAAACGCCGGCCGAGCCTGCCGGCAGCAAACTGTGCGAGCGGGTGCAGCAGCGCAGCTACCCCGTGGTGGAAAGAAGCGGCGTGGTCTTTGCGTGGATGGGCGATGTGGGCACTACGCCGCCCCCCTTCCCCGCGTTTGACTGCTTCACCGCGCCCGGCACCCACACCTTTGCCTTCAGGGGCTTGTGGAACTGCAACTGGCTGCAGGCGTTTGAAGTGGGCATCGACCCGGCGCACCCCTCTTTCCTGCATGTTTTTTTTGAGGATGAAGCGCTGCAAGCAGATCAAGGCAAGCAGTACGGCCGCCAGTTCCGCGGCGCCAGTGCCGGTGACGCAGACGGCGAGCGCTGGCCGATGACGCGCATCATGCGCGAGTTCAACCAGCCGGAGATCAGCTTTGAGGCCACACCGGCCGGCATGCGCCTGACCACCCTGCGCCAAATGAATGAGCGGCTGACGCATGTGCGGGTGACACATTCGATCTTTCCGCACACCTTTGTCATCCCGCTGTGCGAGCACATGACCATCACGCAGATGCATGTGCCAGTGGACGACACGCACACTTACTGGTATTCCATCTTCACCAGCTTCACCAGCCCGGTGGACAAGGTGCAGATGCGCAACCAGCGCCTGCGTGCCAACCCCCTGCCCGACTACCTGCCGGTGTCCGGCCGCCACAACGGCTGGGGCTTCAACCCGCAGGAGCAGCTGTCGCAAACTTACCTGGGCATGGGGGAGGACGACATCAACGTGCATGACCAGTGGGCGGTGGAAAGCATGGGCGCCATAGCAGACCGCACCCGCGAGCACCTGGGCACGACTGACAAAGTGATCATGGCCAACCGCCGGGTGCTGATCCAGGCAATAGAGACGGTGCAGGCCGGCGGCGTGCCGCCCGGTGTGGCCGACGCGGCGCAGGCTGCAGGCATGACGGGGCCGGACACGGTGGACGGCATTGCGCCGGCTGATGCGTGGTCCAGCTGGTGGCAGGACACTGTGAAGGCCAAGCGCGAAGGCGCGCCCTGGCCGGGCAAATGACCAGCTTCGCCGAGCGCTGCGGCATCCACGACGCTGCCCGGCAGCAGGCACTGTCTCGCGCCGCCAGGCTCATTGAATCCAGCGGCCTGGAGCTGGTGCGATTTGCCTGGTGCGACCTGCACGGCGTGACGCGTGGCAAGACGCTGGTGGCGGCCGCTGCGGCGCGGGCCATGAATGATGGGGTGGGCCTGGTGAGCACGCTGCTGCTCAAGGACACGTCTGACCGCACGGCCTTCAAGGTGTTTGAGCCCGGCGGCGTTGCATCGCTTCCCGGCTTTGAATTTGCAAGCAACCTGCTGCTGCTGGCCGACCCTTCAAGCTTTCGCCAATTGCCGTGGACGCCCGGCACGGGCTGGGTCCAGGCACAGCCCTGGTTTCAGGATGGCCAGCCGGTGGAGCTGGACACCCGGCGCGTGCTGCAAAAAGCATTGGCGCGGCTTGGGGCCAAAGGCTGGGGCATGCGCTGCGGGCTGGAAATTGAGTTTCACATTTACCGCATAAAGAACACAGATGCGCAGCTGGACCCCGACCAAGCCGCCTGGCCCGGCCTGCCCCCTGCAGTCAACCTGATCCACCCTGGCTACAACCTGCTGACCGAGGCCTGGTATGACATGGCCGAGGAGCCGCTGCGCATCGTGCAGCACACCGCGCAGGCGCTGGGCCTGCCGCTGCTGTCGCTGGAGATTGAACTCGGGCCCAGCCAGGTCGAGGCCGTGTTTGACGCGACCGATGCACTCACCGCTGCCGACAACATGGTCCTGTTCAGGAGCAGCGTGAAGCAGGCCCTGCGCCGCGCCGGCTACCACGCGAGCTTCATGTGCCGGCCGCCGTTTGCGAACATCATGTCCAGCGGCTGGCACCTGCATCAGTCGCTTGTGGAGCATTCAGCCGGCGGCCGCAACCTGTTCCAGCGCGAGAGCCCCGCGCCGGGCACCCAGCCGGGCGACGCGCAGCACACGCTGTCGGCGCTGGGCGAGCAATACCTGGCCGGCCTGCTGGACCATGCGCGCGGCATGGCGGTGTTCTGCACGCCCACGGTCAACGGCTATGGCCGCTTCGGGCCAAATGCGCTGGCGCCGCAGTCGATCCTCTGGGGGCGCGACAACCGGGGCGCGATGCTGCGGGTGGTCGGTGGCGCAGGGGACGCGGCCACGCGCATTGAAAACCGCATTGGTGAGCCGGCGGCCAATCCTTATCTGTACATGGCCGCGCAAATTTACGCGGGCCTGGACGGCATTGAACGAAGGCTGCGCGCGCCGCCAGCTACACAAGAACCGTATGGGAATGCGGGTGCAGGCACCGACGCTGATGCCGCAATACCCACCAGTCTGGGCGAGGCTTTGGCCGCATTGCAAAATGATTCAGCCCTGACCGGCGCATTCGGCGCCGGTTTTGTCGACTACCTTGTGCGCGTCAAGCAGTCGGAGCTCAGCCGCTACGAAGCGGCAGACGACAAGGACGACTTCCAGCGACGCGAATACTTCAGCAGGTTTTGATGATCACACTTCATTTTGTCGATGCGGCCGGCGTTACCAAAGACGTCAAGGCCAAGCCCGGCCAGTCCCTGATGCAGGCCGGGGTGGACGCCCATGTGAAGGGCATCAGCGCTGACTGCGGCGGGCTGCTTACCTGTGGCACCTGCCACGTTTTTGTTCGCGAGCCCTTTGACTCGCAGCTGCCCGCGCCTGACCCGGACGAGTTCGCCATGCTCGAGTTCACCGCCACGCCGCGCGCGGCCAACAGCCGCCTGAGCTGCCAGATCCAGCTGACCAGCGAGCTGGATGGCATCACAGTAGACTTGCCCGAATCCCAACACTGAGCTGAGAGACGCCCCCATGATCCTTGAACTCGCCGACATCCGCATCAAGCCCGGCCAGCAGGCCGCTTTTGAAGAAGCCATCCAGCTCGGTCTCACGACTGTGGCGGTGCATGCCAGGGGCTTCAAGGGCTTTTCGGTAAACAAGAGCATTGAGTCGCCCGAACGTTTTGTCCTGCAAATTTACTGGGACACGCTGGAAGACCACACGGTGGGCTTTCGCGAGTCGCCCCTCTTTGCGCAGTGGCGCGCCATCGTCGGGCCGTTCTTTGCAGCGCCGCCGGTCGTCGAACACTTCAACCTCGTCGCCAAGTCCTGAGGGCGGGATGCGGCATGAAGGCCGCGACCGGCTCCGGCGCGCCTTCAGTCTGCGTCCTCGTGCCCCGCGACGAGCTTGCCCAGCAGCGCAATGAGTTGCTCGCTCTCCGTCTCGTCCAGCGTCCCAAGGATTCGGGTCTGCACTTTGCGCACGGCACGCTTCATCTGCAGCGCAGCCTGCCGGCCATCTTCAGTGACCCACAGCAGCTTGCGCCGCCTGTCCTGCGCAGCAGGCTCCCGCCGGACCCAGCCTTTGGCTTCCAGCCGGCTGATGACCGAGCCTGAAGTCGCCGCATCAAACGCCACTGTGGCCGACAAAGTGACCTGGTCTTCGCCCGGCTTGTCGATCAGCGCGTTGAGAATGGCAAACTGCACCGGCGTCACGCCAAAGTCAGACGTCTCCTCCATGAAGATGCCAACCGCGAGTTGATGCGCCCTGCGGATCAGGTGCCCGGGTGCATGCTGGAAATCAAAGCTTTTTGCCATGGCGCGCAGTGTACCCAGAGCGCTGCGGTCTGCTGACGGGTATTAACAATATGTATACTTATTAAAACAGCGTCAAGGAGACAGGCATGACGACTTCCCCGCCGGCCGCAGCGCTCGCTGCAGTGGCCCAACGCCAGCAGCTTTACAGCGACATGTCGCCCCACAACCTCACCCCCCTGTGGGAGGTGTTGCATGCGCTGGTGCCGCAACAGCCGGCAACGCCCTGCGCGCCGGCGCACTGGAAGTACGCCGAAGTGCGGCCCTTTCTCATGCGCGCTGGCGAGGCCATTACCGCCGAAGAAGCGGTGCGCCGCGTGCTGATCCTGGAGAACCCGGCGCTGCGCGGCAAGTCCTGCATCACGCAGTCGCTCTACGCGGGACTGCAGCTGATCCTGCCGGGTGAAGTGGCGCCCAGCCACCGCCACACCCAAAGCGCGCTGCGCTTCATCGTCGAAGGCTCGGGCGCCTACACGGCCGTGGACGGCGAGCGCACCACCATGCGGCCGGGCGACTTCATCATCACCCCCAGCTGGACCTGGCACGACCACGGTAATGAGTCGGACGTCCCCGTTATCTGGCTGGACGGGTTGGACATTCCGACGATTGCGTTTTTTGACGCAGGCTTTGCGCAAAGCGACACCAGCCGTTCGCAGGCCGTGACGCGTACCGAAGGCACCAGTTTTGCGCGCTACGGCCACAACATGGCGCCCATGCAGCACGACGCGCCGTTCGGCGCGACCTCGCCCATCTTCAGCTACCCCTATGAGCGCAGCCGCGAAGCGCTGCACCAGCTGGAGCGCGACGCCCCCATCGATGCATGGGACGGCGTAAAGCTGCGCTATGTCAACCCGCTGACGGGCGGCTCACCCATGCCCACCATGGCCACCTTCATGCAGCGCCTGCCTGCAGGATTTGCCGGCAAGGCCTGGCGCCAGACCGACGGCACCGTGTTCAGCGTGGTCGAGGGCGAGGGCATTGTGCAGATTGAGGCGCCAGCAGGCGCTGTAAAAAGCACTTTTTCATTCGGGCCACGCGATCATTTCGTCGTGCCTTCGTGGCACACTGCGCGCTTGAACTCGGCAAGCGGTTGTGTGCTGTTCAGTTACTCCGACCGCCCGGTGCATCAGGCCCTGGGCATCCACAAAGAAGAAAGGCTGTCATGAGCTACGTTTTTACCCCCGCCGCCACCACCTCCGTGCCCGTTGTTGGCAAGGACGAGCGCTTTCCCGTCCGTCGTGTGTATTGCGTGGGCCGCAACTACGAAGAGCATGCCAAGGAGATGGGCTTTACCGGCCGCGAGGCGCCCTTCTTTTTCCTGAAGCCAGCCGACGCAGTGGTCGTGGTCAATGCTGGCGAGACGGGCACTGTGCCCTACCCCAGCCTCACCAAGAACTACCACCATGAAATCGAACTGGTCGTGGCCATTGGCACCGGCGGCAAAAACATCAAGGCAGCTGACGCGCAAAAGCACATCTTCGGCTACGCCGTGGGTCTGGACATGACGCGCCGCGACCTGCAAGGCGAGATGAAAAAGCAGGGGCGCCCCTGGTGTATCGGCAAGGCGTTCGATGCGTCGGCGCCGATCGGCCCGATCACGCCCGCAGCGCAAGCCGGCGACGTGAACAACGCCGAGATCTGGCTGCAAGTCAACGGCCAGGATCGCCAGCGCAGCAATGTGTCCAAGCTGATCTGGAACGTGGCCGAGACCATCGAGCATCTCTCGGCCGCCTGGGAACTGCAGCCAGGGGACCTGATTTATTCGGGTACGCCTGAAGGTGTGGCAGCCGTGGTGGCAGGCGACACGATGGTTGGCGAGGTGGCGGGCCTGGGCAAGCTCACCGTCAAGGTCGCTGCGGCCTGAAGCATGCGCGTACTGGAACAACTCGCCAAGCTGTGCGCCGTGCTTGCCGGCGTGCTGCTCACCGCGATCACGCTGATGACTTGCATAAGCCTGATCGGCCGCAACACCACCGGTGATTCGATCGTGGGCGCATTCGAGCTCACCGGCGTCGCGGCTGGCGCGGCAATTGCGCTGTTCATGCCGCTGTGCCAGCTGCGCCGGGGCAACATCATCGTGGACTTCTTCACTGCGGGCCTGTCCGACAGTACCAACGACAAGCTCGACCGCTTCGGCACGTTGCTGTTGGCCCTGATCTTCGGCCTGCTGGCCTGGCGCACCACGCTGGGCGGCATCAACGTCTTTCAGGCGCACTCTGAAACCCAGATCATGGGCTTTCCGGAGTGGATTGTGTATGCGTCCATGGTTCCGGCCTTTGTCCTGGCCGGCCTGATCTCCCTGCACCAGACGTTTTTCGGCTTTGCGTCCGCCGACACCCCCGAGGCCGCAATATGAGCATGAATTCCCTCGAACTGACCGGGCTGATTTTCGGCACCATGCTGGCGCTGATGGCGATTCGCGTGCCTATTGCGGTGAGCATGTTCGGCGCAGGCGCTGTCGGTTACATCACGCAGACGGGCTGGGCGCCCTTCGCAGCTTTTCTCAATACCCAGGCCTTTGCCCGCTTCGCCGGCTATGACCTGTCGGTCATCCCGCTGTTTATTTTGATGGGGCACTTCGCGACCAAGGGCGGCATCAGCAAGTCGCTGTTCGAGTTTGCCGCAGGCGTCATGGGGCGCTTCAAGGGCGGCCTTGCCATGGCATCGCTGCTGGCCTGCGCGGCCTTTGGTGCGATCAGCGGGTCGTCGGTTGCCACGGCGGCCACCATCACCGGCGTGGCGCTGCCCGAGATGCGCCGCCATGGCTATTCAGGGCGCATCGCGACGGCCACGCTGGCAGCTGGCGGCACACTGGGCATCCAGTTGCCGCCGTCCATCGTGCTGGTGATCTACGCCATCCTTACCGAGCAGAACATCAGCAAGCTGTTTGCTGCAGCCATCATCCCCGGCCTGATCGCCATGACCGGCTACATGCTGGCTGTGGCCATTTATGTCCGCGTGGTGCCGGGCCATGCGCCTGAAGTGGAGCCGGGCCAGTACGGCGTGACCCTGCGCTCGGTCATTGGCGTACTGCCGATCCTGGTCATTTTCCTGTTGGTGTTCGGCGGCATTTACGGCGGCTTTTTCACGCCGACCGAGGGCGCGGCCGTCGGGGCAGCCTCCACCTTTGTTACGGCGCTGCTCAAGCGCGAGATGACTCTCACCAAATTCAAGGAATGCTTCTACGGCACGGCCGTGAGCGCAGCGATGATCTTTTTGATCTTCATCGGCGCTGACCTGATGAATTCCGCGCTGGCTCTCACACAGGTGCCCAACCAGCTGGCGGCCGTTGTTGGCAGCTGGGGGCTTTCGCCGATTCTCGTGGTGGTGGCGATCCTGCTGTTCTACGTGCTGCTCGGCGCGGTGATGGATGAGCTGTCGATGCTGCTTCTGACGATCCCGATTTTCTTCCCGATGATCATGGGCCTGGATTTCGGCATGAGCAAGGAATACACGGCGATCTGGTTCGGCATCATGGTGCTGATGACTGTGGGCTTTGGCCTGATCGCGCCGCCTGTGGGGTTGAACGTGTACATCGTCAACGGGCTGTCCAAAGACGTGCCGATGGGCGAGACCTACCGCGGCGTGTTTCCCTTCCTCATCAGCGATGTGCTTCGTACGATGCTGTTCCTGTTCTTTCCCATCGTGCCGCTGTGGCTCGTCACCTTCATCAAATAGTTGAGGACGCCGGTTTTTAGGGTAAGCACGGGAAGGCGTGCGCGCTGTTTTACGGTCTACTTCCCCCATAGGAGATTCACATCATGATTCATCGCCGCAAGCTGCTTAAAACCGGCGCTGCCGCCGTGCTGGCAGCCCCCTCGCTCGGCGCTCTCGCGCAGAGCACCGTCACGCTCAAGTTCCACACCTTCATGGCACCGCAGTCCAATGTGTGGCTGAACATGCACAAGGCCTGGATGGACAAGGTCACCAAGGATTCGGGCGGGCGCATCAAGTTTGAAGGCTACCCCGCGATGCAGCTGGGCGGCACGCCGGTGCAGCTGTATGACCAGGTCAAGGACGGCGTGGTTGACGTGGTGTGGACGCTGCCCGGCAACACCGCCGGCCGATTCCCCCGCGTGGAGGTGTTTGAGTTGCCCTTCATGATGACCAATGCCGAAGCCACATCCAAGGCGTATTGGGAATATTTCGAGACGATGGCGCCCGATGAGTTCAAGGACACCAAGGTGCTGGCGCTGCAGGTTCATGGACCAGGCGTGATCCACACGTCGGAAAAGGCTGTACGCAACGTGGCCGATATGCGCGGCCTGAAAATGCGCGCACCGACCCGCCAGGTCACCAAGCTGATGGGCGTGCTGGGCGCCACCCCGGTGGGCATGCCCCTGCCGCAAATTCCCGATGCATTGAGCAAGGGCACCATCAATGGCGCCGTGATTCCGTGGGAGGTGGTGCCGTCGGTCAAGGTGAACGAGCTGACCAAGTTCCACGCCGAGTTCGACCCGGCTGGCGGCGCGCTCTACACGACCACCTTTGTGATGGCGATGAACAAGGCAAAGTACGAGTCGCTACCCGCAGACCTCAAGAAATTCCTCGACATGAACTCGGGCATGGCCACCTCCGCCTGGCTGGGCAAGACGCAGCAGGCCGGCGACCCGGTCGGGCGCAAGTCGGCGGCTGATCGCGGCAACACCATCTTCACGATGAGCGCTGCAGACTCACAGGAGTTCCGCCGCAAGTCACGCTCGATCGAAGTCGAGTGGGTGGAAGACATGAACAAACGCGGTTTTGACGGCCGCAAGCTGCTTGAAACTGCCCGAGCGCTGATCGAGAAGCACACGAAGACCACCAAGGCTTGATGCGGTCTTGAGGCCAGGGGCGCAGGCAGGGCACCTGGCCGCGCGGGCTGCGGCGGAGTGCCGCCGTACCCTACACTGAGGCAATGCTCAGAAGCCCCATCAAGCACTGCCGCAATTGCGGCACTGCGGTCGTGTACCGCCTCCCCGACGACGGCGACACCCGCCAGCGCGCCGTCTGCCCTTCCTGCAACACCATCCATTACGAGAACCCGCTCAATGTGGTGGGCACTGTCCCCGTGTGGGGCGACAAGGTGTTGCTGTGCAAACGCAATATCGAGCCACGCTGGGGCAAATGGACTTTGCCGGCTGGCTTCATGGAGCTGGGCGAGACCACGGCTGAAGGCGCAGCCCGCGAAACCGATGAGGAAGCCGGCGCCAAGTTCGAGATGCTGGGGCTGTTCAGCATCATGAACGTGCCGCGTGTGGGGCAAGTCCATATGTTCTACCGGGCGCGCCTTTTGAGCGACAGCTTTGACCCAGGCCATGAAACCATCGAGGCCCAGCTGTTTGATGAGGCCGACATCCCCTGGAGCGAAATTGCCTTCAGGACCGTGAAGGAAACGCTGGAGTGCTTTTTTGCTGACCGCCGCAAGGGCGAGTTCGGAATCCACCACGTCGACATCGTCTGAGCTGCGGCGGGCCAGGCTGCTCCCCCGCAATGCGCCGACGAGGCGCTTCAGTTACGTTGCTGGGCTTCGCGCCGGCGGTTTTCCATTTCGCGGCGCTCAACGCAAACCGGATGGTTCTGGAAAGACGGTCTGGTGCATTGCTCCGTCAGACAGATCTGGAAGCCGATGAGAATGCGGCCCTCGCACGCATCTCTGGGGTTAGTGGGCGAAGCAGCCACGGCCGGAGCCGGGCGGGACGGTGCGGATTCAACGCGCGCTGGTGCTGGCGGCGCAGCCGGCGTGGGGGTGGCGTTGGACAGCACCGCTGCATTGCTGCTTGAAGCCTTTGCCTTGGCACGTGCAGCCAGCTGGCTGGCGCCAGGCCGGGGTGCACTGGCGGCGCGCGACGCGGCAGCCAGTGTTGCCGATGCCGATGCCGGGGCAACGGGCGCAGCAGCAGGCGCCGCAGCGGTGTCAACAGCCACAGCGGACGCCGTTGTCACTGCTGCAGGGGCTGGCACAGAAATGGCGGCGGGAACGGGTACCGGGGCCGCCGTGCTCGCAGGAGCCGGCGCTGATGCGCTTGCCGCTGCCGTGCTGGCAGCACCGCCACCACCCATGGATAGCTTCAGCACCAGGCCGATGACTGCCACAGCGGCAATGCCTGCCACTGCGTACAAAGCCGTTTTGGGTTTGGCTTGCGCCGGTGATGCGGCTGCATTCGGAGCAGGTGCAGGCGAAACCGGTGGGGTGCGAGCAGCAGCGCTCGAGCTGGCAGGGGCGTCTGGCGCAGCAACAGCACCGGGAATGGGCGGGATGGTCGTGGCTTCGCGCGGGTCGACAGCGGCTTGTACAGGCTCAGTTTGTACGGGGGCCACTTCGGGGCGCGGTACGGGTGAAGCTACGGGTGAAGCTACGGGTGCAGTTACCGTCTCAGGTAGCTGGCCTCTCGACACCACCAGCGTCCTTGTGGCGTCATCCTCGCTGGCATCCTTTGCCGCAGCTGTCGCTGGACCTGTCGGGACAGCCGGGCGTGACACATCGCTGCGCATGCGGGTGGCGTCGGTATCCTGAGCGCTGCTGGCGACCGGGCTGCCAAAACCGATATTGGTGCCGTCGCTTCCAGGGCCGTTGGCAAGTTTTTTCAGGCGCCGGCGTGCGAGGTCAGCATAAATTCCGGTGGGGAATCTGCCAAGGAAGCCTTCTATTTCTTCGGGATCCGTCGAGTCCTTGATGTCCTTCCAGTAGACCAGCTCCAGCTCCTGCGTCACCGTGCTGGTGTTGGTACTGGTGCTTGTGTAGGAATTGGTGTTTGTATTGCTGTTCGTGTTGGTGCCAACGTTGGAGCCCGCCTCCTGGTTGTGCGCCGCGCCAGTTCTTCGGCCGGGGTTGATCGGTGGCACCACTGTCTGGTCTGTGGCGCTGCGTAACGCGTCCTGCAGTGCCACGGCAAAATCGCGCGCGGTGGCGTAGCGGTCGTCGCGTTTCTTGGCCAGCGCGCGCGCAACCACCGTGTCAATGGCCGATGGCAACTGCAAGTTGATGGTGCTGGGCGCTGCGGGGGAGTGGCCAATGATCTGGTGAATGATGGAAAAGTCGTTCTCACCATCAAAGGGCCGCCTGTCGGTCAGCAGCTGGTACAGGACGATGCCCACGGAAAACAGGTCAGCCCGCGAATCCACCGGCTGGCCCTGCACCTGCTCCGGGGACATGTACTTGAGCGTGCCCACCATGGCGCCCTGCGTTCGTGTGGCCTCGCCTGAGTCCTGGATACGCGCTACGCCAAAGTCAGTCAGCTTGATGCGGCCACCGGGCTCGATCAGCAAATTCGCCGGCTTGATATCGCGGTGGACGATGCCCTGCTTGTGCGCGTAGTCCAGCGCCGCCAGCAGGTCACGGACCATTTTGAGCGACTGGTCCAGCGAGTAGCGCGCGCCGTTGTCGATGTGGTGCTTGAGGTCGTCACCCTGGATGAACTCCATGACCAGGAAGGCGATGTCGCCATCACGGTCGGAGTCATAGACGCTGACGATGTTCGGGTGCTGCAGCCGTGCCGCCGATCGGGCCTCGATGCGAAAGCGCGCCTCGTATTCGGCGGCGGCTTCCTCGGACATGTTCTCGACCTTGACGGTCTTGATGGCAACCCGCCGGTCGAGGTTGGGGTCGCGCCCCTCATACACAATTCCCATGGCCCCCTTGCCCAGGACGCGGACCAGATCGTACCGACCAAGCTTCTTGAGACTACTCACATGTGCAATCGGATGTAACGAGGGAGACTTATTCTAACGGTACAACTTTCGCGCAAGGTCATTCGAGCCGCGTGCTTTCGCGCTTCATGCGGGTGGTCTCCCGCGTATAGGCGGGCAGGAAAAAGCGGTTGAAAAGGCGGTCGAGCCATTGCGGCATGCGACTGCTTTCCTGGGCATGGAATCGGGCGAAGGCTTCCCACGGCCTGAGTCTGGCGAGCAGGCTACCCTGCGATTTATCCTGCGCGATGCTGGCCTGCAGCCGCTCGGGCTCGAACTCACGCAAGGCGCCTTCCAGCACCGCTCGCGACGCAGCCGTCACAGCCATGTCGTGAATGCGAAGTTCGTCTACCAGGCTGGCCAGCGCCGTTTCAGGTGCAGCAAATGCAGGGGCCAGCGGCTGCGCGCCCAGCAGGTATTCCAGCTTGGTGTTCAAGGCCCAGTCGGTCTTCAGGGGATTGGTCTCGCGCGCGGCCACCATGGTGCGCTCATCGGCACCCATTTCACGGGTCAATTCCACCTTGGCTTCGTAGAGCTCGAACAGGCCCTGCATGGCGATTCGGATCCTGCGGCCCGCAGCCTCAAGCTCAGCCGTGCCCATGGCGCCCAGTCTGTCCGGCGCGATGCCAAGCCCTGCGAACAGCGCGGCCGCATCGGCAGACATCACGGATGAGCCGCCTGGCAACCGGCTGATCGCGGAGGCCGCCAAATCTGCCGCCATATGGAGCGTGTGAGGCATATGGGTCAGGCTTTCCGAAGCATCAAAACCCCATTCGCCAAACGGATCCTGATCGCCATGCGCGACCATCGCCCCCGTCGCTATGCCGCTGGCCGATGCGTCTGCGGCAACATCGTCAAGAGCCGCAGCCAGCGTGATGTTGTAGTCACCCACCACCACCACTTCACCCATACCAAGAACGGCTACGCCACCGGGCAGCAACTCACCTGTAGACAAGTCCACGCCATTGACAACCGACAGCACCCGAAGATTCATCTGCCCACCCTGGACCCACATGACCACGTGCTGGCGGGACACCGTACGCTCGGGGTCGGGCAGGCACAGATCGCAATCGGTGTCGCGCCCGACCAGCACGGACTGGCCTTCTGCCAAGTGGCATTTGGTCCTCAAGCCAGGGCCGGTGATTTGAAGTTCAAACTGCATCTGAAGCGCTGTTGATTTATGTCGCTGCAGTCATGGCGCGTGGTGCCAGCGTTGTCAGTTTTTGACGGCAAAGCGCAGCAGGGGTGCGCTCTCAGCGCTCCGCTCGCAACCCAGCGTAATCTCGCCATTGCCAACCAGGTAAGACTCGGTGCGCCTGAGCACCACCGGTTCGGTCTGGTTGCCCATGTAGACCCAGGTGCCAAAGCTGGAAACATCGCACAACACAAATTGCCCGCCGCGCCAATCGAGTGTGGCGTGCACGCGGGAGACGCGCGAATCATTGACGGACATGGTGGCGGTGGTCGCGCGGCCAATGGTGATCTTCTCGGCCCGGGGCTCCAGCGCGAGCGTATGGCCGGCAAACGAAAGCTCCAGCAAGTGCTGGCGCGGCTTGGCCATCATGGAGACGCCCATGATGGTGGCATCGGCATCGCGGCCGGTTTGCCATTCAACACGAAACACTTCGGTGACTTCGGACTTGCCTCGAAGGTAGATGGGACCCAGGCTGCGCAACGGCCCACGCAACAAGGGCGCGAGCGCGTCGCGTACCCGTTGCGTCGTGAGGATCTGTTCTGCGCCTGCCAGGTCCGCCAGCCGGGCAGCACTGTTGACGGCATCGCCAAAACAGTCGCCCTCGATCTCGACCACTTCACCGGACTCGATACCCATCTGCATCTGGATGGGGTTGCCGGTGCCGCCGGCGTGGATCGGTTCTTCCAGAAGCCGCTTCTGGATGGTCACGCAGGCTGCAAGCGCATCGCCCTCTCGAGGAAACACGACGAACAAGCCATCGCCAAGTAGCTTGACCACGCGCCCGTGATGCTGCTCGAACACCCGGCTTAAATCACCCGTGAGCTTCGTGACGAAATGCGATGCCGTCTGGTCACCCAGCCGCTCGAAGATGCCAACGCTTCCCACAAGATCAGCAAATACTACGGTGGTCACGGTGGTGTGAAAATGGGGGCCATGAATGACGGGCCGCAGATGCGGGGCACGAGAATATTATGACGGTTCAGCCAATGAAAAAGGGTTAGCAGAATGACTCTGCTAACCCTCTTGTTGTTGTGGTCGGCGTGAAAGGATTCGAACCTTCGACCCCTTGCACCCCATGCAAGTGCGCTACCAGGCTGCGCTACACGCCGAAGCTTCGAAGTATACCCGCCCGCTCAGTAGCTCGCCGTAAGCAGGTCGCGAATCTCGAACAACTCGCGCCGCACCAGCAGCAGTTTTTGCGATGCAGCGCTGATTTCCTCGCCAGGTGTGCTGTCTTCAAAGTCGTCAAAGCCCGAGTCCACCTCAATAACTTCAACGCCCTCCAGCATGACCTCACCGGCCTTGCGTTTGTCGCGCTCGACCTGCACGATTTCCTGCAGCTTGTTGCGCGCACCGCTGATGGTGAAGCCCTGGTCGTACAGCAAGTCCCGGATGCGGCGGATCATGAGCACTTCATGGTGCTGGTAATAGCGCCGGTTGCCGCGCCGCTTCATCGGCCGCAGCTGCGTGAACTCCTGCTCCCAATACCGTAGCACGTGAGGCTTGACGCCACACAGGTCGCTGACCTCACCGATGGTGAAGTAACGTTTGGCGGGAATGGATGGGAGAGGTTTCTCCATTGAAATCAATGCGGTAGGACGGAAAGTTTCTAGGTTACTCTAACTTTGCCTCAGGCGCAAAGTGAGTTCCCGGGGGCGATCGCAAAACGCTACCGGTGTTGTTTCAAGTCACAAATCTGTAACTCCAGCCGCAGGGCCGTCGCCCTGGATTTGCTCTTTGAGCTTGTGGCTGGCGTGGAAGGTGACCACGCGGCGCGCCTGGATCGGGATCGCCTCGCCAGTGCGCGGGTTACGGCCCGGGCGGGGCGCTTTGGTGCGGATCTGGAAATTGCCGAAGCCCGAGATCTTCACGTCGCCGCCTTCAACCAGGCTGTCGGCAATCAGGTCGAAGAAGGCGTCAATCATGTCCTTGGATTCGCGCTTGTTCAGGCCGATCTGCTCGAACAGAAGTTCTGCAAGCTGGGCCTTGGTCAGGGCCGGCGTTTCCAGGCTTTCGACGGAGATTTCCATGGACGTCCTCAATGTTCTTGTTGTTGCTCTGGATCGGCTTCAGGCTCTCAACCGCGCGCCCATCCGGCTGGCAAGCTCGGCGATGACGGCATGCACCGCAGTTTCGATCTGATCATCATTGAGTGTGGCGTCGTCACTGCACAGCGTCAAGCGCACGGCCAGGCTCTTTTCACCTTGCGCGATGCCCGGGCTGACCGTGCCTGCTGCGTGGGGCTTGGGGCGGTACACATCAAACAGAACGGCGTCACGCAACAAACCGCCCGTTGACGCGGCCTGCACGGCTTGCATGAGCGCGGCGTGCGTCACGCTCTCGGGCACGATGACTGCGATATCCCGCTCGACCGCCTGAAATTTGGGGACAGGCTTAAATGCAGGGACCGCGCGCTCAAGAACGGCCGCCAGGTCCAGCTCGAACATGACGGGCGCAAGGGCCAGGTCATAGGCCTGGCGCCACTTGGGGTGCAGCTCGCCGACATGGCCAACGACTTTGCCTTGCACCAGCACACTGGCGCAACGGCCGGGGTGCATGGCGGGGTGCGAGGCTGGCTCAAAGCTCGCCTTTAACGGGGCGAGCAGTGATTCAACGTCGCCCTTCACATCAAAGAAATCGGCGCCCTGTTCTTTTCGGCTCCATTGAGAGGCGTCGGCCGGGCCGTAGGCCATGCCGGCCACACGCATCGGCTGGTGAAAGCCCTCCACCGTCGTGTCGGTGTTCTTGACTGATGCATCGCGCAGGAAAACCCGGCCCAGCTCGAACACGCGCACGCGCGCCGCCTTTCGATCGATATTGAACTTGACGACCTGCAGCAACGAGCCGAGCAGCGATGAACGCATCACGCTCATCTGGCTGGCGATGGGGTTGAGCAGGCGCACCGGATCTGCGTTGCCGGCGAGGTCCGCCTCCAGACGCTCTTCAACAAAACTGAAGTTGATCGTCTCCTGGTAACCGGCTGCGGCCAGCGCGCGCCGCACGGCAAACGGGCTGCGGCGCGATTCACTGCGCAGCTTGGCGGTGATGGGCGCCAGCGGAGGCGTGGTGGGCAGGTTGTTGTAGCCAACCAGGCGCGCGACTTCCTCGATCAGGTCTTCCTCGATCTGCAGGTCAAAACGATACGACGGCGGGATGACCGACACCACGCCCTCTGATTGCGTGACGGGCAGGCCCAAGCGCGTGAGCGCATCGGCGCACTGCGCCTGGGTGAGCGGCATGCCAATCACCTTGACCGCGCGCGCAATGCGCAGAGACACGGGCTGCACCTGCGGCAGCTTGACCTTCGCATCCGTGATCGGGCCCGCCTCGCCGCCGCAGATGTCAAGGATGAGTTGCGTGATGCGCTCAAGGTGTTCCACGGTCAGGCCCGGATCGACGCCGCGCTCAAACCTGTGGCCAGCGTCTGTCGCAAAGTTGTAGCGGCGTGAACGGCCGGCGATGGATTTGGGCCACCAGAAGGCTGCTTCCACGTACACATTTTTTGTGTCGTCTGACACTGCGGTGGCGTCACCGCCCATGATGCCGGCCAAGGACTCGACCTGCACTTCGTCGGCAATCACACCGACTGAAGCGTCCACCGTCACCGTGTTGCCGTTCAGCAGCTTGAGCTGCTCGCCGGGCTTGCCCCAGCGCACGTCCAGGCCACCGTGAATCTTGTCGAGATCAAAGATGTGGGAAGGACGACCGAACTCGAACATCACATAGTTGGAGATATCCACCAGCGCCGTCACGCTGCGCTGACCGCAACGGGCCAGCCGGTCCACCATCCACTGGGGTGTGGCCGCACGGGTGTTGACGTTGCGCACGATACGGCCGGAAAACCGGCCGCACAGATCAGACGCGCTGACCTTCACGGCCAGGGTGTCTTGCAGCGTGTTCTGCACTGCCGCGAAGGCCGGCACTTTCAGTGGTGATCCCGTCAACGCCGACACCTCGCGGGCGACGCCATACACGCTCAAGCAGTGAGCGAGGTTGGGCGTCAGCTTGAGGGTGAAGAGCGTGTCGTCCAGCGAAAGCTGCTCGCGCACATCGCGGCCCACCTGGGCGTCATCGGGCAATTCCAGCAGACCCCCATGGTCGTCCGACAGCTTGAGCTCGCGTGCCGAGCAAAGCATGCCCTGGCTCTCAACGCCGCGCAGATTGCCCACCTTGATCTCGAACGGCTTGCCGTCATCGCCCGGCGGAAGCACGGCGCCCACCAGCGCGCACGGGACCTTGATACCCACGCGCGCATTGGGCGCACCGCAGACGATGTTGAGCAGCTCGCCCTGCCCTGCGTCGACCTGGCAGATCCTGAGCCGGTCGGCGTTGGGGTGCTGCACAGCTTCGACGATCTTGCCGACCACGATCTTGGTGAACGGCGGCGCAACAGGTTTGAGTTCTTCAACCTCCAGCCCCGCCATGGTGAGCGTCGCGGCCAGTTCGGCGGTGGACAGGGGCGGGTTGCAGAATTCGCGCAGCCAGGATTCCGGGAATTGCATGTTCTTGTGTCTCGACTCGGGTGACTCAACGGATTATTGAAACTGGCTGAGGAAGCGGATGTCGCCATCAAAGAAGAGGCGCAGATCATTGACGTCGTAGCGCAGCATCGTCAATCGGTCCGGGCCCATGCCGAAGGCAAAGCCAATGTACTTCTCCGGGTCCAGGCCCATATTGCGAATGACGTTTGGGTGCACTTGGCCGGAACCAGCAACTTCAAGCCAGCGGCCTGAGAGGGGGCCGCGCTGGAACTGGATGTCGATCTCGGCGCTTGGCTCGGTGAACGGGAAAAAGCTGGGGCGAAAGCGCAGGACCAGATCGTCCGATTCAAAGAACGTCCGGCAAAAATCAGTGAACACGACCTTGAGGTCCTTGAAGCTGACGTTCTCGCCGACCCACAGGCCCTCGCATTGATGAAACATGGGCGAATGGGTGGCGTCGCTGTCGACGCGGTAAGTACGGCCCGGCGCGATCACGCGGATCTCGGGCATGGTACCGCCGGCATCGATGATGGCCCGGTGCTTTTTGACGTGCTGGACGGCATGGCGGATCTGCATCGGGCTCGTGTGCGTGCGCAACAGGTAACCGCCCTCCACATAGAACGTGTCGTGCATGGACCGCGCCGGATGGTCTTCGGGCGTGTTGAGCGCAGTGAAGTTGAACCAGTCGGTTTCAATTTCCGGGCCTTCTGCCACGTCAAAACCCATGGACCCGAAGATACCCTCAATTCGCTCCAGCGTCAGTGACACGGGGTGCAAGCCGCCCAGTCCGCGTTGGCGGCCCGGCAAGCTCACGTCCAGCGCTTCACTCTTGAGCTGAAGTTGCAGTTCAGTTTCCACCAGCTCCTGCCTGCGGCCGGCAAGTGCCGATTCAATCGCCTGCTTGGCAAGATTGATGGACGCGCCTCGGGTCTTCTTATCCTCAACACTCAGGGCGCCCATGCCCTTCATCAACTCTGTGAGGCGGCCTGACTTCCCCAGGAACTGCGCCTTGGCGTTTTCCAGGTCCGAGGGGGTCTGCGCCTGTGCAAAGGCTATCCGGGCGCCGTCAATCAGGGAATCCAACTCGTTCATACACTCAGCTCAAAAATGAAAGGGCTGAAGCTCTTTCAAGCCTCAGCCCCTCTGTTTGCTTGGAATGCCGCCGCCCATCAGGACGGCGGGGCACCGCAAGAATCAAGCAGCCAGCTTGGCCCTGACTTGCTCCACGATGCTGCCAAAAGCGGCCTTGTCATGCACGGCAATATCAGCGAGGACCTTGCGGTCCACTTCGATGCCGGCTTTCTTCAGGCCGTTGGCGAACTGGCTGTAGGTCATGCCGCATTCACGCGCAGCGGCGTTAATTCGGGCAATCCACAACTGGCGGAAAACACGCTTCTTGGTACGGCGGTCACGGTAGGCATATTGCCCGGCCTTCATCACCGCTTCTTTGGCGATCCGGAAAACATTGCCGCGGCGGCCGCGGAAACCTTTTGCAAGGGCTAAAACTTTTTTGTGGCGGGCGCGGGCCGTTACACCACGTTTGACGCGAGGCATGTGAGTACTCCTTGTTCGTCGTTAATTAAATGCCCTGGCCGGGCAGCATCTGCGACATATGACCCATATTGGTCTCATGCACAGTGACTGAACCGCGCAGATGGCGCTTATTTTTGGTGGTCTTCTTCGTCAGGATGTGACGCTTGAAGGCTTGACCGCGCTTGACGGTGCCACCTGGACGAACGCGGAAGCGCTTCTTCGCACCGCTCTTGGTCTTCATTTTGGGCATGTAAATGCTCCTTCTTTGATTGTGCTCGTGAGGCGTCTGCAAACTACTTGCAGCCTTGTTGGCCCCGAGCCACTTTTTTGCGTGAAGCCTTGCGGCTTCATGCGATTCACCGGCAAGCGACCAAACCTGCCAGATCCTGTTCTTCTTACGTCGCCGCTGCAGGCGTGACCTGCTGTGCTTCAGCGGCGGGTTTGGTGTTGCCACCCCCTGGCTTTTTCTTGCCCGGAGCAATCATCATGATCATCTGGCGGCCTTCCAGTTTCGGAAACTGCTCGACGATGATCAGGTCGGCCAACTCATCGCGGATGCGTTGCAGCAGAGCCATGCCGATTTCCTGGTGCGTGATTTCCCGCCCACGAAAACGCAAGGTGATCTTGCACTTGTCGCCATCGCCCAGGAAGCGCCGGATGTTGCGCATCTTGATGTTGTAGTCGCCGTCATCGGTACCGGGACGGAATTTGACTTCCTTGATTTCAATGACCGTCTGCTTAGCCTTGGCTTCGGCCGCCTTCTTCTGCTCCTGGTATTTGAACTTGCCGTAATCCATCAATCGACAGACCGGCGGATTCGCCGTGGCAGCAATTTCAACCAGGTCAACGTCCAGCTCGCCCGCCATACGCAGGGCCTCGGAAATGCTGACAACACCCAGCGGCTCGTTTTCAGGGCCGGAGAGGCGGACTTCCGGGGCCATGATTTCCCGGTTCAGGCGGTGTTTGCGTTCTTCGCGGTGGCGACGATCACGAAATTCAGTAGCGATGGTTCAAATCCTTCATAAGGTTGCCACAACCTGTGGCGACAACCGCGCGGTACACGCAACAAGCGGCAGCCCTTTCAGAGCCCGCCTTACATGAGTGCGAAGACGACTTTGCTGGAGGCAAACTCAACTTTTGCAGCATGCAAATTCAACACTTGTCAGCGACGTCACCAGCGATTTTTTGCGCAAACGCATCGAGGGACATCACACCGAGGTCAATGTTGCCCCGGGCGCGCACTGCAACGGCACCTGCTGCTTTCTCTTTCTCGCCCACGACGAGGATGTACGGCAGCTTTTGCATTGAATGCTCGCGTATTTTATACGTAATTTTCTCGTTGCGCAGATCAAGGTCCACCCTAAGCCCTTGATTTTGCAGCGTTTTGGCCACCTCCCGCGCGTAATCGGCCTGAGAGTCGGTGATGTTGAGGACCGATACCTGCTTGGGCGCGAGCCAAGCCGGCATAGCGCCCGCATGCTGCTCAATCAGGATGCCAATGAACCGCTCCAGGCTCCCGACGATAGCCCGGTGCAGCATCACCGGGTTTTGACGCTCACTGGATTCCGTCACAAACTCCCCGCCCAGGCGCTCGGCCGTGTTGAAGTCAACCTGCATGGTGCCCACCTGCCACTGCCGGCCAATTGCGTCCTTGAGCGTGTATTCGATCTTGGGACCATAAAAAGCACCATCCCCCGGAGAAATAGTGAACTCACAACCCGACAACCGAAGAGCTTCCATCACTGCATGTTCAGCCTTGTCCCACAAAGCTTCCGAGCCGACACGGTTGTCGGGTCGTGTTGCAACCTTGTAGATGATGTCGCTGAAGCCAAAGTTCTTGTAGACCTTTTGCAGCAGGGTGGTGAAGGCGACGCATTCGTCGAGGATCTGGTCCTCGGTGCAGAAAATGTGCCCGTCGTCCTGCGTGAAGCCCCGCACCCGCATGATGCCGTGCAGTGCACCGGATGGCTCGTTGCGGTGGCACTGTCCGAATTCGCCATAGCGCAGCGGCAGGTCGCGGTAGCTCTTGATGCCCTGTTTGAAGATCAGCACATGACCCGGGCAATTCATGGGCTTCAGGGCGTACTGACGCTTCTCGCTTTCCGTCGTGAACATGTTGTCGCGGTAGTTGTCCCAGTGGCCCGTCTTCTCCCACAGGCTCTTGTCCAGGATCTGCGGACCCTTGACTTCCTGATAGCCGTTGTCTTGGTAAACATGCCGCATGTATTGTTCGACCTGCTGCCACAGCGACCACCCCTTGGGGTGCCAGAAGACGAGGCCGGGGGCCGTGTCCTCCATGTGGAACAGGTCCAGCTCCCGCCCCAGCTTGCGGTGATCGCGCTTTTCAGCTTCTTCCAGCATCGTGAGGTACTGCTGCAGGTCATCTTTGGTGGCCCAGGCCGTGCCATAGATTCGTTGCAGCATTTCGTTGCGATGATCCCCACGCCAGTAGGCGCCGGCCAGCTTCATGAGCTTGAAGAATTTCAGCTTGCCGGTGCTGGGTACGTGCGGGCCGCGGCAGAGGTCTTCGAAAGAACCTTCACGGTACAACGACACATCTTCATTGGCAGGGATGCTCGCGATGATCTCCGCCTTGTAGTGCTCGCCGATTTCCTTGAAATGCGCAACGGCTTCATCGCGCGGCAAAACGCGCCGCGTGACGGGCTCATCTTTGGCCGCCAGTTCGCTCATACGCTTTTCAATCGCCGCCAGGTCCTCCGGGGTGAAGGGGCGCTTATACGAAAAGTCGTAGAAAAAACCGTTCTCAATCACCGGCCCGATCGTGACCTGGACGTCGGGGAACAACTCCTTCACCGCGTAGGCCAGCAAATGCGCGGCTGAGTGGCGAATGACATCCAGACCTTCTGCGTCCCTGGCCGTGATGATGGACAAGGGGCTGTCCTGCGAAATCGTGAAGCTGGTGTCCACCACCTTGCCGTCGACCTTGCCGGCCAGAGCGGCCTTGGCAAGGCCCGCGCCAATGGACGCCGCCACGTCGGCCACTGTGACCGGACCGGGATACTCGCGTTTGGAACCGTCAGGAAGCGTGATTTGGATCATTTGAATAGGAGGAGAACAATGAAAAAAGCGCGGCTGGGGCCGCGCTTGTGATGGGAAGACCGGTACGACCCGGCTGACCTGATGGCAGCGCGACTACCTGCCCAAGGGGCCGGCAAAACCTGTCGGTGTAGTTCGCGGTGTCATAACCAGGGTGCCTTTCCCGCTCTTTATAAACAATATTGCCTTGCAATTTTAACCGTTTGCGCCGCCATTGCCCGACAGCAGGAAGCCGAGGCCCTGGCAGCGCGGGCACTGCGCGATCACGGTCTGCTTTTCAACCTCGAAATCCTCAGTGATGTTTTCGCTCTCAATGTGCAGCTCACCCGTTCCTTGGCAGTCGGGGCAGGCCTGTCGTTTGATTGCAACCGTACCTTCATTCATGACTTCTCCTTGAGGTTTCGAAGCGCCCCTACTCTACGACGAAACCCGTCATTAAAAAAGCCCGCCGGGATCGCCGGCGGGCTTTTGCCGATTGTCCCCTGGGGAAATCAGGCCGATTTCTTCTCGTCAAAGAACTGTTCGTCTTCGGTCGATCCATGCAGCGCCGTGGTGGAAGACTGACCGCCCTGGATGGCCTGCGTCACGGCGTCAAAGTAACCCGTGCCCACTTCGCGCTGGTGCTTGACGGCGGTGAAGCCTCTTTCAGCTGCAGCAAACTCTTTTTCCTGCAGTTCGACGAAGGCTGTCATGTTGTTGCGGGCGTAGCCGTAGGCCAGGTCAAACATGCCGTAATTCAGGCTGTGGAAGCCGGCCAGCGTGATGAACTGGAACTTGTAGCCCATGGCGCCGAGTTCCTTCTGGAACTTGGCAATGGTCGAGTCGTCGAGATTTTTCTTCCAGTTGAAGCTGGGTGAGCAGTTGTAGGCGAGCATCTTGCCCGGGTGTTTTGCGTGGACGGCATCAGCGAACTTCTTCGCGAAAGCCAGGTCCGGCTTGCCGGTCTCGCACCAGACCAGGTCGGCGTACTCGGCATAGGCCACGGCCCGGCTGATGGACTGTTCCAGGCCATTGCGTACGCGGAAGAAGCCTTCCATGGTGCGCTCACCGGTGCAAAACGGCTTGTCGTTGTCATCGACGTCACTGGTGAGCAGGTCGGCGGCTTCCGCGTCGGTGCGGGCAATCACGAGGGTGGGCGTACCCATCACGTCGGCTGCGAGGCGTGCGGCATTGAGCTTCTCGCAGGCTTCACGCGTCGGCACCAGCACCTTGCCACCCATGTGGCCGCATTTCTTGACGCTTGCCAGCTGGTCTTCAAAGTGAACGCCCGAAGCGCCTGCATCGATCATGGCCTTCATCAGTTCGAATGCGTTAAGCACACCACCAAAGCCGGCTTCGGCATCTGCAACGATGGGGGCGAAGTAGTCAATGTCGTTCTTGCCTTCGCTCCACTGGATCTGGTCGGCGCGCTGGAAGGTCGAGTTGATGCGCTTGACGACCTTTGGCACCGAATCCACCGCGTACAGCGACTGGTCCGGGTACATCTCGCCATTGCTATTGGCGTCGCCCGCAACCTGCCAGCCCGACAGGTAGATGGCCTTGAGGCCGGCCTTGACCTGCTGCATTGCCTGGTTGCCCGTCAGCGCGCCCAGCGTGTTGACGAAGGGCTCTGTGTTCAGGAGAGTCCACAGCTTTTCAGAGCCGCGCTTGGCCAGGGTGTGTTCGATGCTGATGGAGCCGCGCAGTTTGACCACGTCAGCGGCCGAGTAGCCGCGCTTGATGCCCTTCCAGCGGGGGTTTTCAGCCCAGTCTTTTTCAAGGGCGGCAATTTGTTGGTCGCGGGTCAATGTGGTCATGTGTGCACTCCAGGGTTGATTGAGAGGTGGGCTTCCCGTTGCTCATGCAAACGTTGTGCCGGTGAAAGAACTTTAAGTCTTCTACAAGAGTTTGGGAAGCTCTTATGTCTTATATAAGATATAAATTAAAGCTATGTAAATCAACGACTTAGAAAAAAAATTTCTCAATGCAAAATTTCATTTCTCATATTGAGAAAAAATCTTGCATCGCAGCATTTTACGTTTTCACATAGCGAAAAGAAATTTCTGAATGCTGAAACGGCTTGGTCAGTGCCTGGCCACCCAGTCGCCCCCAGCCAGCAAAGGCTTGCCTGCGACCCGATCCGGGTTGATCTCATAAACGATGCAACTGAACACAACGTCATCCACCTCCACCTCAACCCGCTGCTTGAAATACTCGTTGGTAGGCGCAGGGTAGACCTCTTCGATCTCGTCAAGCCGGCGTTCGAGTTGGGGCGTGATCCGGTAGACCTCGCCCACCACCCTGCCTTCCCCGCCCAGAATCAGGCCGGGGTACCAGCCCAGCTGGTAGAGCGCGCCGGCGATGGTGCCTCTGCCCACAAAGACTGGCGCAGGGCTTAACAGATGGATGTCGTTGGCTTCGCCCTTGCGCAGGGTGCCATAGACAAAAACATGGCAAAAAGTAGCTTCGGGCATGATGCGTTTTTTCAATGCGGTCGGTCTGCTTGAGTTTAATGAATCATCCCCCAACACCCCCCATTGGCCGCTTGTCCGCCTATGCGTGCCTGGCGCTCAGCATGGCTCTGGTGGGCAGTTATGTGGCCTTGTCCAAACCGCTGGTCGCCGTGTTCCCGGTGTTTCTCCTGGCATGGTTGCGATTTGGCATTGGCGGCCTGGCCATGATGCACTGGCTGCGCAGGCCACCCGCCGAGCTGCCCATGACCACGCGGACCCGGCAACTGGTTTTTCTGGAGTCCTTTCTTGGCAACTTCCTGTTCTCCATCTGCATGCTTTACGGCGTGAGCATGACCAGTGCCGTGTCCGCAGGCGTGATCCTGGCGTCCATCCCGGCCGTGGTTGCATTGCTGAGCTGGGTCTTCCTTCGCGAGCGCATCCTGCTTCGCACCTGGGCCGCCGTCGCGTGTGGGGCCGTTGGCATCGGCCTGCTCGCACTGTCGAAATCTGGTCACATGCAGGCTGCCTCTACTGCGGGCGACGTCAGCGGAGGCAACCCATTGCTGGGCAACCTGCTGGTTTTTGGTGCGGTCGTGTGTGAGGCGTCCTATGCAGTCATCGGCAAGAAGCTGACCGGCGCGCTCGGGCCCAAACGCATCACGTCGCTGATCAATCTCTGGGGCTTCCTGCTGGTCACGCCATTTGGGGTGTACGTGGCGCTGCAATACAACTTCAGTGCCGTGCCTGCCTCGATCTGGGTGCTGCTGGTGTTCTACGCGCTGGCCGCCAGCGTCTGGACGGTATGGCTCTGGATGACAGGACTGAAACGGGTGCCCGCCTCCCAGGCTGGCGTGTTCACCGTGATGCTGCCGATTTCAGCCGCTGTAGTTGGGGTGTTGGTGCTAGGTGAGCAGATGGCCAGCGTCCAGTTGCTCGCCTTTGCCGTCGCGTTGACAGGCGTGGTCTTGGCCACCTTGCCTGCAAAGCAAGACCTCAGTTCAAAGCCTGTGCACTGATCACGATGCCGTCTTCATCAGCGTAGAGCCAGTCGCCGGGATGTACCCATACACCCTGGACCTGAACCGCCACGTCGCGCTGGCCCTCATTGCGCTTTTCCGTCGGTAGCGGCATGGCGGCGATTGCGCGTATCCCTGTCTTGTGAGTTGCAAGTTCCGCAACATCGCGCACGCAACCGTCAATCACCACACCGGCCCAGCCATTTCTTGCAGCCGCAGCCCCAAGGTTGCCGCCCAGCAGTGCCCGGCGCAAAGAACCACCGCCGTCAACCACCAGCACCCTGCCCTCGCCCGGCGAATCCACCGCCGCCTTCACCAGCGTGTTGTCCTCATGGCATTTGACCGTTGCGACGGGTCCGCTGAATTTCAGCACCGCGCCAAAGTCCCTGAACACCGGCGGCAACACGCGAAACGATCCCGTCGTGTCGCTTTTGTAGAGATCGCAAAAATCGCAGGTCGCAAAAGAGGTCTTCATTTTCCGGTGACTTTCCTGATGGATGGTTTGATGTGTTGCCGCCGCGCCGGCAACACCGCCGCGTTCTCCCGCGCCGCATTGAGCACGATACAGGTTGAGGTTTCGGTAAGGATACAAAACCTGGTGACCACCGCATCCAGGTGCCGCACATCGATTACCGCGATCTCCATGACCCAGCTGTCCTCACCCGTCAGGTTCCACGCATTGATAACCTCGGGCGTTTGCTCCGCCAGCTTGACCACACGCGCGTACTCGGCCCTGGCTACCCGCACGATCGCGCGGATGCCGTAGTCGAGGCGCTGCTAGTCCACTTGGTCGCGGTAACCCTTGATGACGCCGGTGAGCTCGAGCTTGCGCACCCGCTCCGTCACTTCAGGCTGGCTGGGGAGGGTCATCCGTTACCGACATTGACGCATTGGCGCAACGCTTTCATCGTGGGTGCGCTGATGCCCGGCGGCGGCACGGGAATGGTCGCCACAGCGTCCGCCACCATCGGCCAGGGCCTGATCGCCACCTTCATTGCGGTGATGCCGATGATGGCGTGCGGCTGGGGCGTCCTGTTCGGCTGGCGCGGCAGCCGGCTCGATTTGGGCGGCATGGCACTGGGGCTCTCGGGCGTTGCCTTGCTCATGCGTGCGCCAACTTTTTTTGCTGCGCCCGCCGGCTTGGCCTGCATTGCAGGCGGGGCCCTGGCATGGTCGCTGGGTTCTGTGCTGTCGACAACGCGGCTGCCGCTCGCTCACGGGCCTTTCGGCTTTGCGAGAGAAATGTTGTGTGGTGACGCGGTGTTGATGTTGATATCTCTTGCACTGGGTGAGCAACTTCCAGCGGTGATGCACCGCATCTATCGTGCTCGCGTGGCGCTACCTGTTGCTGTTCGGCTCGCTCATCGCCTTCAGTGCTTGCCTGGATTTGCTGGCGCATTCGCCCTCCGCCACGGCCACCAGCTATGCGTTTGTGAACCCCTTGATCGCACTTTTTCTTGGCGTGACGTTGGGCAATGAAGTGGTGACGCGTGCCGAATGGTTGTCATGCGCGGTGATCCTCGCGGGCGTTTTTCTCATCCTCGGGTCAGGCAAAAAGCATTGAGCTTTTGCGTGATGCGCCGGCCAAGTGAGCACGCCAGAGGAGAAATCACTGCGCGTCAGAGTGAAAAAAGTGTTTTTTCGCTTGGAAGCAGCGTTTTTCTCCAGTAGCATCGCCTTGCCGGTGGAGAAGCAGTTCTTCGCTGGTGATTAATCAACTTCTAGAAGGAAAATCAATCATGGCAACTGCGAAAAAAGCTCCGGCTAAAAAAGCCCCCGCCAAAAAGGCTGCACCCGCAAAGAAAGCAGCTCCGGCAAAGAAAGT
>JACMQX010000090.1 GCA_014376765.1 Ramlibacter sp. | reverse complement strand
TTCCATCAGCACGTCAATCGACGGGCGCGAGTAGTGCTCGCGCGCATCGCAGCTGAGCGAAAACGATGCGTCAGCCTCCACCAGCAGGTGGTAGCCTGCCGGCGCAAAATACACGGTGCCCGGCTGTACCGGCAGCTTGTCAGCCGCCTCCATGACAGGCACTGCCAGGCGGTAGCTGAACACCTCGGACAGCAGGCTATTGCGGTCGTCCGAAATGTGCAGCACCACAATCACCGGCAGCGGGTAGCTGCCGGGCAGGCCGGACAGCAGTTGCAACAGCGCCTCCACCCCGCCGGCCGAGGCGCCGATAACCAGCGCCGAGCAGCTGCGGCTGAAATTGGCGGGGAGCTGGCGCTGCATGTCAGACCCCTGCCTTGCGGAAGATGCGCTCGGCCTTGACCACCGGCTCAAAGCTTTTGGCATGGGCCGAGAAGTCAATGCTCTCCTTGCTGCCCAGGCCAAGGAAGCCCCTGTGCGACAGCGAATCGGCAAACAGGCCCAGCGCCCGGTCCTGCAGCGCGCGGTTGAAGTAGATCATCACGTTGCGGCAGGAAATGAACTGCGTCTCGGCAAACACGCTGTCGGTGGCCAGGCTGTGGTCGGCAAAGGTGACGTTCTCGCACAGCGTCTTGTCAAACAGCGCGCCGCCGTAGGCCGCGGTGTAGTAGTCCGAAAAGCTGCTGGTGCCGCCGGCCCGCTGGTAGTTGGCGGTGTACTGGCGCACGCTGTCCTGCGGGAAGATGCCAGCGCGCGCCTTGTCCAGCGAGCTGGGGTTGATGTCGGTGGCGTAGATGATGCTGCGGGGCAGCAGCTGCTCCTCGCGCAGCAGGATGGCCATGGAGAACACTTCCTCGCCAGTGCTGCAGCCGGCGATCCAGATCTTGATCGAGGGGTAGGTGCGCAACACCGGGATCACCTGCTGACGCAGCGCCAGGTAGTAGCCGGGGTCGCGGAACATATCGCTGACCGGCACGGTGAGGTACTGCAGCAACCGCGCAAAGAACTGTGGATCGCGCAGGATGCGCTCCTGCAGGCTGGACACCGTGGGCAGCCCCAGCTGCGCCAGCGCCTGCGCGACCCGCCGCTTCAAGGAGGCCGGCGCGTAGTCCCGGAAGTCGTGGCTGTATTGCTGGTAGATGGCTTCCATCAGCAAGCGCAATTCAATGTCCACCGGCGCGGTTAACGGCTTGTCTGGCATTCAGACACGCTCCAGCTTGGGCAGCCACACCCGCATCAGCGAGAACAAACGTTCCAGTTCGATGGGTTTGGCCAGGTAGTCGTTGGCGCCGGCTTCAAGGCAGCGGGCCTGGTCATCTTTCATCGCCTTGGCGGTAACGGCAATGATGGGCAGCTTCTGGAACTTGCGCTGCTTCCTGATTTCACGGGTGGCGGTGTAGCCGTCCATCTCGGGCATCATCACATCCATCAGCACCATGTCGATGTCGGGCAAGGAGGCAAGTTTTTCAAGCGCTTCAATGCCATTGCGGCCCACTTCCACAATCGCGCCTTTGTGCTCCAGCGCGCTGGTCAGGGCAAAGATGTTGCGCACGTCGTCGTCCACCACCAGGATCTTGCGGCCTTCAAACACCTTGTCGCGGCTGCGGGCCAGGCGCAGCATGCTCTGGTGCTCGGTGGACAGCTGCGTTTCCACCTTGTGCAGGAACAGGGTCACTTCATCAAGTAGCCGCTCGGGCGAGCGAGCGCCCTTGATGATGATGGAGCGCGAATAGCGCATCAGTTCCGCCTCTTCCGCCCGAGTGAGGTTGCGCGCGGTGTAGACAATCACAGGCGGGAAGGCGCGGATGTCTTCCTGCGCCATGCGCTTGAGCAGGTCGCTGCCGTGCATGTCGGGCAGGGTGAGGTCAATCACCATGCAATCAAACACCGAGCCGCGCAACTGGGCGAGCGCCGCCTCGCCATACTCGACCGCGACGATCTCTGTCTCGCCTTCACCAATGAGGCGGATGATGGCGTCGCGCTGCACCGGGTCGTCTTCCACCAGCAGCACACGTTTGACCTTTTGCGCGAGCTTGGCCTCAATGCGGTCAAACACCGCCCTCAGCTGTTCGCGCGTGGCCGGCTTCACGGCGTAGCCAATCGCGCCCATCTGCAGCGCCGCCTCGGTACGGTCCTGCGCCGAGATTACGTGAACAGGAATGTGCCGCGTGGTGGCGGTGTCCTTGAGGTGTTGCAGCACGGTGAGACCCGAGCCGTCCGGCAGTCCCATGTCCAGCAGCACCGCGTCCGGCACAAAGCGCTGGGCCATCTCCCAGCCCCCTGCGGCTTCATGCGCTACGAGGCAGCGGTAGTTCAGCTCATGGGCCAGGTCATACAGGATCTTGGAGAACTGGGGCTCGTCTTCAATCACCAGCACGCAGCGGCGCCCCGGCGTTGCGGGCACATCGCGGTCATCGGCAAAGGCGGGCGCTTGCCGCGGTACTGGCGCGGGCAGGTCAGGCGCTGCCGGTGGAGCCGGCAGTGGCGGGATGAAGGGGACAGCCATGGGGCTGGGCACCGTGGTCACGCGGGACAGGTCGTATTCCACTGGCAACAGCAGCGTGAAGGTGCTGCCCTGGCCGGGGGTGCTGGCCACGCTGATGGAGCCTCCCAGCAGCCCTGCCAGCGTACGCGAGATCGACAGGCCCAGGCCGGTGCCGCCAAAGCGCCGGCTGGTGGAGCCGTCGGCCTGGTGAAAGGCCTCAAAAATCGCCTGCTGCTGCGCAGCGTCAATGCCAATGCCAGAGTCCGTTACCTTAAACGCCAGCCCGGTGGGGTGAGGCGCCACGGTGAAAGAGACCGAGCCTTTGTCAGTGAACTTGACCGCGTTGGACAGCAGGTTCTTCAGGATCTGCTCGAGCCGCTGGCGGTCGGTGAACAGCGTCTCGGGCAGGCCCGGCGACAGTTCCACCCGGAACTGCAGCTTCTTGTTGCTCGTAAGGGGCTCGAACAACTGCTGCAGCCCGCCCACCATGCGGGACAGGTGGGTGGTTTCAGGCCGCACTTCCAGCTTGCCGGCCTCGACCTTGGAGATGTCCAGGATGTCGTTGATCAGGTTGAGCAGGTCGTTGCCCGCCGAATAAATGGACTCAGAAAACCGCACCTGTTCGGCAGTGAGGTTGCCCCTGGGGTTTTCAGCGAGCAGCTTGGCCAGGATCAGGGAACTGTTGAGCGGCGTGCGCAACTCGTGCGACATGTTGGCCAGAAACTCGGACTTGTAGCGGCTGGCGCGCTGCACTTCGCCGGAGCGTTTTTCCAGCTCTTCCTGCGCGTTGTGCAGGGCCGCGTTGCGCTGGTCCAGCACGTCGCGTTGCTGCTCCATCTGGGTGGCCTGCCCGGACAACTGTTCGTTGGTTTGCTCCAGCTCGGCCTGCTGGTTCTGCAGGTTGGTTTGTGATTCCTTGAGTGCGCGGGATTGCTCTTCAAGCTCTTCATTCGTGGTGCGCAGCTCTTCCTGCTGCACCTGCAGCTCTTCATTGAGCTGCTGGGATTCTTCCAGCACATGCTGCAGCCGCTGGCGGTAGCGGGCTGCCTCCACCGACGCGCCCAGATTGCCAGCCACCAGCTTGAGCAGTTCTGAGTCGCGGGCCTGCAGGGGCCGCATGAAGCCCAGCTCCACAACGCCGTTGACCTGGCCGTCGTTCGCAATTGGGGCCAGCAGCAGGCTGAGCGGTGTGCCGTGGCCCAGACCCGAAGTGACGCGGATGTACTCGGGAGGCACGTCGTTCAGAGTCATGATCTTGCGCTGACCAGCGGATTCATTGATCAGGCTTTGTTCGGGCGCAAAGCTGTCGCCCCATTCCCCGGATTCACTGGACTGCCCGGCAAACCCGTAGGTGGCCACCCGCATGAAAGCGCCGTCTTCCTGGCGGACATACATCGCACCCACGGCGGCGCCCAGGTAACGGGCCATGAACTCCAGCACATTGCGCCCGGCGGCATGCAGCGACTGTTGGCCGGCCAGGATTTCAGACAACTGCGACTGGCCGTCGCTCAGCCAGGCCTGGCCCTGCAGGTAGTCGCTGTGCTCAGCTTGCTTTTCCAGCGCTGCGCTGTAGGAGTCTGACAAGCCAACCAGCTCGCGCCGCCCGAAGTAGGCCAGCAGGGCCGCCACGCCCAGGCTGAACAGCAGGTACAGGATGACGGTGGCGTTGGTGACGGTGCTGGCTGACTCGCTGCGAGTTATTCGAAGGCGCTCTTCTGTTCCGATGAACGCATCAAACTCATTGCGCATTTCATCGGTCAGGCGTTTGCCGCGGCCGCTGCGCACGATGTTGTTCACGTCCTTGCCTTCCCGCCGCTGCGTGATCATGTCGCTGGCGTACACGTCCCATTGCGCCTGCAGGGCCATGATGCGGTCCAGCCGTTCCACCTGGGGCGGGTTGTCGCTGACAAACTCGCGCAGGTTGGCTGCGTTGACCTTCATTTTCGGCCGCGCTGTGTCGTACGGGCCAAGAAAGCTTTCATCCCCGCTGATGAGAAAGCCGCGCATGGAGGTTTCCTGGTCCACGCTGAGTTTTTGCAGTTCCGTGGCCCGGCTGATCGCCCTGTCTGTGTGTTCGACCCAGCCCAGCACTGACAGCAGGTACAGGATGATGCAGACGAACAGCACCGCGCTGACAAGGCCCACGCCCAGGGGGATGATGATGTTGCGGCTGAGGATGCGGCGAAATTCCCGATGGACCGGTTCGGCGTTTTTGTTCATGGGACGTTTCGTTGCATCTTGAAGCATCGTGCAGTTTGCCCGAAATAAGTCACCGGAATTTCACGCACGGCCGGGGGGCAGGCCCCTGTTCAGGCCGCTTCATTGGGGCAGCTGTGTGCTGTAGGAGGCGTCTGACACCAAGGCGCGATGGGAACCTACTCACCTGCCGGGCTACAGGAAGGCCTCGATCATTGCGGCCAGTTTTTCAGGCTGGTCGTGGTGCAGCATGTGGCCGGCCTCCTGGATGATGCTGATGCGCAGGTCGGGAATGCTTTTGATGCGTTCGCGGTATTCGGCCAGGGTGTACTTGCCGCCCCACCATTTGTCCAGGTCGTTCTCGCTGGACTCAACTACCAGGGCGGGCGCCGTGATGCGTGCGTAAATCGCAAGGGCTTCTTCCACCTGGTAAAGGTTGGCGTTGATGATTTTGTGCGCCGGGTCGCCCATGATCTCCCACTGGCCCTGTGCATTCACGCGGGCCCATTGGGTGGCGAGCCAGGCGGCCTTGTCGGCAGTCAGGCGGGGGTTGGTTTTCATGAGGCGGCGCGCCACGCCTGCTGAGTCGGCGTAGGCCTTGAGGGCCATCTCGCCGCGGTGCAGGGTTTTGAGTTCGTCCATCCATTTGGCGTAGCGCCCCGGGGCCTGGGCGGGTTCGGTACGGGCCATGCCAAAGCCTTCCAGGTTGACCAGCCGGCGGACGCGTTCGGGCCGCACGCCTGCGTACAGGGTGGCGATGTTGCCGCCCATGCTGTGGCCGACCAGGTCCACGGCGTTGGTGCCTGTGTAGTGGTCCAGCAGGAAGTCGAGGTCGGCGAGGTAATCGGGGAACCAGTAGTTGTCTGTCGGTGGCGCCTGGGTGAGCCCATAACCGCGCCAGTCCGGCGCGATCACGTGGCGCCCGTGGGCCAGGGCGTCCACTACAAACTGCCACGACGCCGCGACGTCCATCCAGCCATGCACCATGACGAGCGGCGCCTGGTCCGGCACAGGCTCTCCCCAGATGAGCACGTGGTAGTTCAGGTTGCGGATCGGCACGAATTCGCTGCGCGCGGTGGTCTTGGGTTGGTACATGGGGTGGATGATAAAAGTAATCGCGTGCGGGGCTTCGCGCGGTTTTTGCAGCCTGCGGTGTCCCAAGCCTCCAAATTCCTTGTTGGTACATTTGGCCACTACGAGGAGACGCGCCATGACAGGCAACGAACACAAAGACAACTACGCGCAAATGCACGCCGGCTTTCGCTGGCTGGTACCAGAAGAATTCAACATCGCCGAGGTCTGCTGTGGCCGCTGGGCCGCGCAGGCGGATGCAGCGCAGCGCGTGGCGATCCATGAAGACGGAACAGGGGTGGAGGCCACCTCGCACACCTATGCACAGCTGCAGGAGCAGGCCAACCGCCTGAGCGGGACGCTGGTGTCGCTGGGCGTGCAGCGCGGCGACCGCGTGGCCATCGTCATGCCGCAGCGCTTTGAGACGGCCGTGGCCTATATGGCCGTGTTCCAGATGGGCGCGGTCGCCATGCCGCTGTCAATGCTGTTTGGCCCCGAGGCACTGGAGTACCGGTTGAACGACAGTGAGGCCGTCGTCGCCATTTGCGATGAAAGCTCCATCGACAACCTGCGCTCGGTGCGCGCTGCTTGCCCCGGGTTGCGCCGGGTGTTGGGCGTGGGCGATGCCGCTGTCACCGCCGACCTGGAATACGACGCTGAACTGGCACAGCAGCCACCGCGTTTTGAGGCCGTGCGCACCAGGGCGGAGGAGGGCGCCGTGCTGATCTACACCAGTGGCACTACCGGCCCGCCCAAGGGCGCCTTGCTGCCGCATCGCGCTTTGATTGGCAACCTGACGGGGTTCGTATGCAGCCAGAACTGGTTCGGCTTTCCCACCCAGGGGCAATCAGGCGACGCGGAGCCGGCAGGTACGGCCAGGGAGCAGCGCAATGTTTTCTGGAGCCCCGCAGACTGGGCCTGGACTGGCGGTTTGATCGACGCGCTATTGCCCTCGCTCTACTTCGGCCGCGAGATCGTGGCGTACAACGGCCGCTTCAGCCCCGAGATGGCTTTCACGCTGATGCAGCAATACAAGGTCACTCACACCTTCCTGTTCCCGACCGCGCTCAAGGCCATGATGAAAGCCTACCCGCGCCCGCAGAAAATGTTCCGCATCAAGCTCAAGGCCATGATGAGTGCGGGTGAGGCCGTTGGCGACGCGGTGTTTGCCTACTGCCAGGAGCAGCTGGGCATCACCGTGAATGAAATGTTCGGCCAGACCGAGATGAACTATGTGGTGGGCAACTGCGCAATGAACGGGCAGACCGGCAGCGGCGTCGGTTGGCCCGCGCGGCCCGGCAGCATGGGCAAGGGCTACCCCGGCCACCGCGTGGCGGTGATCGACGAACAAGGCAAGGAATGCGAGGTGGGCGTGCCGGGCGACGTGGCCGTCAACCGCTTCGATGTGCACGGTGACCCCGACCCGATTTTCTTTCTCGGCTACTGGAAGAACGAGGCCGCCACGCGCGCCAAGTTCACCGGCGACTGGTGCCGCACCGGCGACATCGCCACGTGTGATGCCGATGGCTACCTCTGGTACCAGGGCCGGGCCGACGATGTGTTCAAGGCGGCGGGCTACCGCATCGGTCCCGGCGAGATCGAGAACTGCCTGGTCAAGCACCCGGCCGTGGCCAACGCGGCCGTCGTGCCCAAACCCGACAAGGCACGCGGCGCGGTCGTCAAGGCCTATGTGGTGCTGTCGCCCGACTCTGCGGCCGAGCGGCTGCGCTCAGCCAATGCGCAGGCCTTTGACCAGGCGCTGGTGGCCGCCTTGCAGGCTCACGTGAAGGACAAACTCGCGCCCTATGAATACCCCAAGGAGATTGAGTTCATTGACGCGTTGCCGATGACGACGACTGGCAAGGTGCAACGGCGGGTGCTGCGCTTGCAGGAAGAAAAGCGTGTGCGTTCCCAGGGCACTTGAACGCCGGTACGGCCCGAGATCAATCACTACCTGCTGGACCTCTGCCGTCTGATGCGGCTTAGAGAGGATGTCCTACATGTCGCTGAAGGAGTTGCACTGAAAGTGTGACCATCTTCTGAAACATGGAACTTTTGAATGAATCACTCCGGCCTTTCTCGCTCATCTGCATTCCAGTTGAATGCTTTTCACCGTCACCTCCCTGGCAATGCAGAGTCGGAAGCGCCTGACGTATCGGGCAGGGCACCAGGCAGGGCCAAGGGTCAGTTCAGATTGAGTTTCAACCGCTTGTTGCCCGAAGGATGGCGGCGCCACGAGCCCCTGCTGAAGCTTGCGCCGGTCGTGATCCATACGGGACGCGATGAAGAATCGGCGCTCCCGGCCGCTACGGATTCTTCTCTTGCTTTGAATGGCGCGGTTCAACTATTGGGTACGCAGCTTCTCTCGCTGCTGCCAACGCATGAACTGCGCGCTCTCGCCACGGGTAGCCGGGGGGGTGTTGATTTCCACGTGCGCACCATGCACGGCCAGGCATCGCAAGCGGCGAGCGCGCCTGTCATGGTGCACATGCCCACATTGTCAGCCGCGCCCGCGAGCAGCGCCGGTGAGCGCGCGCAGATCATCCGGGAGCGGGCCTCGATTCACCAGGCGCGTGACAGACGCCATGGCGAAGCGATGAAGCTCCTGGCGCAGGGTTTCGACGGCAACTTTCTGCGGCTGAATGTATTGCGGCAAATCGACGTGGACATCGCCAGCCTGCAGCACGCTCCCCATCCAGATCACGTTCTGCTTGAGCTGAAGTCCAAGTCCCGGGAACGCTTGTTGGACGAGGCGATCGAGTCGATGGCGCAGCTTTCGGCTGCGGGTAACCTGGTACCGCCTGTCCGCTCGAATTCATTGCACGCCAGATGGCGGAGCGGGCTTGGCAACGCTGTGCGTGCTCGGGAGCAACGTCACGCCCTGCTCAAGCTGACGCTGGGGCACGAGCAGGCAAAGCTGCGTCTGGACGCACTGGATCGCCGCGAACAGGAGCTTGGCCGGCAAGGACGCCAGCTTGACGTTGCCAGCCACCACCCACAGACGCACGAGTGACCCAGCGGGCAGGGGAGAGTTCCGATAAATTAATTATTCGGCACAATCGGCTTTTAAGTTGTAGCCCTTCTTCGCATGCAAAAAATCCAGCTTGGTACCAGCGGCCTTCACGTCACCCCCATCTGCCTGGGCACCATGACCTTCGGAGAGCAGGTCAATGAGGCCACTTCCCACGCCATCTTGAACCGCTCGCTGGAGCGCGGCGTTAACTTCATCGACACGGCCGAGATGTATTCGGTGCCTGCGCGCCAGGAAACCTTCGGCGCGACCGAGACCATCATCGGCAACTGGTTCGCCAAAACGCCCGGTGCCCGCGACAAGCTGGTATTGGCCACCAAAGTGGCGGGCCCGTCGCGCGGTATGCCCTGGGTGCGCGACGGCGCGGGCATGACGGCGGCTGACATCGTGGCCTCATGCAACGCCAGCCTGAAGCGCCTGCAGACCGATGTGATCGACCTCTACCAGATCCACTGGCCCGAACGCCATGTGCCGGCCTTCGGGGTGATGTACTACGACCCCAAGCTGGAGCGCACGGCTACCAGCATCCACGAGCAGCTGGAGGCGTTTGCCGGGCTGGTCAAGGCGGGTAAGGTGCGCGCGATTGGTTTGTCGAATGAATCACCGTACGGCGTGCATGAATTCGTGCGCCTGGCAGAGCAGCATGGCCTGCCGCGTGTGGCCACAGTGCAGAACCCGTACTGCCTGATCAACCGCACCGTGGACAACGGGCTGGACGAAACAATACACCGCCTGAGCGTGTCGCTCCTGGCCTATTCGCCACTGGGCTTTGGCCTGCTCACCGGCAAGTACGACGAACCGGGCATCGATGGGCCAGGCACGCCGCGCGATGCACGTGTGGGCAAGTTCGAGTCGGTGCGCAAGCAGCGCTGGGGCCGCGCCGACGCGCTGGCCGCCGCCCGCCGCTACAACGCATTGGCCCGCGAGAACGGCCTTACGCCCACACAGATGGCGCTGGCGTTTTGCTACACGAAGTGG
>JACMQX010000013.1 GCA_014376765.1 Ramlibacter sp. | reverse complement strand
TGCGTGACATAGAGGGGTTTATGCACCAGCTGCTGCTCGAATCGCCGGATATTCGCCACCCCCACACTGGTGGGAAAAAAGTCAAACATCAGCTCGTCATTCGTCGAGTCGCCAACAAACACCCAGCGTGATTTCTCTGCGTCCAGATCGCGGCCGAAGAGGGTGCGCACGATCCAGCGCGCGCCCTCCAGCTTGTTGTGGCTGCCGTACCAGCCGTTGACATGGATGCTGCTGACAGTCGCTGTCATGCCTTCAGCCCGCATGATGCGCAACGCCGCGTCGATGGCGGGTTGCGGCAGGCGGGTAAATTCGCTGTGGTCGATGGCGATATCGGTCTCCCGGCCAGGCGAGTCCTGCGCAAGCGTGGTGCCCGGCACTCCACGCAACACGCGCGCTGCGACCTGCTGCATGCGCGTGTAGTTGGCTTGGCGGGTGAGGGAGTCTTGTTGATAGAGCTTGCGAATTCGGGTATCGCCGCCTCTGGGCTCTACCTCGCGCCGCAGCGCCACCGCGCCGTTCTCCGCCACGATTGCATCCACCGGCCACTGCGCAGCAAACGGCTCGCTCCAGCCCACCGGGCGGCCCGTAATGGGGATCACATGCATTCCTGCGGCCTTGAGTTGCGCAAGGGCCTGAAGCGCATCGGGGGTGATGGCGCCTTCAGTGGTGAGCGTGTCGTCGATGTCGGTGAAGACGCCGATGAAGTCGCCTTCAAGAATGGTGGGCAGGGCAAACATGGCGGGCAGGGCTGCGGTCCCTCATGAGGCAGGCAAGTTGGTGTATTGCGCCGCCAGCGCAGCAAACTCGTTGAGCTGGGGGTCCACACCGGTTTCTTCACGCAGGATCGCGCTCACTGCAGGTGCCATGGACGCAGCCAGTCGCGCGTCCAGGAACAGCACGCGGTGGCGGCGGGCCAACATGTCTTCTGCTGTGCGGGCATATTCGTAGCGTGCGGCAAATCGCACCATCGCTTCAGTCAGGCCGCAGCCGAGGTCGGTGCGCTTACCGCCCGGACTTTGGAACTGCGACTGCACGAAGGCCTGTTCGCTGCCATAGGCGTGGTAGCCCGGCGCGGCGCTGATGGGCTGGTGGCGGGATGCATCGCCGTCTCCACCTACCAGCCGCAGGTCCACCGTGACGCCGGCCTCACGCCGCTTCAGCAGGCCGCTTTCAAAGCATTGCGCCAGCACGTCTTCGGCCATCGCGCGATAGGTCGTCCACTTGCCGCCAGTGACGGTGACCAGGCCAGAACGGCTGGCCTTGACGGTATGCTCGCGGCTGATTGCCTGGGTGTTGTCGTCATCCTCGTCGTCTCCCTGCGGTTTGACGAGTGGGCGCAGGCCGACCCAGACGCTGCGCACGTCTGCATGCGATGGTGCGCGCGAGAGCGCCTTGCCCGCCTCGGTCAGGATGAAGGCCACTTCATCGGCAAACGGCGTGGGCTCGCGCGACAGGTCGTGGCGGGGCGTGTCGGTGGTGCCGAGGATGGTCTTGCCCAGCCAGGGCACGGCAAAGAGCACGCGGCCGTCTGATGTTTTGGGCACCAGCAGGGCGTGGTCTGTGGGGAGGAAGCCCCGATCCACCACCAGGTGCACGCCCTGGCTAGGCGCGACCATGGGGCTGGCCGTGCGGCCAGCAGCTTCGGCGTCGGCTTGGCGCAGTTCATCGACCCACACGCCGGTGGCGTTGACGACGCAGCGCGCCTGAATGCGGTAGGGCTCGCCGGTCTCCTGGTCCTGGCATTGAAGGCCGGCGACCTTGCCACCGTCGTGCAGCAGGCCGGTGGCGCGGCAGTAGTTGATGAGCAGGGCGCCGCGCGAGGCTGCCGTACGCGCCAAGGCGAGCGCCAGGCGCGCATCGTCAAACTGTCCGTCCCAGTACTTGACGCCGCCCCTGAGGCCTGTGGGTTGCGCGGTGGGCAGCAGTGCCAGGGTTTGGGCGCGATCAAGAAATTCTGTTTGCCCCAGGCCGGCTTTGCCCGCCAGCGCGTCATACATCTTGAGGCCTACGCCGTAAAACGGTGTCTGCCAGAACTTGTAGGAGGGCATCACAAAGGGCAGAGGCTGCGCCAGGTGCGGGGCGTTGTGCAACAGCGTCGAGCGTTCGTGCAGCGCTTCCCGCACGAGACTGATGTTGCCTTGCGCCAGGTAGCGCACGCCACCATGCACGAGCTTGGTGGCGCGTGACGATGTGCCCTTGGCAAAGTCGTGCGACTCGACCAGTACGACGCTGAATCCGCGTGCGGCTGCGTCCAGTGCAATGCCCAGGCCCGTAGCCCCTCCGCCGACGATGGCGACGTCGTAGGTGGATTGCTGTGCCAGCCTTGCGAACAAGGCCTGGCGTTGGGTGGGCAGGGGGCCTGCGGTGGGGGTCATTGACGGGGCAGGTGGTGCTTACATGGGGCGTAGAAATGGTCTGACTTCATTCGCCAGTTTAGGTGATGGCGATGGGACTTATCTCTTGCTCGCTGACCCCCGTGCACTAGCGGGAAAGTCAGGATTTTCTTCACTCGACCGCATTGTGGTCAGAGCGAAATCCCCAAAGCTCTGACCGGCGCGCCGGTGGTGGTCCGACCTCAGCGTGAAACAACGTAGCGGTCCTGCGGGGCAGAAACCCTGCTATTCCTTGACCGACCCCGTCATCCCCGACACGTAGTACTCCACAAAAAACGAGTACACAAACGCCACGGGCAGGGGGCCGAGCAAAGCCCCGGCCATCAACGGGCCCCAGTGGTAGACGTCGCCTTCCACCAGCTCGGTCACCACCCCCACAGGCACAGTCTTGTTTTCGCTGGAGGAGATGAAAGTCAGCGCATAGATGAACTCGTTCCAGCTCAACGTGAAGGCAAAGATGCCGGCCGAGATCAGCCCCGGCACGGCCAGAGGCAACACAATCTTCACCAGAATCTGCCAGCGCGTGGCGCCGTCAATCAAGGCGCACTCTTCCAGCTCATAAGGAATGGACCGAAAGTAGCCCATCAGCAGCCAGGTGGAAAACGGGATGAGGAAGGTCGGGTAGGTGAGGATCAGCGCCATGCGGCTGTCAAACAAACCCAGCTTGACGACGATGGCCGCCAGGGGAATGAACAGGATCGATGGCGGCACCAGGTAAGCCAGAAAGATCGCGCCGCCCGCCGGCTTGGCGCCCTGAAAGCGCAGCCGCTCAATTGCATACGCGGCCAGGATGGACGCCACCAGCGAGATGGCGGTGGAGACCACCGACACGATGATGGTGTTGAGCAGCCACGAGGGGTACTGCGTCTTGAACAGCAGCTTCTCAAAGTGCGCCAGCGTCGGGCCGATGATCCAGAACGGATTGCCGGTGCGCGAGAGCAGCTCGTTGTCGGGCTTGAACGAGGTGATCGCCATCCAGTAAAACGGGAACAGCAGCACGATGACGAACAACACGATGGGAATGTAGATGGTCACCCAGCGCCGCGGCAGGGACTGCAGGAAGTCCATGCCTTCCATGCCGGCTTTGTCTTTGTTGCTCATTTGTCGCCGCCTTGCTGCCAGGCCCTGCGCTGCAGGCCGAAATAACTGAATGCAATGGCCGCCAGCAGGAAGGGCACCATCAAGGTTGCAATGGCCGCGCCTTCACCCAGGGCGCCACCCGAGATCGCCCGCTGGTACGCCAGCGTGGCCATGAGGTGCGTGGCGTTGAGCGGCCCGCCGCGCGTGAGCACATAGATCAACTGGAAGTCGGTGAAGGTGAACAGCACCGAGAACGTCATCACCACCGCGATGATGGGCGTGAGCAGCGGCAAGGTGATGTGGCGGAACTGTTGCCACGGCGTGGCGCCGTCAATGGCCGATGCTTCGTAGTACGAGGGCGAGATGGTCTGCAGGCCGGCAAGTAGCGAGATCGCCACGAACGGGATACCGCGCCAGACGTTGGCGATGATGGTGGAAATGCGCGCATTCCAGGGGTTGCCCAGAAAGTCGATGTATTTGTCGATCAGCCCCATCTTGATCAGCACCCAGCTGATGATGGAAAACTGCGCATCAAAGATCCACCAGAAGGCAATCGCCGAAAGGGCGGTGGGCACGATCCACGGCAGTAACACCACCGCGCGAAAAAAGCTCTGGAACGGCAGGCGCTTGTTCAAAAGCAGCGCCAGCCACAGGCCCAGACCAAACTTGGCGACGCTGGCCACTGCGGTGTAGAACAGGGTGTTGAACAGCGCCAGTTGGGTGACGCTGTCGGTAATGAGGTAGGCGAAGTTTTCTACCCCGATCCACTCGCCGCTGCGGCCGATTTTGGCGTCGGTAAAACCCAGCCAGGTGCCCAGGCCCAGCGGGTAGGTGAGGAACAAGACAAGCAGCACCGTGGCCGGGACCATGAAGGCCCAGCCCAGTGCATTCCTGCTGTTCTGGAATCGCTCGAGCGCTGTCATCTAGACCTTGTAGTAGCGCTCGGCCCGCTTCTGCGCGCGCTCGACCGCTTCCCTCGGGGTCTTCGCGCCGCTGATGGCTTCAGCCACCATGTTGGCCACGATGAAGTCCGCACCCGCGCCGGCTGAGGCATAACCCAGCCTGCCTGCGTGGCCTGAAGGGCGCATGTTCTTCACGCTGTCGCGGTAGGCCGTGTGCTTGGGGTCAGACGTCCAGATCGGGCAGGACTCGTACGCTGCAAGCGGCTGCGCAATGTAGCCGCCCGCACCGATGAGCCAGTTGTCGAACTGCTCGCGCTCCATCATGAAGCGCAGGAATTCCTTGGCCGCCTGCGGGTACTTGGTGTACTTGAAGATCATCTGGTTGAAGAACAGATGCGACTCGGTTGGCACGCCCGCCGGGCCCACCGGGAAGGACGCATGCTGGATGTCGGCTGCGATTTCCTTGACCTTGGGGTCGGTGCTGTTCTTGGCGGCGTAGTAGATCGAGATGCCGTTGTTGGTGACGCTGATCTGCCCGTCCAGGAAGGCCTTGTTGTTGTTCGGGTCCAGCCAGGACAGCGTGCCCGGGATGAAGGTGGCATACAGCTCCTTGCCGTATTCCAGCGCCTTGACGGTCTCGGGGCTGTCGATCACCACCTTGTTGTTCTTGTCCACCAGCATGCCGCCGTGCGACCACATCAGCCAGTTGGTCCACAGGCTGTCGCCCGTCGCATTGCCCAGCGCGTAACCGCCGGGCGTGCCTTTGGCGGCCAGCGCCTTGTGCAGCGCGAGGAAGCCGGCTGTGTCTTTGGGGAAGGTGCTGAAGCCCGCAGCCTTGACCATGCTGTCCCGGTAAACGATATTGGACCCGGCGGCGCCCAGGCCCAGGCCCAGCCACTTCTTGCCATCGGGCCGCAGGTACTGCTGCACGGCGGGGTACCAGCCACCGTATTTCTTGCCGAGGTATTCGGCCAGGTCCGTCACATCGAGCAGTTTGTCGGGGTACAGGTTGGCGTCGTCGTTGGTGGACAGGATGATGTCGGGGCCTGCGCCGGTGTTGGCGGCTACAGCGGCCTTGGGGCGCACATCTTCCCAGCCTTCGTTGTCCACCCGGACTTCAACACCGGTTTTTTCGGTGAACTTCTTGACGTTGATCATGTAGGCGTCAATGTCGCCCTGCACAAAGCGGCTCCAGCGCAGCACGCGGAGCTTGGCGTCTTTCTCGGGCTTGAAGCTCATGATCTGTGCCTGCGCCTGAGCAAAAGGCGCAAACACGGCCGAGCCGGTGCCTATGGTTGCCGCAGCGGCCACACCGGCGGATCCCTCCAGAAACTTGCGGCGATTGAAATCACTCATGGTCTGTCTCCTGTAATTAATTTGAACGGGCGAGTACTGGAAAGATTCAAGCCACCAGCCGTTCGCCAGTGCCTGCGTCAAAAAGGTGGGCGCGCTGCAGGTCAGGCTGCAGATAAATGAGCGCGCCGGGCGCAAAGTCGTGCCGCTCGCGGAACACCGCCGACAGCTCCGCGCCTTCATGGCGGCAGGCGACGAAGGTGTCCATGCCGGTGGGCTCCAGGACCACAACCTTGGACGGGATGCCGCCACTGCCCGAGAGCGAAAGGTGCTCCGGGCGGGTGCCGTACACCACGGGCTGGCCATCTGTGCCGCCGGCGGCGATCGGCGCGTCCAGCAAGGTGCCGTCATTCAACTCAACTGTCGCAGTGCTTCCATTGCGGCGCAGGGTGCCGGGCAGGAAGTTCATCGCCGGTGAGCCGATGAAGCCCGCCACAAACTGGTTGGCCGGCCTGTCGTACAGCTCCAGCGGGCTGCCGGTCTGCTCGATGCGGCCGTCCCGCATGACGACGATCTTGTCGCCCATGGTCATGGCCTCGATCTGGTCGTGCGTGACGTAGATCGAGGTGGTGCCCAGCCGCTGGTGCAGTTCCTTGATCTCGCTGCGCATGGCCACGCGCAGCTTGGCGTCCAGGTTGGAGAGTGGCTCGTCGAAAAGGAAGACCTGCGGGTCGCGCACGATCGCGCGGCCCATGGCCACGCGCTGGCGCTGGCCGCCCGAAAGCTGGCGCGGGTAGCGATCCAGCAGCGGCATGAGACCCAGAATTTCAGCCGCGCGGTTGACCTTGCTGTCGATGTCGGTCTGCGGCATTTTCGCCAGCGACAGGGCAAAGGCCATGTTCTGGCGCACCGTCATGTGCGGGTAAAGCGCGTAGTTCTGGAACACCATCGCGATGTCGCGTTCCTTGGGGGGGAGATCGTTGACTCGGCGCTCGCCAATGCGGATCTCGCCGCTGTTGATCTGCTCCAGCCCGGCAATCATGCGCAGCAAGGTGGACTTGCCGCAACCAGAGGGACCGACCAGCACGGTGAAGGAGCCGTCCTTGATGTCAATGTCCACCCCATGAAGGATGGGCACCTCGCCGAAATTCTTCTTGACCGCCTGGATCGTGACACTGGCCATTGACTGAAGCCTCTTTGATTGATGGGGCAGTATGTACACAGCGCGCAGGCCTTGCCATCAGGAAAACCCGATGGCGAACTTAAGCTTAATTTGTATGATGACCTGATAACCGTGCTCTATTCGCCCATAGCCCCTCAGGCCCTTCCCCCCGCAGAACCAACCCGCTTGGTGGCTGAACGTTTGTCTGACCGTCTTGCGCTGCGCCTGGTCGCGCAGATCGAGTCAGGCCTTCTCAAGCCGGGGGACAGGCTGCCGACCGAGCTGCAGCTGGCCGCCCTTCATGGCGTGTCCCGTACCGTGGTGCGCGAGGCCATGCACCAGCTCAAGTCGCTTCTGCTTGTGGTGGCGCGCCAGGGTTCGGGCGTGTTTGTGGCCGAGAAGCCCGTCAACCAGCCGCTCGCCTTTGACCCCGCTGTGCTCGCCTCCGTGCAGGCGGTGGTTCATGTGGTGGAGGTGCGCCGCGTGCTGGAAGGCGAGATCGCCGCGCTGGCCGCCGAGCGGGCGACGCGTGCGCAGGTGGCCTCTTTGCGCCGCGCGCTCAAGGGGATTGATGCGGCAGTTGAGCAGGGGCGCGACGGTGTGGCAGAAGACCTGGCTTTTCACCGGGTGATCGGTGAGGCCACCGGCAACCCGCAGTTCCGGCTGCTGATTGGTTTCCTGGAGCAGTACCTGTGCCAGGGCATGCGCATCACCCGTGGCAACGAGGCGCGGCGCAGCGACTTCATGCAGGCCGTGCAGCTGGAGCACCGCGCGATTGTTGAGGCGATTGCCGCTGGCGACGCCGCTGCAGCGCGGCACTACGCCACGGACCATATTCTTCGCGGCGAGCAGCGGCTCGTGGAGGGCGGCGTCATTTCCCGGCGGCGCAGGCGGCCCTCATCCGATCAAAAGAAAACCTGAAGGACTGATATGAAAATATTGATTACCGGTGGTGGCGGCTTTCTTGGCGCGCGCCTGGCCCGCACCCTGCTGGCACGCGGCACCCTGGCTGGCGGACCCATTACCAGCATGGTGCTCACCGACATTGCGACGCCTCCCGCCGACCTCTTGGCTGATCCGCGTGTGACGGCACGCACCGGGCCGCTGCTTGCGCAAACTGAGGCCCTGCGTACCGAGCCATTTGACGGTGTGTTCCATCTGGCGTCGGCCGTTTCCGGCGAATGCGAAACAGACTTTGATCTGGGGCTGCGCTCCAACCTGGACAGCACGCGTGCGCTGATTGACGCCTTGCGGGCCCATGTGAATGCGGGCGGCAAGGTGGCGCGGCTGGTGTTCTCCAGCTCGGTGGCTGTGTTTGGGCCGGACCCGGCGGTGCCGCTGCCCAAGCTGGTGGCCGACGACACGCTGCCCGCGCCCCAGACGTCTTACGGCACGCAAAAACTGATCTGCGAACACCTGATTGCCGACTACACCCGCAAGGGCTACATCGACGGCCGCGCTGCGCGGCTGATGACGGTGACTGTGCGGCCGGGCAAGCCCAATGGCGCGGCCTCGTCGTTCTTCAGCGGCATCATCCGCGAGCCGCTGGCGGGGGTGGAGGCGATATGCCCGGTGTCGGCCGATGTGTCGCACCCGATGTCGTCGCCTTCGCGCACGGTGGACGGTTTGATTGCGGTGTATGAGGCGTCGCGCGAGGCGTTCTGCGGCCGCACGGCCTTGAACCTGCCAGCGCTCAACGTGCGTGTGAGCGACATGCTCGATGCACTGGAGGAGGTGGCTGGCCCACAGGTTCGCAAGCTGGTGCGCTTTGAGCGCGATGAGCGCGTGGCGGGCATCGTGGGCAACTGGCCTGGTGGCGCGAGCGCAGTTCGTGCTGCGCGGCTGGGCTTGAAGCCCCATGAAAATTTTGCGGACATCGTGCGGCAATACATCGACGACTGCAGGGCCTTGCCCACGGCTGACCAGACATTGAAAGGCATGAAATGAAAAAAAGCACGACCGGCTCCAAAGCCACTTCTATCAAAGCCACTTCCACCAAGGGCAAGCACGCAGGCAAGGGGAAAGGCAAAAACAAGATGAGCCTGCGCTCGCAAGCCTGGTTTGACAACCCCGACAACGCCGACATGACTGCGCTGTACCTTGAGCGCACCATGAACTTTGGCCTGGGCTTTGATGAGCTGCAGTCGGGCCGGCCCATCATCGGCATTGCGCAGACGGGCTCTGATATTGCACCCTGCAACCGTCACCACCTGGTGCTGGCCGAGCGCGTGCGCGAGGGTATCCGCGATGCGGGCGGCATTGCGTTCGAGTTCCCGATTCACCCGATCCAGGAAACCTGCAAACGGCCCACGGCCGCGCTGGATCGCAATCTGCAATACCTTTCGCTAGTCGAGGTGCTGTACGGCTACCCGATTGACGGCGTGGTGCTCACCACGGGCTGCGACAAGACCACACCGGCGCAGATCATGGCGGCAGCGACTGTCGACATTCCGGCCATTGCGCTTAACTCCGGGCCGATGCTCAACGGCTGGTACAAGGGCGAGCTGACGGGCTCGGGCACCATCGTGTGGAAGGCGCGCGAGCTGATGGCTGCGGGCGAGATCGGCTACCAGGAGTTTTTGAAACTTGTGGCGTCGTCGGCGCCTTCAACCGGGCATTGCAACACCATGGGTACGGCCTCGACCATGAACTCTCTCGCCGAGGCCTTGGGCATGACGCTGCCGGGTAGCGCGGCCATCCCCGCCCCGTACCGCGACCGCCAGGAGATGGCGTACATGACGGGCAAGCGGATTGTCGAGATGGTGCGTGAGGACTTGAAGCCTTCGGACATCCTCACTCGCGCGGCGTTTGAAAATGCCATCGTGGTGAATTCTGCGATTGGCGGCTCGACCAACGCGCCGGTGCATCTGGTGGCGATTGCCAAACACATTGGTGTTGAGCTCAGCATGGCCGACTGGGAAAAGTATGGCTACAAGATTCCGCTGCTGGTCAACCTGCAGCCCGCCGGCGAATACCTGGGGGAAGACTACTACCGCGCGGGCGGCGTGCCGGCTGTGGTGGCCGAACTGATCGCGCAGGGCAAGATCCAGCCGGCCTTGACGGCCAATGGCAAGACGCTGATTGACAACTGCAAAGGCAAGTTCACCGGGGACCGCAAGGTCATCTTCCCGTACAACAAGCCGATGAAGAAGAACGCGGGCTTCCTGAATTTCAGCGGCAACCTGTTTGACTCGGCCATCATGAAGACCAGCGTAGTCACGCCGGAGTTCCACAAGCGCTACCTGGAGAACCCGGCGGACCTGATGGCCTTCGAAGGCACTGCGGCCGTATTCGACGGGCCTGAGGATTACCACAAACGTATTGACGACCCCAAGCTCAAACTCAATGAGAACAGCGTGCTGTTCATGCGCGGTGTCGGGCCGGTGGGTTACCCCGGCGCGGCCGAGGTGGTCAACATGCGCGCGCCTGATTACCTGCTGAAGAAGGGCGTAACGGCGCTGGCTTGTATTGGCGACGGGCGGCAGTCGGGTACCTCGGGCTCGCCTTCCATCCTGAATGCCTCGCCCGAGGCTGCCACGGGTGGCAACCTCGCGCTGCTACAGACAGGCGACCGTGTGCGCATCGACCTGAAGAGGCGTACCGCCAACATGCTGGTGCCCGAAGACGAGCTGGCCCGGCGGCGTGCGAAGCTTGAGGCTGCAGGCGGCTACAAGTACCCGGCGAGCCAGACGCCCTGGCAGGAGATTCAGCGCGGCATTGTGGGGGAACTGTCTGACGGCATGGTGCTCAAGCCGGCCGTGAAGTACCAGAAGGTTCACGCGACTTTTGGTATCCCGCGCGATAACCATTAAGTATGACTACCCTGGCCTGTACGCGGAGAAGGACCGCCGCAACCGCAGCAGCGCGCAGCGCACCTGGCGGGCCAGCCGCCTTCGCCGCACGACAAATGCGAGCCATTGCGGCGAGCACCTGACGCGGGCGATGATCCTGTCCTTCCACCGCTTCCATCCCCAATAAAGTGACGCGAACCAGGAGAGCTGCATCAATGCAGGCTGGGTGACGGTGAAGAGCCGCGCAATGATCGCTGTGCCAAGGACCTTGGCCCCTAACACCACCGACAGACCCAGCATGGTGTGCCCCTGCGCGACCCAGTACCAGGCCAGCAACTTGACCGGGATGAGCGCCAGCACCGGGACCATGAAGGTGAGCAAGGCCGCGTAAGGCGGCAACCGCAAAATGAGCCGCTCGATCTGCGACCACACCGGCAGTTTGGCAAGGATGCCCAGCATGCGCGCGAGCGGCTCCCAGCCCCATTCTTCAAAAATGAGGATCAGCGCCAGCAACGGCACAACTGTGGCGCCGGCGATGCGGCCAATGGCTTTCTTGAAAGTGTTCATCTCGGGCGAGTGTGGGCCACCAGTCTGCGCCATTCTTAGGCGGATCTGAAGGCCAGAAGGCCTCAAACAGCGTAGGAGAACGCCAGAGCTCTGTGCACTAGCGCGCCAGCGCGAGTGCCACGGTCTTCATGCCCAGCACGGTGAGCACAAGCGAGCCGGCCATATGCAGCAAGGCTGTGCCCAGTGCCAGGCCATAGCGCTCCTGCTGCAGCATCAGCACAACTTCAGCCGAGAAACTTGAAAAGGTGGTGAGCCCGCCGAGGAAGCCGGTAATGAGTGCCAGGCGCCATACCGGATCAAGCTCGGGCATGGACTGGAATATGGCTATGGCCACTCCCACCAGATAGCCACCAATGAGATTGGCGGCCAGTGTGCCCCAGGGCAGCATGCCGTTCGGGTTTGTCAGCCACAGTCCCAGCCACCAGCGCATGAGGGCGCCAAGACTGGCGCCAAGGGAAATGGCGATCACCGCTTGCATTGGCGCTTTTTTATTTTTCCTTGCCCATGACCATATCCGGCAGGATGGTCACGATCTGGGGAAAAGCTGTAATTAACACAATGCACACCACCAGACACGCGAAGAAAGGCAAGGCCGCCTTGGCGATGGTGTTGCTGTCCCTGCCGGTCATGTTTTGCAGAACGAAGAGGTTGAAGCCCACCGGTGGCGTGACCTCGGCGATCTCGACCAGCAGCACGATGAAGATGCCGAACCAGATGAGGTCAAATCCTGCTTTCTGGATCATGGGTAGCACGACAGCGCTGGTCAGGACGATCATGCTGATGCCGTCAAGGGCAGTCCCCAGAATCAGGTAGACCACGGTCAGGACGGCAATGAGCGAGTAGGGCGACAAGTGCATCTGGTCCACCCACTCGGCCAGCTCGCGCGGGATGCCGGTGAAGGCCATGGTCTTGGTGAGGAAGGATGCGCCCGCCAGGATGAACATGATCATGCAGCTGGTGCGGGTCGTGCCCATCAGGCCATCGCAGAAGTTTTTCCAGGTGAGGGACCGGCTCCACAGGGCCAGCCCCAACGAGCCGACGACGCCATACGCCGCGCATTCTGTGGCCGTGGCGTAGCCGGAAATCAGCACCCAGCAAACGAAGATAATGAGCGCGCCGCAGGGGATCAGGTTGCCCGACAACCGCAGCTTCTGCATGAAGGTTGTGGGCGGATCGGCGGGCGGTTGCAGATCGGGGTTGCGCAGCGCCCACCAGATGATGTAGCCCGAAAACAGCGCCATGAGCAAAAAGCCGGGCAGAAAGCCCGCGAGAAAAATGCGGATGATGGATGCATCTGCCGCCACGGCATAGACCACCATGGTGATGGAAGGTGGGATCAGTATGCCCAGCGTGCCCGCTGTAGCCAGGGAGCCCAGGGCAATTTTCTCGCTGTAGCCGCGCTTCATCAACTCGGGCAGGGCGACTTGCGAGATGGTGGCGCATGTAGCTGCGGAGGACCCCGAGACCGAGCCGAAGATGCCGCACCCCAAAATGGTCGTGTGCATCAGGCGGCCGGGTATACGGTTGAGCCAGGGGCGCAGACCTTCAAACATCTCTTCGCTGAGCTTGGTGCGAAAAAGAATCTCGCCCATCCAGATGAAAAGCGGAAGCGCAGCAAGCTCCCAACTGGCATTGCTTTCCCAGAAGGCCGAAAACAGGTTGTTGCCGGTTGCCGTGGTGGTGAAGAAGGCCTGGCCGACCCAGCCGCAAATAGCCAGCGTCATCGCGATCCAGACACCGCCTGCAAGCAGCACCATCATCACGACGAGCAGCAGGCCACCGATAAGAAGAATGTCCATAAGGTGCGATGTTTCGAGTTGTGCCGGATCAAACGTCCGAAGAGAAATCGCCTTTGGCGTGGCGCTCTTCTACCGCGACGACAAAACTCGGCCGGCCCCCGCGCAGTACGATGATGAGCTCGTCGACCACGGCGACCAGAAGCAGGATGGACCCCAGTGCGAAGCTCATCTGCGGGATCCAGATCGGAATGGCCAGCAGTCCCTGTGCCTTTTCATCAAACTGCCAGCTGTCGTAGGTGAATTTATTGGCCCAGAAGGCCAGGTAGCCAACAGAGACGGAGGCGATCGCCAGGCTGGTGATCTCCAACACGCGCCTGATGCGGGCGGGCACCGCTTCCAGCAACAGAGTCACGCGGACAAAGTCACCATGTTTGAAAGCATGGGCCATTGCAAAGAAAGACGCGGCTGCGCAAGACCAGGCCACCACGTCGTTGGCTGCACCGGTGCGAACGCCGAACTCTCGCAGGATGCTCTGCGCAATCATCACGATGCATATCAGTGCGATGAAGGCGGCGCCCACGGCGCCAGAGGCTAGATAGAGGCGGTCGAGGAATCGGCGCATCTCCGGCTTACTGTTTCCGGAAAGTAGCGATGACGGCAGCACCATCTGCGCCGGCTTTCTTTTCCCAATCGGCCAGCATGATCGCGCCAACCTGCTTGAGGTCGGCCATCAGTTTCGGTGGTGGCTTCATGATCTTCATGCCCTTCTCGGTCAGGGCCTTGGCATACCACTCATTTTTTTCTTCACTGCTTTTCCAGCCACGGGCTTCCGCTGCCGCGGCGGATTTAAGGACAGCCTCCTGCGTCGGTTTGTCGAGCGCGTCAAAAGCCTTCTGATTCACGATGATTGCGTTTTTCGGCAACCAGGCTTGCGTGTCATACCAGTATTTGATACTTTCATAAGTCTTGGAGTCATACCCCGTCGAGCCCGAACTCATGTAACTGTTCACCACACCTGTGGCCAACGCCTGTGACAGCTCTGCAGCCTGGATCGTCACCGGCTGAGCCCCAATCAACTCGGCAATCTTCGCAGTGGCAGGACTGTAGGCGCGCCACTTCAGCCCCCGCATGTCGGCCACGGATGCAAGTTCCTTGTTGACATAAATTCCCTGTGGCGGCCAAGCAACCGTGTACAGCAATTTCATGCCTTGCGCACCCAGAAGCTTGTCGAGCAGAGGTTTTTGCGCAATGGCAAGTTTCTTGGCTTCTACATAGCTTGTGGCCAGAAAGGGGATGCCGTCGGCGCCATAGATAGGGTTTTCGTTTTCCGAGTTGACCAGCAACACTTCACCGATGGGCGCCTGGCCGCCTTGCACCGCACGCTTGATCTCATTGGCTTTGAACAGGGATGCATTGGCGTGGACCTGAATCTTGAGCTTGCCACCAGAGGCTTTGTCCACGTCAGCTGCGAACTGCACGAGGTTTTCGCTATGGAAGTTATTGGCTGGATAAGCGGCCGGCAGGTCCCATTTGGTCTGGGAAAAGGCAGTGGTTGCCAAGGTTGCGGCAACAGCCATTAATCCGAATTTGTAATTCATGAGCTCTCCGGGACAATGAGTTGATGAGCGAAGCACGAAGCATAAATGCAATTCCCGGGCCAGATTCCCCGGCTTTTCCCTTGGTCGCAAGCCACAACGCTGCCGCCCCGGGAGGGTTTCTTGGCATCGTTATGCTGGACACCCGCTTTCCGCGTCCGCCGGGGGACATCGGGGCACCCGGCACCTTTGGGGTGCCAGTTGACTTTCATGTGGTGCGAGGTATCTGGCCGGAAAAGGTCGTGCAGTCGGCGGCGGGTCTGCGCGCTGGCCGCGTGGTGCCCAGCTTCGTGAGCGTGATGCGCCTTCTGGAGCGTCGCGGCGCACGGGCCATCACCACCAGCTGTGGATTTTTGGTCCTGCTGCAAAAGGAACTGCAGGCCAGCGTCAAGGTGCCCGTCATAACGTCCAGCCTGATGCAGTTGCCGAGCCTTCTTGCGCACGAAAAGCAGGTGGGTGTGCTGACCATCAGTGCCGCGAGCCTCGGTAAAGAACATTTGCGCGCAGCCGGCGTGCCGCGCGAGCGGTTGGGCGATGTGCTGATTCAAGGCGTCAATCCCGAAGGGGAGTTTGCCACGCGAATCCTAGGTAATCACCAGGAGCTGGACCTTGCGAAAGCTGCGCAGGATGTAGTCGATGCAGCCGTCTCTTTGATGCGGCGCGCGCCTGCCCTGCGTTCTGTGGTCCTGGAGTGCACCAATATGCCGCCGTATAGCGCTGGAATCGAACAAGCGACAGGGCTCAAGACTATTTCGCTGTTGAATGACCAGCGGCTCTTCCAACCCTGGCATGTGAAGATCGCGCCATGAACCTCCGATTTGTTGAAGCTTTTTTCTGGGTGGTCTCACTCAAAAGCGTGACACGTGCAGCCGAAAAACTTTTCCTTACGCAGTCCGCCATGTCAAGCCGTATCGCGGCATTGGAACAAGAACTGGGTGTGCTGCTTCTTGACCGGCGTGACAAACAGTTCCGCTTGACAGTCGCAGGGCTGCGCTTTTTTACCTATGCACAGCGTTTGCTTGAATTGCAACGCGAGGTAAAGGCCGAACTGGGCTCAGAAGCGCCTCAGGCAATGACTTTGCGCCTGGGCGCCATTGAGTCCGTGCTGCACTCCTGGTTGATCCCGATGGTGGAAAAGTTACGTGAAGACTACCCGCATCTGGAACTGGAAATGACGGTAGAGACCACGCCCGTTTTGCTGGATCAAATCCGCCGCGGCGCCCTTGACTTGATCTTCGCCGCTTTGCCTGCGTCAATGGAAGGCTTGCGAAGCCGCTCATTGCCTGCGATGGAAATGGTATTCGTCGGTAATGCGAATGAACACCGCCACCGTCTGTATTCGCTTGGCGACCTCGCGAAGGTCGATCTCCTGACTTTCCAGCGCGGCTCTCAACCACATGTAGCGCTTGTCGATCTGTTCCGCCAGGCAGAGCTGGAACCCAAGCGGGTACATACGATTTCGTCGATCTCGGCAATGACCCAGTTGGTGGAAGGTGGATTCGGCATTGCCACACTGCCACGCGTAGCAGCCGAGCGTTTGCTGGCGCACAGAAACCTGAAACTGCTCAAGTCGAGCACTGCTTTGCTGCCGCTGCCTGTTTGTGCAACCTATCGCGCCGATCCCACTTCAACCGCAGTTGAAACTGTGGTCAAAGAAGTGTTCAGCTTCATTGAGAAACAGGAGCTGGCACCGCATCCAAAGGCCGGTGTTCGCAAGCTCAAAGAAACCGCCACCAAAAAACAGTTCCAGCGAAAAAATCGATGAACTGAGCGAATAATTTCTTGTTTGATCTGGAACCAACTGAAAAACACAATCACTCACATGTCATGTCAATGACACGTCGGCCATCTCGGTGGCTCCACTTCCAATGTGAGGAGTTTTTCAAATGCGTTTTTTCTCCAAGGCCAGATTGGCCACTCTGCTTGCGGGTCTTGGTCTGGCCATTTCGGCACACGCGCAGCAGGAAATAAAAATTGGGGTCATATACCCTTTGACGGGTCCGGGCGCCTCGGTCGGCGCCGAACTTCGCAGTGCTCTTGAGCTTGCCGCCGACATCATCAACAACGGCGCCAAAGGGATTTCAGAGCTTCAATTTGCGGACGGCAAAGGCCTTGTCAATTTGAAGGGTGCAAAGATCAAGCTGGTGTTTGCTGATCACCAGGCTAATCCCCAGACAGGCGCGACTGAGGCAGAACGCCTTATCAACCAGGAGCGTGTGGTTGCAATCGTTGGCGCTTACAACAGCGCAGTCACCGCGACAGCAAGCCAGGTAGCGGAGCGGGCGGGTATTCCGTTTTTGAATCCGGAGTCGTCCTCTGCTTCCCTTACTGCGCGTAACTTCAAGTGGTTTTTTCGGACAACCCCGCACGATGACCTTTTTGTAAACAATGCCTTTGAATTCCTAAAGGACTTGCAAGCGAAAAAGGGCGTCAAGCCCGGCAACATTGCCTCACTCAACGAAAACGGGCTGTGGGGAACGGAAACTACCAAGCTTCAAGCCAAGTTGGCGCCGGACTACGGTTACACCATCGTCAAGCAGATAGTTTATCCGGCCAAGACGACTCAGCTTACATCTGAAGTTCAGACGTTGAAGGCGGCTAATCCAAATTTGGTGCTGCAATCTTCCTATACGCCCGACGCCATTCTGTCGATGAAGACATACAAGGAGCTCGGTTTTTCGCCCGACATGATTCTGGCCAATAACGCTGGTTTCACCGATACGGACTTCATCAAGACGCTCGGCAAGGATGCCGACTACGTGATCACCCGGGAGGTTTGGGCGCTGGATCTGGCCAACCGCAATCCGCTGATCAAGCAAGTCAATGATCTCTTCAATGCCCGGTACAAAATCAACTTCACCGGGAACAGTTCGCGTACTTTCACCGGCCTGATGGTTCTGGCAGACGCGCTGAACCGAGCCGGCTCGACCGAGCCCGAAGCCATCCGTAAGGCGTTGGCCACGACTGACATTCCAGGAAACAAATTGATCATGCCGTGGAAGGGTGTGAGGTTTGACGCTACGGGCCAGAACACGCTGGGCCAGGGCATCCTTGTTCAAATCAAGGACGGCAAATATCACACAGTGTGGCCGTTCAACATCGCGACCCAGGATCCGATCTGGCCGATGCCCAAATGGGCCGACCGGAAGTAGGCGGCACATTCTCCTCCCGCCGTAATTTAACCTTCCTGGAAGTACCCATGACACCGGAAATTCTGATCCAGACCCTCGCTTCTGGCGTATTGATCGGGCTGATCTACGCGCTCGTCGCGATTGGGCTGACCATGATCTTCGGTGTCATGGACATCGTGAACTTTGCGCACGGCGAGTTCCTGATGCTGGGCATGTATTCGACCTTCTGGCTCTTTGCGCTCTATGCCCTGGACCCGATGCTGACCCTGCCCCTCACAGTGTTGATGCTTTTCGCCTTTGGCGTACTTCTGTATCGCCTGGTGATCGTGCGCATCATCAACGCGCCCATGCTTTCTCAGATATTCACGACCTTTGGGATCATGATTTTGCTGCGTGGTGTGGCACAGTTTCTGTGGAAACCAGACTTTCGCTCGATTGAAAATTCGGCGGTCAGCGGGACCGTCAAGTTTGCAGGGATTCAGCTGGGAACCCCTCAACTCGTTGCTGGTTTGGGTGCAATCGTGGTGACCACGATCATCTACATGTTTCTCAACAAGACGCGTGTGGGTGCCGCACTTGAGGCCACCGCATCGGACAAGGAAGCTGCCAGATTGATGGGCATCGACTCCCACAAAATGTTTTCACTTGCTTGGGGCATTGGCGCTGCTTGTGCGGGCGCTGCAGGCGCTCTTCTCGCAACTTTTTTCCCGATTTTCCCCGATGTCGGAGCCAACTTTATTTTGCTCGCGTTTGTGGTGGTCAATCTCGGTGGCTTTGGAAGCGTGACGGGCGCTTTCTGGGCTGGCATTCTGGTTGGTGTGATCGAAGTCATGGGTGGCCTGCTTGTGGGTCCCCAGTACAAGACCGCCATCGTTCTGGTGCTATTTCTAGGTGTGCTGATGTTCAGGCCTCAGGGCTTGATGGGCAAGGCTTGACTGCAAGTAACGACTCATCATGAACAAATTACTCCTTCTCATTGCCGCCTTCGTTGCGCTGCTCGTGCCAACGGTCGTGAGCAACACATCCCACTTGAATCTCATTGTGCTTGTGTTAATGGCGGCACAGCTTGGTGTGGCGTGGAACATGGTAGGCGGCTATGCCGGCCAGGTGTCTCTGGGCCACGCGGCGTTCTACGGAGTGGGCGCATATTGCTCCACGCTTTTACTGGTCAAGTTTGGCATCAATCCCTGGGTTGGTACCCTGGCCGGTGGATTATTTGCCGCACTACTTAGCCTGGGCTTCGGCTGGTCTTGCTTCAGGCTCAAGGGCCACTACTTTGCGATGGCGACCATTGCTGTAGCCGAACTTGTACAGATATTCTTTACTGAATGGGAGTACGGCGGCGCAGCGGTTGGCTTGTATGTCCCGATGGACAAGCAAGGCCTGATCTGGATGAACTTTGCGACCAAGCTTCCCTACTATTGGTTAGCGCTTGGACTGCTTGGTGTGACCTTGGCGGCCAACCTGTGGATCGAACGCAGCTTTCTCGGGTACTACTTCCGTGCGATCAAAGATGAGCCCGATGCTGCTCGAAGCGTGGGCGTCAACATTGCCCGCTACAAACAGGTGGCGCTGTCGGTCAGCGCTTTCTTCACTGCAGCAGGTGGGAGTCTGTATGCGCAGAAAGAGCTCTATATCGATCCGGGTTCGGTGCTATCCACGGCCCTGTCAATCAAAATGGCACTCGTTTCCATCCTTGGCGGAGTTGGTACTCTGTTGGGTCCGGTTGTCGGAGCTGTAGTTTTGACGAGCATTGAGGAATTCACCCGCATCGTATTTGGTGGAACTGGGCGCGGGACGGACGTCATCATTTATGCAAGTCTCATCATCATTGTTGCGGTGTTCTACCCCACGGGATTGATTGGGTGGATACGTAACTACAAAGAGCGACGCACTGCCAGGGCCAGTGCCGTTCGACAGGACGCTGCGCATGCGGTGGCACAAGGATTGCCATCGCCTACCTCTGCCTCACAGCGTCCTGCAGGAGAAGTGTCATGAGCCTGCTTCAAGTTACCAACGTCAGCAAGCGATTCGGTGGACTTACGGCAAACCAAGACGTTACCTTCACAGTGGGTGCCGGACAGATCGTGGGTCTGATTGGCCCCAACGGCGCCGGGAAAACTACGCTATTCAATTGCGTTGCAGGCTTTTACGCACCGACCGAGGGTGCCATCACACTTGCTGGCGTCAACATTGGCGGGCTGTCCCCAGAGGCCTGTGCTCGCGCCGGCGTGGCGCGCACCTTCCAGATTGCCCGCACGTTTACCAGCATGACGGCTTGCGAGAACGTCATGACCGCTGCCATGCTTCATGAGCGTCATGTAGGGCGAGCCCGTGCAATGGCCTTGGAATGGCTGGTATTTGCAAATCTGGAGCGTTTTGCTGATCGACCAGCCCACAGCATGACGATCAGTGAACAGAGACGCCTTGCGGTGGCCCGAGCGTTGGCCATTCGCCCCAAGATCCTGTTGATGGATGAAGTCATGGCAGGTCTGAACCCATCTGAGGTTCGTGAGGCAGTCGATGTGGTGCTGAAAATTCGAGAGCGCGGCATCTCGTGCCTGATCGTCGAACACGTGCTGGAAGGCATCATGCCCATCGCCGACAAGATCGTGGTTCTGGACCGCGGCCTGAAGATCGCTGAGGGCACGCCACAACAAGTCTCCAGCGACTCCGTCGTCATCTCTGCCTACCTGGGAGATTGAAAAAATGCTCACTATTTCCAATCTGCGGGTCAGTTACGACGACGTGCTCGCGATCTCAGACGTCAGCCTGACTGTGGAGCCCGGCAAGATCGTGGCGCTTGTGGGAGGGAACGGCAATGGCAAGTCCACAACTCTACGCGCTGTTGCTGGCCTCAATGCGGCCGATGCAGGGACCATTACCTTCAATGGAGAGCCCATACACAAAATGCCTGCACATAGGCGCGTGCCGCTCGGTCTTTCGCTGGTTCCAGAAGGCCGGCGTCTCTTTCCCAAGCTCACTGTCTTGCGCAATCTTGAATTGGGCGCCTACACGCGCGACGACAAGCATGAGGTGGCTGCAGGCATTGGTCAGATGCTAGACCTTTTTCCTATCCTTAAGGAGCGTGCAACACAGCTCGCTGGAACAATGAGCGGTGGAGAGCAACAGATGCTTGCTATTGCGCGCGGCCTGATGGCGCGGCCCAAGTTGCTCATGCTTGACGAGCCTTCTTGGGGAATCGCTCCAAAGTTTGTCACAAAGGTGCTGGATGTGATCCAGCAGGTCAACGAGACCGGTGTGTCTATATTGCTGGTGGAGCAAAACCTGCAAAAAGCGCTGAATATTGCCGACTATGGATATGTGATTCAGACGGGGCGTATTGTGATGGAGGGCGCGGGCCAGACGTTGCTGCATGACGAGCGCGTCAAGAAGGCATACCTCGGTCTTTGACAGCCCACTGACCAGTATCTTCATGATCACGAATCCCCAAAAACCTGAGACTCTACGTAAGTCCGCGCGCGATGGACAATTCAAGTCGTCCACGGCCGGTCACGCGCCAGGGTATTTGCAGGCAAACCTGATGATCCTTCCGCAGGCGCAGGCCTTTGACTTCCTGCTGTTCTGCCAGCGTAATCCAAAACCGTGTCCGTTGATCGAGGTGCTGGCACCCGGCGCTGTCGAGCCCTCGAGCGCATTAGGTGCCAACATCGCCACCGATGTGCCAGGTTATCGCGTCTACCGCAACGGTGAGCTTGTTGGGGAGCCCGATGACGTGATGTATTTATGGCAACCGGACTTCGTCACATTTCTGATTGGTTGCAGCTTCTCATTTGAAGATGCCTTGGAACAGGCCGGTATTGCTCTGCGGCATTTGGAACAGGGCCGCAATGTGGCTATGTACCGCACCAACATTACTTGTGCTCCATCCGGCTCGTTGAGTGGCGAGATGGTGGTGAGTATGCGGCCCATCAAAAGCCGAGACGTTGCCATGGTGGTGAAGATTTCTGGCCGATATGCACTGGCGCACGGTACGCCGGTCCATATCGGCAATCCGTCGGTTATCGGTATTGCCGATCTGAGCCGGCCGGATTACGGTGATGCGGTCAGCATCAATGAAGATGAAGTGCCGGTGTTCTGGGCCTGTGGTGTTACGCCCCAGTGGGTGGCCCAAAGCAGCAAGCTACCTTTCTGTATAACGCACGCCCCTGGAAAAATGTTTGTAACCGACCTAAAAGGGTAGGTCCGCCAAGGAGTTCATCATGAAGTTTTTGTTGATGGCCGCGCTTTCCGTGGCCTTGCTGAGTCACGTTCAGAATTCACTTGCACAAGCGCCCAATAACGCCGCGCCTGTGTCTTCTCCAGCAACCGTGGTATGGAAACTGGCAACAGGTTATCGCGCTGAAGTCTTTCACACAGAGAACATAGCTCAGTTCGCGCGTGACGTCCGACTGGCGACTGCAGGGAAACTGGACATTCAGGTGTCCCCCAACAATACGCTCGCCAAGCTCAATGAAATCAGCCGTGCAGTCAGGGAGGGTAAGGTCGAGGCTGGCGAGACCATCATGTCCAGCATGGTCAAAGACATACCATTTGCAGGTGCGGATTCTGTGCCGTTCGTGGTCAGTTCCTACAAGGATGCCAAGCGCATGTGGAAATTGCAGCGCCCTGGCATGGTGCGGCATCTGGAAGCACAAGGACTCACGCTGTTGTACGCCGTGCCGTGGCCGCCACAAGGCTTGCATTCCGTTAAGCCCATCCGCAGCATCAGCGACTTCAGGGGTGCCCGTATGCGAACCTACAACGCAACGACCGTGCGGATCGCGGAACTGCTCGGCGCCACGCCTGTTGACGTCCCCATGATCGACGTGGGAAAAGCGTTGGCAGAAGGCCGGATGGACAGCATGATTACCTCTGCCGTCACCGGCGTGGATAACAAGGTGTGGAGTTCAATCAAGCACTACTATGAAATCAACGCGTGGTTCCCAAAGAACGTCGTTTTTGTCAACACCAAGGAGCTTGGCGCGCTAAAGCCAGATATCCGCAAGGCTGTTGTCAAGGCTGCTGATGAAGCGGAAACACGCGGCTGGGAGGCCAGCCAGCAACAGGCACTGAGCGCGACCGAAGAGCTTCGGCGCAATGGCGTCAAGATTGAACGCATACCTGGCGAACTGGACCATGAAATCAAACGCTTGGGCGAGCGCTTCTCCCGTGAATGGGTACGATCAGTTGGCAATGAAGCCAATGACATTTTTATTCCGTATTACACGCAACCCTGACAGCAACACTGGTTGCTTCAAAACGACAACTGGACATCATGCAGAAAGACATCTCTCCCCGTTGGCAATTCTGGATCGATCGCGGAGGTACATTTACCGATGTGGTGGGACGTCGTCCCGACGGTTCGCTGATCACGCATAAGCTGCTTAGTGAGAATCCGGAACAGTATAAGGACGCAGCGGTGGCAGGAATCCGGCATTTGCTGGGTTTGGAAGTTGATCAGCCGGTGACGCCGCAGCTAGTGGAGTGCGTCAAGATGGGCACGACTGTAGCGACCAACGCATTGCTGGAGCGCAAGGGCGAACCAACGCTGTTGGTGACGACCAAAGGGTTTCGCGACGCGTTGCGAATTGCTTATCAGAATCGGCCGCGAATTTTCGATCGAAATATTGTCCTTCCCGAGCTGCTCTATAGCGCGGTAGTTGAGGTAGATGAGCGTGTCGGTGCCACCGGCGAACTGATCAGCGCCATGGATGACTCCCGGCTGCGACAGGACCTAGTTGCACAGTACGCGAATGGACTTCGTAGCGTGGCAATTGTCTTTATGCATGGGTACCGGTTTATGGACCACGAAAAGGCAGCTGCGCGCATAGCTCGTGAGGTTGGCTTCTTACAGGTGAGTACCTCGCACGAAACAAGTCCGATGATGAAGTTTGTGAGCCGCGGGGACACTACCGTAGTGGACGCCTACCTATCGCCAATCCTGCGGCGCTATGTTGAGCAGGTAGCCAGCGAGATGCCCGGTGTGAAACTGTTTTTCATGCAGTCGTCCGGCGGCCTTACTGATGCTCACGCTTTTCAGGGTAAAGATGCGATCTTGAGTGGCCCGGCTGGCGGCATTGTGGGTATGGCGCGCACCGCAACGATCGCTGGCCATGAGAAGGTCATCGGGTTTGATATGGGTGGCACTTCTACCGATGTGAGCCACTACGCCGGTGAGTTCGAACGGGAGTTTGAGACCCAGATAGCGGGCGTTCGGATGCGCGCGCCCATGATGAGCATTCATACGGTTGCAGCGGGCGGTGGCTCCATCCTTGAATTTGACGGATCGCGGTTTCGCGTCGGACCACAAAGCGCAGGTGCGAATCCTGGGCCTGCCAGCTACAGGCGCGGCGGGCCCCTCGCTGTGACAGATGCGAATGTCATGGTAGGCAAGATCCAGCCGCGATATTTCCCCAAGTTTTTCGGCAAGCAGGGTGACGAGGCATTGGATTCTGAGGCTGTGCAGGTCAGGTTCAATGAACTTGCAGACCGCACGGGTCGTTCGGCCGAAGCGGTGGCCGAAGGCTTTATCAACATCGCTGTGCAGCAGATGGCTAACGCAATCAAGAAAATATCCGTTGCGCGCGGCTATGACGTGACCCGGTACACGCTGCAGTGCTTTGGCGGCGCAGGCGGTCAACATGCATGCCTCGTGGCAGACGCGTTGGGTATGACCAAAGTGTTTGTACACCCGCTGGCGGGTGTATTGAGTGCGTATGGGATGGGCCTGGCCGATCAGTCTGTGATCCGTGAACACGCTGTAGAAGTCAAGCTGTCCGCTGATGCGCTGCCTCGCATTGCTGACAAGCTCGCCGCGCTGGCAGATAACGCCAAAGGCGAACTTATTCGCCAGGAAGTGGGTAACGGTGCAATCACGATGCTGCGGCGCGTGCATGTGCGCTACGAAGGAAGCGACTCAGCTCTGATCGTCCCCTTTGGCTCGATGGAAGCGATCAGTTTCGCCTTTGAAGCGGCGTACCGGCAACGTTTTGCCTTTTTGATGCAGGGTAAGGGGCTGATTGTGGAAGCGGTATCAGTGGAGGCGGTGGTTGCAGGCGATGCGCCTGTAGAGCCGCGCCATGCCATGCATGACCGCCGGGAGGTCCCGCGCCGTGAGACCGTGCGTATGTATTCTGGCGGACAGTGGCATGATGCGGCGCTTGTGGTGCGTGAGGATTTGCGAGCCGGCGACCTCATCTCCGGTCCTGCCATCATTGCAGAGAAGAATGCCACGACCATTGTGGAGCCTGGTTGGGAGGCGGCGCTGACAGCACTTGACCATTTGGTACTTGATCGGCGCGTGGCCCGCGCCGTCAAGTTTGCGGCGGGTACAAAAGTCGATCCAGTGCTCTTGGAGGTGTTTAACAACCTTTTCATGAATATCGCTGAGCAGATGGGACTGCAACTGCAGAACACCGCCTACTCGGTGAACATCAAGGAACGGCTGGATTTCAGTTGTGCACTGTTTGACGCGCAAGGCAATTTGATCGCCAATGCGCCGCATATGCCGGTGCATCTCGGCTCCATGGGCGAGAGCATCAAAACTGTCGTCCGCGAGAATGCGACCACTATGCAGCCGGGGGACGTGTACGCGCTTAACGATCCCTACCATGGCGGAACACATTTGCCAGATGTGACCGTGATCACGCCGGTATATCTGGAAGGCAAACCCACGTTCTACGTAGGCTCGCGAGGCCACCATGCCGATATCGGGGGAACCACGCCGGGATCCATGCCCCCCTTCTCTACGCTGATCGAGGAAGAAGGTGTACAGATCAACAACGTGAAGCTGGTGCAGCAGGGTGTGTTGCGGGAAGCTGAGATGGTGGAGCTGTTGAAGAGCGGTAAGTATCCGAGTCGTAATCCCCAGCAGAACATGGCTGACCTGAAGGCCCAGATAGCGGCTAACGAAAAGGGTGTGCAAGAGCTGCGCAAGATGGTTGAGCAGTTTGGACTGGACGTAGTGCAGGCCTACATGGGCCACGTGCAGGACAACGCTGAAGAGTCTGTACGAAGGGTGGTCACCCGTCTGAAGGATGGCAGTTTCACCTTACCGCTGGACAACGGCGCCCAGATCAAAGTAGCGATTCGCGTCAACGCCGCAGCGCGCAGCGCTGAAATTGATTTCACCGGGACGTCGCAGCAGCAGATGAACAATTTCAATGCGCCGACGGCGGTGTGCATGGCGGCAGTGCTGTACGTTTTCCGAACTTTGGTGGACGATGACATTCCCCTCAACGCGGGTTGCCTCAAGCCGCTTAAGGTGATCATTCCCGCTGGTTCAATGCTCAACCCTAATCCGCCCGCGTCAGTAGTGGCAGGCAATGTCGAGACGTCCAGCTGTATTACCAACGCCTTGTATGGTGCCCTGGGTGTCATGGCGGCGAGCCAGTGCACCATGAACAACTTTACCTTTGGCAATGCGCGCTATCAGTACTACGAGACCATCAGCGGTGGCTCAGGTGCCGGCCAAGGCTTTAACGGTACGAGTGTGGTGCAGACCCACATGACAAACTCACGCCTTACCGACCCGGAAGTTCTTGAGTTCCGCTTCCCGGTGCGCCTAGAAAGCTATGAAATTCGTAAAGGATCTGGTGGCAAAGGTAAATGGAAAGGGGGCGACGGAGGTGTGCGCTCGGTGCGCTTTTTGGAGCCTATGACCGCCAGCATCCTGTCGAATGGCCGCAAGCATGGTGCGTTCGGTATGGCTGGTGGAGAGGCAGGGCAGGTGGGTATCAACCGGCTTGTGCGTGTTGATGGCAAGAGCGAGGAACTTGGTCATATTGCCCAGGCAGAAATGGCTGTTGGCGATGTGTTTGAAATTTACACACCGGGGGGTGGCGGATACGGCAAAGGCTGAACGCAAAAAATTGTCGGTGAGTCCCTGTTTTTTCCGGATGGGGTTTCACCGGTGACGATCATGCCCTGAAAGCAAAAGAGCCCGCAGACGCGGGCTCTTTGCTGTCGGGCTGCGGTTACTTCTTGGAAACCTCGGTCAGGGCGGCTTTCTCTCCCTTGTTCTTTTTCGCCTCAATTTTGGATTTTATGTCCTCAGCAGGCGGTGCTTCGCCCTTATAAGCGGCGCCATTAACCGTTAGGCCTTCGGCTGAGTACTTTTTGGCCTTGGCATCCTTGATGCCTTTTACGCGAGTGGTGAAGTCACGCCAGTCCTTGAATTCACCTTTTTTACGCTCCGCGAGAATCCGGCTGGAGGCTGTGGGACCGATCCCTTTGACACCATCAAGCTCGGCCGCGCTGGCCTTGTTTACGTCAACGGCGGCGAAAGATACTACGGCGTACATCATGGCCAAGAGGGCCAGTACTTTTTTCAACATGAAAATGTCCTCAATCAAAAGAGAGAACCCGGCGTACGGCCTGCCGGGAGTTAAGCCCAAAACTCCAGGCAAGTTTTCAACGTTCAAAACACTGCAGCCGTTGACGTGCTGGCTTCAAAAAATTGATCAGGCCGTAGAAAGCCGATGAACGTACTTGGCAATTCCAGTCTGGACATTGTCAAAAGGATGCTCACAGCCGACTACGCGCAGGGCGGTGAGATCGGCTTGGGTGTAGCACTGGTACTTGCCGCGCAAGGCTTCGGGGAAGGCCACGTACTCAATCAGGCCACCCGCTACGGCATCCGCAAGTCCCAACTTGGGCAAGTCCCCGCGCATTGAGTTGACCACTGAAAGCGCCACATCGTTGAATGGCTGGGCATGGCCGCTGCCCACGTTGAAGATGCCTGACTTTGCCGGATGATCAAAGAACCACAAGTTAACGGCCACCACATCATCTACAAACACGAAGTCACGCATTTGCTGGCCAGCGCCGTAGCCGCCATATTCGCCAAACAGTTTGACCTTTCCTTCTGCATTGAGCTGATTGAACTGGTGAAACGCGACGCTGGCCATACGGCCTTTGTGCTGCTCACGCGGACCATACGCGTTGAAGTATCGAAAGCCTGCAACCTGCTTCTTCATGCGCGTGAACTCTGGCCCACACTCCAAGCGCATGCGTTGGTCAAACAGGAGTTTGCTGTAGCCATAAACATTGAGCGGCTTTTCGAATTCCGGTGCTTCCCGGAAGCTGTCCGATCCGCCGTAGGTCGCTGCGGAGGAGGCGTATAGAAGTCGTGCGCCGCGTTCCTGGCAGGCGTTGAATAGGTCACAGGACAAGGTGTAGTTGTTGACCATCATGTACTTGCCGTCGGTTTCCATTGTGTCGCTGCATGCGCCCTCGTGGAATACGGCTTCCACTTTGCCGAAGGCGCCCTCCGCAAAAAGTTCATAAAACGCGTCAGCGTCCACATAGTCAGCGATTCGCAAGTCAGCGAGATTGCGAAACTTGTCACCTTGAGTCAGGTCATCTACCGCAATGATGTCGTTAATGCCCCGGGCATTGAGCCCCTGCACAATGTTGCTGCCGATAAAGCCGGCCGCGCCGGTGACTACGATTCTCATTGGAACAACTCCTCATAACTGACGGTAGCAGTGCCGAACTTGCCCACCACGATACCGCCCGCTCGATTGGCAAGCGGCATCGATTGGCGCGGTGTCAGGCCAGCAGCGGCGAGCGCGGCCATAGTAGCGATGACAGTATCACCCGCACCCGTGACATCAAAAACCTCGCGGGCTTCCGTGCCCACATGTAAATGGCCCTGCGCGTCGAACAGCGTCATGCCTTCTTCGCTTCGGGTAAGAATCAAGGCGTCCAGACCCAACTGCTCACGCAGGTTTTGCGCCCGGTGTTGCAGATCAGCATCGTCGTTCCAGGCGCCAATGACCTGCTGCAGTTCGTTGCGGTTTGGCGTGATGATGGTGGCGCCGCTGTAGCGGGAGTAGTCGCTGCCCTTTGGGTCGATCAGCACCGCTTTGCCAGCGTTGCGAGCAGCCTTGATCATGCTCGCTACATGAGCCAGTCCGCCCTTGCCGTAGTCGGAAAAGAGCACCGCGTCGTGTTGTGACATCAGTGCGGTGAACGCTTCTGACTGGGAGGCCAATACCTCGTTCTTGGGCGTGTTCTCGAAGTCCAGGCGAATCAGTTGTTGCTGACGCCCGATAACACGCAGTTTGACCGTGGTTTGCAATTGCGCGTCGCGGCCGAAATGCGGCTTGATGCCCGTTCTAGCGACCAGCGCCTCGAGTTTCCGGCTTGCTTCGTCGTCGCCCACCACGGTGAGCAGGGAGGCCTGTGCGCCCAGTGTGACCACGTTATACGCCACATTGGCCGCAGCCCCGATTCGTTCTTCCTCGTGCGTGACGCGCACCACGGGCACCGGCGCTTCAGGGCTTATGCGGTCGACCGTGCCGTAGATGTAGCGGTCAAGCATGGCATCACCGACGACGAGAACGCGGGCAGCGGCGAGTTCTTTTTTGCTGGGGTTTTTCATATTTCTTCGACCCGGCGAGCGGGATAGCTGTCCCAGGCCTGGCAGCCCGGGCATTGCCAAAAATGCTGCTTGGCCTCAAAGCCGCAGGCAGCGCACCGGTAACGCGTCAGAGGTCGCACCGCATGGTCCAGCGCACGCTGCACTTGGGGATGAAACTGTTCGTGCTCGAGCTTTTCGCCCGCAATCCATTTGGCTGCAGCTACCAGCGAGGGCTCACGCTCAAGATGATGGACGTACCACTCGCGCGCGGACTCACTCGAAGCGCCAGCCGCTGTTTGGAGTGAAACGATCGCCTCCAGCACGTCAAGTGACGGTGCTTGAGCGTAGCTGTCTTTGAGCAGAGTCAGTGCTTTGGCTAGACGTTGTACGTCAGCAGCCAGTTGTGCCAGCCGCGCTGCGACCAGTGGAACAGCACCGGGAGTTTCACGCGCAAGGTCTTGCAGAGTCTTGAATGCGCCGTCCGCGTCTCCGTTGACGTGCCGCAGTGTGGCAAGGTCTATCCGCGGACGAGGCGCTTGAGGCGCCTGCGCAATGGCCTGCTCCAGCAGTGCCAGCGCATCGGCGTGGCGGCCTGCAGCGGCGAGTGTGGCAGCCTCTTCACATACATAGTGAGCCAAGCGCCCACTGAAATTACCTTCTCCCGATGTTTGAAGTTTCTGGGCGATGGTTGCTGCGTGTGCCCAGTCGCGTGAGCGTTCGTAGATCGCCAGAAGCGCAAGGCGCGCTTGCCCTTCAAATGGTGTGCCCTCCAGCTTGCTAAGCGCGTCCTCAGCGCGATCCAGCAGACCCGCCTTCAGGAAATCAAGTGCCAGGGCATGTTGGGCGCGTTCGCGGTCGGTGCGTGTCAGGTCGCCGCGCGATAGCAGGTGTTCATGAACCCGTACCGCACGCTCATACTCGCCGCGCCGCCGGAAAAGATTGCCCAGTGCAAAGTGCAACTCGGAGGTGTCTGGGTCGTTTTGTACGGCTTCGATGAAGGCATCTATCGCCTTGTCCTGCTGCTCGTTAAGAAGGAAGTTCAGCCCTCGAAAGTAAGCTTTGGGTGCCTGACGGTTCTCCATGCGCAGCTGCCGCAGGTCAAAGCGCGAGGCCACCCAGCCAAGCACAAAGGCAAGCGGCAGACCCAGCAGGATCCAGCTCAAGTCAAAGTCCATGGTGCAGCGTGGTGGGTGGTTCGTCGCCGGGAACTGCGGGTGAGCCCATGCCAGCGCGTGCCCGCTTGGCTGCTCCGCGTTGGTTCCACCATCGCGGCACCATGCCCAGCGCCCCTATCACAAGGCCCATGGCAAAGGCTGCAAGCACAACCAGCACGAGTGGTGCACGCCACTGCGTGCCAAAAAAGAAGTGAACGATTGCGTCCTGTTGGTTGTTCAGGGCAAACGCGAAAAGAGTAAAAAAAATGGCTGCCTTGAGCAGCCACATGAGGTATTTCATGCATCTCCTCGGTGACGAAGAGATTCTATTGCCATCAAGGCCTTGTCCCGGCTTCGATCTCCGCCGTCCGCTTATCTACGGCTTCGCGCAGAGCCTTCCCCGGCTTGAAGTGCGGCACACGCTTTTCCGGAATAGCCACACTCTCGCCGGATCTGGGATTTCGCCCCATTCGCGGCGGACGCCGGTTAATAGAAAAACTCCCGAAACCCCGAATTTCAATGCGGTGCCCCCGCACCAGTGCGTCGCTCATAGCATCAAGAATGGTCTTGACGGCATATTCGGCATCGCGGTGCGTAAGCTGGCTAAACCGGGCGGCCAGTTCTTCGACAAGGTCAGATCGGGTCATGGAAGACGCGGCATTCGAAAGCGTCACTGCGGCCTTCTGACCGCAATCCACATCGCCCCCACAGGTAGCGTCCTGCGGGGTTGGTGTGGATGCCGGGTTGAGACCGGCATGACAACTTTTTTACTTTTCCGAGTTGTCCAGCTTGGCGCGCAGAAGTGCGCCCAGGCTCGTGGTACCCGCATTTTCACGCGAGGACTGCTGGCTCAGGTTCGTCATCTGTTCTTGCTGGTCAGCCATGTCCTTCGCTTTGATGGACAACTGGATGTTGCGCGTCTTGCGGTCGACGTTGACAACCACGGCTGTGACTTCGTCCCCTTCCTTAAGCAAGTTACGGGCGTCTTCGACGCGATCGCGCGAGATTTCCGAGGCACGCAAGTAGCCGATGATGTCTTCGCCCAAGTCGATCTCGGCGCCCTTGGCATCGACGGTCTTGACCTTGCCGGTAACGATCTGACCCTTGTCGTTGATCGAAACGAAGGTGGTGAAAGGATCAGCGTCGAGTTGCTTGATACCCAGCGAGATGCGTTCGCGGTCCACGTCCACAGCCAGAACCAGCGCTTCCACGTCCTGGCCCTTTTTGTAATTGCGGACAGCGGCTTCGCCCGGCTCGTTCCAGGACAGGTCGGACAGGTGCACCAGGCCGTCGATGCCTGCAGCCAGGCCCACGAACACGCCGAAGTCGGTGATCGACTTAATTGGGCCCTTGACGCGGTCGCCGCGCTTGGTGTTCTGCGCGAATTCCTGCCACGGGTTGGCCTTGCACTGCTTCATGCCCAAGCTGATACGGCGCTTGTCTTCGTCGATCTCGAGAACCATGACTTCGACTTCATCGCCCAGAGCCACGATCTTGGACGGTGCTACGTTCTTGTTGGTCCAGTCCATTTCAGAGACGTGCACCAGGCCTTCGATACCCGGTTCAAGTTCCACAAACGCGCCGTAATCGGCGATGTTGGTGATCTTGCCGAACATGCGCGTGCCTTGCGGGTAGCGGCGGTTGACGCCCATCCATGGGTCGTCGCCCATTTGCTTGAGACCCAGCGAGACACGGTTCTTTTCGGTGTCGAACTTGAGGATCTTGGCGGAAATTTCCTGGCCGGCCTGAACGACTTCGCTCGGGTGGCGGACGCGGCGCCAGGCCATGTCGGTGATGTGCAGCAGGCCGTCAATGCCGCCGAGGTCAACGAACGCACCGTATTCGGTGATGTTCTTGACGACACCGCGGACAACGGAGCCTTCTTTCAGCGTTTCCATCAGCTTCGCGCGCTCTTCGCCCATGGAGGCTTCGACCACGGCGCGGCGGCTCAACACCACGTTGTTGCGCTTGCGATCCAGCTTGATGACCTTGAATTCCATGGTCTTGTTCTCGTAGGGAGACAAGTCCTTGATCGGGCGGGTATCAATGAGCGAGCCGGGCAGGAACGCACGGATGCCGTTGACGAGGACGGTGAGACCGCCCTTGACCTTGCCGCTGGTGGTGCCGGTGACGAATTCACCCGATTCCAAGGCCTTTTCCAGGCTCATCCATGAAGCGAGGCGTTTGGCCTTGTCGCGCGAGAGGATGGTGTCGCCGTAGCCGTTTTCGATGGCGTCAATGGCCACAGAGACAAAGTCGCCGACCTGGACTTCGATTTCGCCCTTGTCACTCTTGAACTCTTCGATTGGCACATAGGCTTCGGACTTGAGGCCAGCGTTGACCACGACAAAGCTGTGCTCGATACGAACGACTTCAGCAGTGATGACTTCGCCTGTGCGCATTTCGGAGCGTTGCAGGGATTCTTCAAAAAGGGCGGCAAATGATTCTGACATTGAGTTTCCTATCCGTTCACGAGGTTTCCAGCAGCATGATTGCGGCTGTTTTTAAGATTCGTGTCGGCGGTTGTGCAGGCGGTTCCTGCGGGTTACGTTCAACAACCACACCACCCGTGCGCATGCAGCGCGTAAAGGGGCGATGTGGACCGGTTGCGGCCGTTCAGGTTGAAGTGAACGGCTGCCTTGTCTCCCACCAGGTCAACACCTGTATTGCCGATTCTTCAATCGACAGGTCGGAGTTGTCCAGCTGGAAGGCATCTTGCGCGGGCTTCAATGGCGCGACGCTGCGGGAAAAATCCCTTGCATCACGCGCTTCCAGGTCCGCGCGGAGACTGTTGAGTGTAGTGGAAAAACCCTTTGAAATCAACTGCTTATGGCGTCTTTCCGCGCGATGGGCGGCACTGGCGGTCAAAAAAACCTTGAGGGCTGCGTCAGGAAAGATCACAGTGCCCATGTCGCGCCCATCGGCGACCAGGCCCGGCGCTTGGCGAAAGCTCAGCTGCAAGGCGACGAGCGCGGTCCGCACGGCAGGAAGTGCCGAGACCCTGGACGCATTCATACCTGCTTCTTCAGTGCGGATGGCTTCAGTGACATCCTGACCACCGAGCAGGGCGAGCCCGCTTTTGAACACGACCGGCAAGCCTTTTGCCAAGGCGGCAATTTCTGCCTCGTGCGCTGCGTCAAGCAGCATGCCGGCGCGAAGGGCTGCCAACGCCGTCAGGCGGTACAAGGCCCCAGAGTCCAGGTAGTGGTAACCCAGCCGATGAGCCAGGACTGAGGCGAGCGTGCCTTTCCCGGACGCAGTCGGGCCGTCGACGCAGATTACGGGCACGCAGTTGGGTGACGCCACCACCACTGAAAACAGAGTTTCAAAATAGTCCGGGAAGGTTTTAGCGACGCACTTAGGATCGAGGATGCGCACTGGCAATCCGGCAGGGTTGAAAGCGGCAAGGGAGAAGCACATCGCCATTCGGTGATCGTCATACGTGTGCACGCCTGCCGCCTTCCAGGTGGCGGGGGGTGTGACCTGCAAAAAGTCCTGGCCTCCCTGCACCGTTGCGCCGAGCTTGCGCAACTCGATAGCCATGGCCGCGATGCGGTCAGTTTCCTTGACTCTCCAGCTGGCAATGTTGCGCAACGTAGTGGTGCCGTTCGCATACAGGGCCATGACAGCAAGGGTCATGGCCGCGTCGGGAATGTGATTGCAATCGAGGTCTATGGCCTTCAACGGCCAAGTGCCGCGCGAAACGGTTAGCCAGTTTGGCCCGCTTTCAATCTTCGCGCCCATGGCTTGGGCAGCATCGATGAAGCGTATGTCGCCCTGGATGGAGGCTGCGCCCACGCCTTCAATGCGTATACCCGATTGCCCCGGTGTGGCCGCTGCAAGAGCGCCTAAAGCAATAAAGTAACTTGCCGATGACGCGTCGGCCTCGACATGAATCTCACCAGGCGACTGATACCGGCTGCCTTGCGGAATAACGAAACGCTGCCAGCCTTCACGCCGCACCTGGATGCCAAAGCGCGCCAGCAGGTTGAGCGTGATTGCAATGTAGGGCTTGGAGATAAGCTCACCGGACACGTTGATGGTGATATCGCGTGAGGCCACCAGCGGCAGGGACATCAGCAGCGCTGTCAGGAACTGGCTGGACACATCGCCGCGCACAGAGATTGGCTCGTCCAGCCGTAAGGTCGGTTTACCGATGCGCAGGGGAGGAAATCCAGGGGTGCCGAGGTAGTCGATGGTGCAGCCCAGCTGCCGCAACGCATCCACCAGATCGCCGATTGGCCGCTCGTGCATGCGGGGCACGCCGCTCAGCTCAAACTCGCCGCACAGCAACGCCAGCGCCGCGGTCAAGGGGCGCATGGCTGTGCCGGCATTGCCCATGAACAGGCGGGCCTGAGTCGTTCGAACCTGACCAGAAAGACCATCAATCACCACGGTGCCGCCCACTTCGCTGACACCACAGCCCAGTTCGCGAAGGGCATCAAGCATGACGCGGGTGTCATCGGAGTCCAACAGGTCGCGAACGGTGGTCTTGCCCGCGCTCAGGGCAGCGAGCAAAAGAACGCGGTTGGAGATGCTCTTGGAACCCGGCAGGACGACCGTGCCTCCCGCGCTGGCCAGATGGGGCACGTCCAGGAACTCGGTACTGAACATGATCAGACCGGCTTGGGGGTGTTCATCCGCCAGTCGGCCCGGGCCGAGCTGGCTTGGTCGATCAGGCCTTCCAGCGCTTCAGCATTACCGCTCGAGATCATCACTTCTAGCGCCTGCAATGTGCGCTGGAAGATCTTCGATTGGGCCAACAGTTCTTCCTTGTTGGCAATCAGGATGTCGCGCCACACTTTGGGGTCGCTTGCCGCGATGCGTGTGAAGTCGCGAAAGCCCGGGCCCGCGAGTGACATGTAGTCCTTGCCATGAGGCTGGCCCGATATGCCATTGATCAACGCGAACGCAATTAGATGCGGCAGGTGGCTGACGGCCGCGAACGCTGAGTCGTGAGATTCTGGTGACATCCTCAGCACATTGCAGCCCAGGGCGGTCCACACGTCAGTGGCCTTTTTGAGATGGCCGGTGAGAGTGCGCTCGATCGGCGTCAGTATCACCTGCTTGCCTGCGTACAGATTCGCGTCAGCATGTTCTACGCCTGACACTTCCTTGCCTGTGATCGGATGTGCTGGCACGAACGAGCCGACATGTTCACGCAGCACTCGCCGGGCAGCGTCCACCACGTCACGCTTGGTGGAGCCCACGTCCATGTACAGCGTGCTCGGTGTAACGAGGTGGCGGATGGCCTTGAACGTTGCTTCCGTCGCGGAGACGGGGACAGCCATCAGTACGATGTCGGCCCCCGACACGGCCAGAAGGGCCGAGGGCGCTTCGACGTCAATCACGCCCATTTGGCGCGCGCGTTCCGTGGTGGAAGGTGATTTGCTGTAACCGACGACGCGCTTGACCAGTCCAGCACGCTTGAGCGCCAGCGCGAAAGAGCCGCCCATCAAACCGCAACCAATCAGTCCTAATTGTTCAAACATGGGGCCACCAGGCAAGCAAAAACAGCCGAGGAAGAGGGGAGGGCGTGCATTGTTTCATTGTCATTCGCTCACCGGGTAGGTGCCGAGCACTTTGTAGAAAGCGCAGAGCGTTTGCAGGTCTTGCAGCGCTGCTGCCACATGGGGCTGCGATGGGTGGCCCTGCAGGTCGATGTAGAAAAAGTACTCCCATTGCCCGGAGCGTGCCGGCCGGGATTCAAACCGGGTCATTGACACGCCGTGCTTTTTCAGGGGAGCAAGAATGTCGTGTACCGCCCCTGGCTTGTTGGGAACAGACACCACCAGGCTCACGCAATCCTTGCCCGAGGCTTGCGGGGCAGCCAAGGTCTGCGGCAGGCAGATCACAGCAAACCGCGTGCGATTGAACGCATCATCCTGAATGGCGTGGGCGGCTATATGCAGGCCGAACTCCCCTGCAGCGCGCTCGCTGGCGATGCCGGCCCAGCCAGTGTTTCCAGCCGCCAGACGCGCACCTTCGGCATTGCTGGAAACCGCGCGCCTCTCGGCTTTGGGCAAATGCAGGCTGAGCCAGCCGTGGCACTGCGCCAAGGCCTGCGGGTGGGCCAGTACCACCTCAATGTCCTCCATCGACGGCTGCAGGCGCAACAGGTGGTGGCGGATCAGGAAACTGGTTTCACCGACAATGTGAAGCGGCGAGTTGAGCAGCAAGTCCAGCGATCGGGGTACGACGCCTTCGGTATTGTTTTCCACCGGCACGACCCCGTAGTCAGCACGGCCGGACGCGGCGGCTTGAAATACCTCGTCGAAATTGGCGCACGGAACGTGCTCTATTGTGGAGCCGAAGAACTGTAAGGCGGCCTGCTCGCTGTAGGTGCCGGCAGGCCCCAGATAGGCCACACGCTGCGGTGCCTCCAGTGCGCGGCAAGCGGACATGATCTCGCGCCACAACGTGGCCACATTGGTGTTCTTGAGCGGGCCCTTGTTAGCTGTCTGCAGGTTCTGTATGACCTGCGCTTCACGTTCAGGGCGGAAGACTAGTGAGCCTTCGGCACGCTTGATCTCGCCCACTTCATTCGCCAGCGCAGCGCGCTGATTCAGGACTCCAAGCAACTTCTTGTCAATGGCGTCAATCTCGACGCGCAATTCATTGAGGTTCTTTGACATGCGGAGCGGGTGCAGATCAGGATGACACAGTGTCGCCGCCATCCTCGTCGCCGGCTTCGTCGTCGGCAGGATTGGCGTCGTTTTCGACAATACGCTGCAAGCCGCTAAGCTTGGAGCCTTCGTCCAGGCCGATTAGCGTCACACCCTGCGTGGCCCTGCCCAGTTCGCGGATCTCGCTGACCCGGGTGCGCACCAGAACGCCCTTGTCGGTGATGAGCATGATTTCATCATCCACATGAACCAGCGTGGCGGCCACGACCTTGCCATTGCGCTCGGATTGCTGGATGGCAATCATGCCCTTGGTGCCGCGGCCGTGACGGGTGTACTCGGTGATGCTGGTTCGCTTGCCAAACCCGTTTTCAGTGGCGGTGAGCACGCTTTGCTGTTCGTCCTCGGCCACCAGCATGGCGATCACGCTCTGGTTGGCTTCCAGCGACATGCCCCGCACACCGCGGGCCGCGCGGCCGAGGGGCCTCACGTCTTCTTCGTCAAAGCGCACGGCTTTGCCGCCGTCGGAAAAGAGCATCACATCATGCTTGCCGTCGGTCAGCGCCGCGCCGATCAAATAGTCCCCGTCGTCCAAATTGACGGCGATGATGCCGCCCTTTCGCGGATTGTTGAACTCATCAAGCGCCGTCTTCTTGACCGTGCCCATGGAGGTGGCCATGAATACGTATTGGTCGGCCGGGAAGCTGCGCTTTTCGCCCGTGAGTGGCAGCACTACATTGATCTTCTCGCCTTCCTGCAAGGGGAACATGTTCACGATGGGCCGGCCGCGTGAACCACGCGAGCCCTGTGGAACTTCCCAAACCTTGAGCCAGTAGAGCCGGCCCCGATTCGAAAAACACAGAATGTAGTCGTGGGTGTTGGCGATGAACAACTGGTCGACCCAGTCGTCTTCCTTGGTCGCCGTCGCCTGTTTGCCACGCCCGCCGCGCTTTTGGGCGCGGTATTCCGACAGCGGCTGGCTTTTGACATAACCGCTGTGCGACAAGGTCACCACCATGTCGGTGGGTGTGATCAGGTCTTCAGTCGACAAGTCATAGGAGCTATGTTCAACCACGCTGCGGCGAGCGCCCAGCTTGGTCTGGCCGAACTCCTGCTTGATGTGGCTCAGCTCATCAGAAATGATGGTGGAGACGCGTTCTGGCTTGGACAGGATGTTTAGCAAGTCCTCGATCTCGCCCATGACTTCCTTGTACTCGGTGACGATCTTGTCCTGCTCCAGGCCGGTCAAGCGCTGCAGGCGCATCTGAAGGATTTCCTGGGCCTGCGTTTCACTCAGGCGGTACAGGCCGTCGTTGCCCATGCCGAACATCTTTTCCATCCCGTCAGGCCGGTAGTCGTCTGCATTGATGACGCCGCCGTCGGCACGGGTGCGCGTGAGCATCTCGCGCACCAGCTTGCTGTCCCATGGCTTGCTCATCAGCTCGGTCTTGGCCACCGGCGGGGTGGGCGCATTGCGGATGATGGCAATGAACTCGTCAATATTAGCCAGCGCGACCGCCAGGCCTTCCAGCACATGGCCACGCTCGCGTGCCTTGCGCAGGGTGAAGACCGTACGCCGCGTGACGACTTCACGGCGGTGCGCAAGGAACACCTCAATCAGGTCCTTGAGGTTGCACAGTTTCGGCTGGCCATTGATGAGAGCCACCATGTTGATGCCGAAGGTGTCCTGAAGCTGCGTCTGCTTGTACAGGTTGTTCAGCACGACCTCGGGCACCTCACCTCGTTTGAGTTCAATAACCAGACGCATGCCGGACTTGTCGCTCTCGTCCTGAATGTGGCTGATACCCTCGATTTTCTTTTCATTGACCAGCTCGGCCATCCGTTCCTGCAGCGTCTTCTTGTTGACCTGGTAGGGCAGCTCGTCCACGATGATGGACTGGCGCTGACCCTTGTCAATGTCTTCAAAGTGGCAGCGGGCGCGCATGACGACCTTGCCGCGGCCGGTGCGGTAACCGTCTTTCACGCCGTTGATGCCGTAGATGATGCCGGCGGTGGGGAAATCAGGCGCGGGGATGATCTCCATCAGCTCGTCGATGGAAGCCTCGGGGTTGCGCAGCAGGTGGAGGCAGGCATCGACAACCTCATTTAGGTTGTGCGGCGGGATGTTAGTCGCCATGCCGACGGCAATGCCGCCCGAACCGTTGACCAGCAAATTGGGCAACTTGCTCGGCAGAACCAGAGGCTCCCTCTCGCTGCCGTCGTAGTTCGGTCCGAAGTCAACCGTCTCTTTGTCGATGTCTGCCAGCATCTCGTGCGTGATCTTGGCAAGGCGAATTTCCGTGTAACGCATGGCAGCTGCGTTGTCACCATCCACCGAACCGAAGTTGCCCTGACCGTCCACCAACATGTGGCGCAGCGAAAAGTCCTGGGCCATGCGCACGATGGTGTCGTAGACCGACTGGTCACCGTGCGGGTGGTATTTGCCGATCACGTCGCCCACAATACGGGCTGACTTCTTGTAGGGTCGGTTCCAGTCGTTGTTCAGTTCGTGCATGGCAAACAGCACGCGCCGGTGCACTGGCTTCAAACCATCGCGTGCGTCCGGCAGCGCCCGGCCCACAATAACGCTCATCGCATAGTCGAGGTAACTGCGCCGCATTTCCTCTTCAAGACTGATGGGCAGGGTTTCTTTGGCGAACTGGGTCATGGGGGCAAGCGTGTGCAGCGGAGAGGCTTTTATTTTAGGGCCAAGCTGCTGTAGCTAAGCAGCAACAGATGCGGCCTAATCAGGTTTTGTCCTACGCGATAGCGCCCCTTGGGTCGTTGCTTGTCCTGTTACGTGTGGCACAATAACCTCAGCGTCTTTGGTGATGGTCACCTTAAACGTCCTGTTTCGCAGCGCGGCTGCGGCTTTTTCCCCAAGAGGAGAACCATGAAGAAATTGAATAAAGTGGCGATGCTGTTTGCTACCGC
>JACMQX010000089.1 GCA_014376765.1 Ramlibacter sp. | reverse complement strand
TGCTCTTCGAGCCCGCAGTCCTGGCCTTCGCAGTTCATCAGCACAAAGCGCGTGGCGTTCCACAGCTTGTTGCAGAAGTTGCGGTAGCCCTCGCAACGCTTCGGGTCAAAGTTGATGTTTCGGCCCAATGACGCCAGCGCGGCAAAGGTAAAACGCAGCGCGTCCGCGCCATAGGGCGGGATCCCCTCCGGGAATTCCTTTTCGGTGTTCTTGCGGACCGCAGGCGCCGTCTCGGGTTTGCGCAGGCCTGTTGTGCGCTTGTCCAGCAGCGGCGGCAGGGCGATGCCGTCAATCAAATCCACCGGGTCCAGCACATTGCCTTCGGACTTGCTCATCTTCTTGCCATGCGAGTCGCGCACCAGGCCGTGAATGTACACGTCCTTGAAGGGCACGCGGCCGGTGAAGTGCGTGGTCATCATGATCATTCTGGCCACCCAGAAGAAGATGATGTCGTAGCCTGTGACCAGCACCGTGGAGGGCAGGTAGAGGTTGTAGTCGCCCACAGGCGCTGCCGGGTCGGCGTCAGGCCAGCCCATGGTCGAGAACGGCACCAGCGCCGATGAATACCAGGTGTCCAGCACGTCTTCATCGCGTGTGAGTTTTTTGCCTGGCGCCTTGGCTTGCGCCTCGGCTTCATTGCGCGCGACGTACACCTTGCCGTCCTCGTCATACCAGGCCGGGATCTGGTGGCCCCACCACAGCTGGCGGCTGATGCACCAGTCCTGGATGTTGTTCATCCACTGGTTGTAGGTATTGACCCACTGCTCGGGCACGAACTTCACCGCGCCGCTTTCCACCGCATCGATGGCTTTTTGCGCAATCGACTTGCCCGTCGGGTCGCTCTCGCTGACCTTGGTCATGGCCACAAACCACTGGTCGGTCAGCATCGGCTCCACCACCTGGCCGGTGCGGGCGCAGCGAGGCACCATGAGCTTGTGCTTTTTAACTTCCACCAGAAGGCCCTGCGCTTGCAGGTCAGCCACCACCTGCTTGCGCGCCACGAACCGGTCCATGCCGCGGTAGGGTTCCGGGGCGTTGTCGTTAATGGCGGCGTCCAGCGTCAGCACGCCGATGATGGGCAGCTTGTGGCGCTGGCCCACTGCGTAGTCGTTCACATCATGCGCGGGCGTGACTTTCACCACGCCGGTGCCGAAAGCCTTGTCGACATAGTCGTCGGCAATGACAGGTATGAGGCGGTTGCACAGCGGCAGCATCACCTGCCGGCCCACCAGGTGCGCGTAGCGTTCGTCCTCCGGGTGGACCATGACGGCGACGTCGCCCAGCATCGTCTCGGGGCGGGTCGTGGCCACGACGAGTGATGCGCCGTCAGCAGCCGGCTTTTCATCGGCGCCTGCCAGCGGGTAACGGATGTGCCAGAGAGAGCCTTCTTCCTCCGCGCTTTCCACTTCCAGGTCGCTCACCGCAGTTTTCAGTTCCGGGTCCCAGTTCACCAGGCGCTTGCCGCGGTAGATCAGGCCCTGCTCATACAGGCGCACAAAGGTCTCGGTCACCACGCTGGACAGTTTCGGGTCCATGGTGAAGTACTCATGCGACCAGTCCACGCTGTCGCCCATGCGGCGCATTTGCGTGGTGATGGTGTTGCCCGACTTTTCCTTCCACTCCCACACGCGCGCCACGAAGTTCTTGCGGCCCAGTTCATGGCGGCTGGTTTTTTGCTCCTGCAGCTGCCGCTCCACAACGATCTGCGTCGCAATGCCGGCATGGTCCGTGCCCGGCACCCACAGCGTGTTGTAGCCCCGCATGCGGTGGTAGCGGGTGAGCGAGTCCATGATGGTCTGGTTGAAGGCATGGCCCATGTGCAGTGTGCCCGTCACATTGGGCGGCGGCAGCTGGATCGAGAAGGCCGGCTCGCCTTGCACGGGCGCGCCGGTGCCACGGTGGCCGGCCGCTGCATAACCGCGGCGCTCCCATTCGGGGCCCCAATGCGCCTCGATGGCGGCGGGCTCGAATGATTTGGAAAGGGCCTGGAGGCCCGGTTGTGCAAGAGGTTCGGTCATGGCGCTGGGGGTAGCCCCTAGGGGCGGATAAAGATCAGGAGCTCGGCAAAAGCAAAAACGGCATCCCTCAGGATGCCGTTAACCAGGGTGTCGGCAAAGCCGCGATTTTATTCGACGTGCCTGCGCGCTGCTTCCACGCAGTCCTGCAGCACCCGGGCGTCGCCCACCTGGTTGGCCAGGAGGAGGATGAGCCGGGCGTTGAGCAGCTGCGATTGTTCGGTTGACAGGCCGGTATGCGCGTCCAGCAGTTGTTCGTAGAACTGGTCGGCGTCCTGCAGGTGGAGGGTGGTTTTCATCGGAGTTTTCTTTCAGCTATCGCAGGCCAAGCGACTTCTCGATCGCCAGCACGAGTTGCCCATCCACCTGCTCTCCCGTGGCGGCCAGGTAGCCGTCAGGCCGCACCAGCGCCCAGCCATGGCCGGACGCACTGTCAGACACACTCCCAGCCGAGTGGCAGGCCGCCTGTAGATGGCCCTTGATATCGATCACATATTCGCGCGCCTGGGCGCGGCCATCAGCACCTTGCACCTGAACGCAGCGCAGCGGCGCAAGGCGGCTGACCGCCTGCAGGCGCTGCAAGGCGGCGGCGGTCAACTCGCCAAACACCAGCACCAGCAATTCGCCATTGGCCCATTGCAGCAGGTCGTTGACAACGCCTTCCGACCTGTCGGCCCACTGAAAAGCCGCGTTCTGCACCGACAGGCCACCCGCTGCCGGGGCTGCGCCCGGCTGTCCAACGCCTGGACCGCGCTTGCCCGCAACGGCTGGCTGCGGGTACAGGCAAGCGCTGGATCGCGTGTACGGGTTGGCCACCGCCATCCGCCCGGTGTTGACAAACTGGCGTGCAAACACATGCTCACGCGCCAGCCCCAGCGCCGCGGTACGGAACACCCGCTCGATGCCATCCGCAGGCCGCAAAAAGCGCGCCGTCCGGTTGGTCACCAACACGTTCTGCCGCGCCGCCTCGTGGCGCTCCTCGTGGTAGCTGGCCAGCAGGCTGGGAGAGGCCCGGCCCTTGATGACGGCTGCAAGCTTCCAGGCCAGGTTGTCCGCATCGGCAATGCCGGTGTTCCCGCCGCGTGCGCCAAAGGGGCTGACCACCTTGGCCGCATCGCCCATGAAAAACACGCGGCCGTGGCGCATCTGGTCAATGCATTCGCTCTTGTAGGCATAGGGGCCGACCCAGACGATCTCCACCTCCACGCCCTTGCCGAACTGCCGCTCCAGCCGCTCGCGCACTACGTCTTCCCGGCTCACATAGGCGGGGTCAGCGTCGGGCGCCATCTGGTAGTCGATGCGCCAGACGTCGTCGCCCATCAGGTGCTGCCAGACAGCGCGGTTTTCGTTGAAGGGCGCTTCAATCCAGGTGTGGCGCTCGGCAGGCGGGCGTTTGGTGAATCGCACATCGGCAATGCACCAGCGGTCGTCGCCTTTTTTGGCGGTGACGCTGGCCGCGCACCACTTGCGAAACGGGCTGTGCGAGCCGGTGGCGTCCACCAGGTGGTCGGCCTGCAACTGGTAGGGGCCGGCGGGCGTGTCCACGGTCAGGGTCACGCCCGCCTCGTCTTGCGCAAACGAGGTGATGCGGTTTTGCCAGCGCAGGTCCACATGGCCCAGCGCCTGGATCCGGTCCACCAGAAAGGCCTCGATGTAGAACTGCTGGATGTTGATGAACGGCGGCTGCGTCGACAGGTTGTAGGCGCTTTGCTGCTTGAGGTCGAAGGAGTAGACCTCGTCGTTCCCGGCAAAGGTGCGCCCCACACTCCACTGGATGCCCTTGGCCGCAATCGCCTCGTAAACACCCAGCCGGTGAAAAATCTCCAGCGACTTCTGCGTGTAACAAATCCCGCGGGACGACGCGCCCTTCACGCCAACGGTGTTGTCCTCATCCAGCAGCACCGCCGGGATGCCGTAGCGCGCCAGCGCGCAGGCCAGCGTCAGCCCGGTGATGCCGCCGCCGGCAATAACGATGGGGTGGCGTACGGCCTTGCCGTCCTTCAGCTCGGGCGGCTCCACAAACGGGTACTCCGGCAGCACATAGCCGCTGCCCTGGGTGAACTGGTAATTGTTGGTGAAGGTGGCGGGGGTGAAGCTGTCAGACATGGTGGTGACCCAAGACTGTCATCAGGTCCGGCATGACAGTGTTTGTTATTTCTGGTTGAACTCAGGCCGGTCGTTTTGTTGGGGCTTGAGCGCCTGTGCCACCTTGCCGGCCGCGCGGTCGGCGCGCCATTGTTCCTTGCGTTTCGTCCACTCGCCCAGCCGGGCATGGGCCGTCCTGCTTTCTTCCATCATCTCGAATTCATCAGCCAGTTGCGCCGTGAGCTCCAGCCGCACCCCGTTGGGGTCAAAGAAATAAATGCTTTTGAAGATGTGGTGATCCGTCACGCCCAGCACTTCGACGCCTTCGGCCTGCAGCCGCGCCTTCATGTCTTCCAGGTCCTGCTCGGAGTCCACCCGGAACGAGATGTGGTTGACCCACAGCGGTGTGTTTGGCGAGGGCAGCGCGGCCTCGTCGTTGCCCAGGTCAAAGAACGCAATGAAGGAGCCGTCTTGCAGGCGGAAGAAAAAGTGGGTGTACGGGCAGTACTCGCCCGTGCTGGGTACGTAGTCGCTCTGGATGATGTGGTACAGCGGCAGACCCAGGATGTCTTCATAGAAATGCCGCGTTTCTTCGGCATCTTTCGCGCGGTAGGCATAGTGATGCAGCTGGTGGATTTTGGCAGGCGCTGGCAGCAGCATGGGTGGCGCTGCGGCGTCTTTCAAAGGCTTGTTCAATACGGCGGCCATGGCTGTTTCCAATTCAACATTGCGTAATGGATTTACTATACCGTAATTCCCATGAGTCTCCAAAAAGGGTAGTCGCCATGCAAGGCTCGTCATAGACGCTTGCCATTTCGGGTATTGATCACCTCAATTAGACGAGCGCCGCCAAGCGCGTTAACGTCATTCGCTTTGCACCACCAAGGACACGCCAATGCCAACACTCAAAGGCTCACGGACAGAAGAGAACCTGAAAGCCGCATTCGCGATTGAATCGCAGGCCAACCGCCGCTACCTTTATTTCGCCAACAAGGCCGACATCGAGGGGCTGGTCGATGTGGCCGCCTTGTTCCGCTCCGCAGCCGAGGGCGAGACCGGGCATGCGCATGGCCACCTGGAGTGGCTGGAACAATGTGGTGACCCGGTCACCGGCCTGCCCATCGGCAACACCCGTGACAATCTCGAGTCGACGATTGCCAGCGAAACCCACGAGTTCACCCACATGTACCCCGACATGGCCCGAACCGCGCGGGAAGAAGGCCATGACGACGTTGCCGACTGGTTCGAAACCCTGGTCAAGTCCGAGCGCTCACACGCCAACCGCTACACCAAAGCCCTGAACGAACTCACACCCAAGTAAAGGGTGGAGATAATTAAAAGCATGCTGTTCCTTCTGTCTCCTGCCAAGTCCCTGGACTACGACACCCCGCTTGGCGATGTCCCCCACACCCAGCCCCTCTTCACCCGCGAGGCCGCCGAGCTGATCGACGTGTTGCGCGAAAAGTCCCCGCAGGACATCGCCCAGCTCATGAGCCTGAGCGACACGCTTGCAGCGCTGAACGTGGCCCGCTACCAGGCCTGGCGCCCGCGCTTTACTGCCAACAACTCACGCCAGGCGGCGCTGGCTTTCGACGGTGACGTGTACGGCGGCCTCGATGCCAAAACCCTGGCGTTGGAAGACCTTCAATGGGCGCAAGACCATGTCTGCATCCTGAGCGGCCTGTACGGCGTGCTGCGCCCGCTGGACCGCATGCAACCCTACCGGCTTGAAATGGGCACGCGGCTGGAGACGGGCAAGGGCAGCAACCTGTACCACTTCTGGGGCGCGCAAATTGCCGCCTACCTCAACAAGCGCCTGAAGGCCGACAAGACACCGGTGGTGGTGAACCTGGCCTCGCAGGAATACTTCAAATCGGTGGACCTCAAAACCCTGAAGGCACGCGTTGTGGAATGCGTGTTTGAGGACTACCACGGCGGCAAGTACAAAATCATCAGCTTCAATGCCAAGCGGGCCAGGGGCTTGATGGCGCGCTATGCTGTTGCAGGCCGCGTCGACCTGCCCAAACAGCTTGAAGGCTTCAATCTGGAGGGCTACGCCTTCGCAGCGTCCGTGTCCGGTCCCGAGCGCCTGGTCTTCAGGCGCAAGGCCGTTTGAGGTCACCATGAACAAAGCAGTCAAACAGCAACTCGCCCGCCAGCAGATCACGCCGCAGCTTCGCCAATGGATCGTCGAGCAGGCTCAGGCCGGGCATCCGCCTGAGACGGTGCTCAAGTCCATGGTGGACTCCGGCTGGCAGGAAGACGTCGCCATCGAGGCCATGGAGGGCACGCTCAAGGAGCACCTCGATACCGTGGCGGTGCAGCAGGGTCTGGCAGCAGCGGTCCCGGTGCCGGACCCATCTCTTGAAGAATCGGCGCTCTACCTGGATGCAGGCGACCGCAAGGTGCATGTGCTCACCGTGCTGGCCAATCCGCGCATCGTGGTGTTCGGCAACGTGCTGAGCGACGAGGAGTGTGACGCCCTGATCGCGCTGGCCAAGCCGCGTCTGGCCCGCTCGCTCACCGTGGAAACCAAAACCGGCGGCGAGGAGCTCAACGCCGACCGCACCAGCGACGGCATGTTCTTCCAGCGCGGCGAACACGAGCTGGTCCAGCGCATCGAGGCGCGGCTGGCCCGCCTGGTGAACTGGCCTGAAGAAAACGGCGAAGGCCTGCAGATCCTGCACTACACCGCCGGCGCGCAATACAAGCCGCACTACGACTACTTTGACCCGAACGAGCTGGGCACCCCCACCATTCTCAAGCGCGGCGGCCAGCGCGTGGCCACCATCGTCATGTACCTGAGCGAGCCGGAAAAAGGCGGCGGCACCGTCTTTCCCGACATCCACATGGAAGTCGCGCCCAAGAAGGGCAACGCAGTGTTCTTCAGCTACGAGCGGCCGCATCCCTCCACCCGCACCCTGCACGGCGGTTCGCCGGTGGTAGCGGGTGAGAAGTGGGTGGCCACCAAGTGGCTGCGCGAACGCGTGTTCACCTGATGCAAGTCAAGGCCAACGGGATCAACATCGAAGTTGAGGACACCGGCTCGGGGGGCTCGCAGCCTGGTGATGCTGCGGATGGATTGCATGCCAAGCGGCCTGTGGTGGTCCTTATCATGGGCCTGGGCATGCAACTGGTCGCCTGGCCGATGCAGCTGGTGCAGGCGCTGAGTGATGCAGGCTACCGCGTGGTGCGCCACGACAACCGCGACGTCGGCCTCAGCCAGCAGATGGACCATCTGGGTACGCCGAATGTGGTGTGGGAGTCGATCAAGCTCAAGCTGGGGTTCCTGCCGCGCGCCCCGTATTCAATTCATGACATGGCGCATGACACCCTGGGCGTGATGGACGCGCTGGGCATAGACAGGGCGCATATCGTCGGCGCGTCCATGGGCGGCATGATCGCGCAGCGCGTCGCAATTGAAGCGCCGCAGCGCACACTGAGCCTCACCAGCATCATGAGCACCAGCGGCGCACGCGGCCTGCCCGAGGCGAGTGGCAAGGTGATACGCGCCTTGCTGGGCCGACCCTCCGGCACGGGCGAGGAGGCATTGGTGGCGCACTACATCAAGCTCTTCAAAGTCATCGGCAGCCCCGGCTACCCCACCCCTGACGATGTGATGCGCGAGCGCATCCTCCTCATGGTCCGCCGCAGCACCTACCGGCCCGGTACGCTGCGCCAGCTCGTGGCCATTGCTGCCGACACCGGCCCGCGCGCCAGAGACCTGGCCCGCGTGGCCTCTCCTGCACTGGTTCTGCATGGCAAGGCCGACCCCCTCATTCCTTACCCTTGCGGTGAAGACACCGCACGCCGCATCCCCGGCGCAAACATGGTGGGTATCCCCGGTATGGGCCACGACCTGTCCGCAGGCGTGATCGACCAGTTGGTGCCCCACCTGCTGGCCCACTTCAAGGCCGGATGAAAGCGCACGCCACCATGAACACACCCGACCAGTCGCTGCTGGGCAAGCCTGCGCCCTATGTCGATCATTACGACGCATCGCTGCTGTTCCCCATCCCGCGCGGCCCCAAGCGCGAGGAGATCGGCGCGGCCCGCAAGCTGCCGTTTTTCGGCGCTGACAGCTGGACGGCGTTTGAGCTGAGCTGGCTCAACCTGCGCGGCAAGCCGCAGCTGGCGCTGGCGCACATCGTGATCCCCTGCGAGTCACCCAACATCGTGGAGAGCAAATCCTTCAAGCTCTACCTCAACAGCTTCAGCAACACGCCATTCGCCGATGCGCGAGAGGTGCAGGAACGCATCCGCACCGACATCAGTGAGGCAGCCTGGCGCGGCAGCGCAGCGCAGTCAGTCGGCGTGAAGCTGGTCTTGCCCGACATGTTTGACCGCGAGCCGGTGCACGAACTGGACGGCCTGAGCCTGGACCGGCTGGACGTTGAATGCACCCGCTACAGCCCCACGCCCGAACTGCCCACGGCCGCCGTGGGTGAGCCGCCGGTAACGGAAGTGCTCATCAGCAACCTCCTGAAAAGCAACTGCCTCGTGACCGGGCAGCCCGACTGGGGCAGCGTGCAGATCGGCTACAACGGCCCGGCGATTGACCAGGAAGGGCTGCTGCAATACATCGTGAGTTTCCGCAACCACAACGAGTTCCACGAGCAATGTGTGGAGCGCATCTTCATGGACGTCTGGGCCCGCTGCAAGCCGACGCGGCTGTGGGTGTATGCGCGCTACACGCGGCGTGGGGGGCTGGACATCAACCCGTATCGGACGAGCCATCCGCAGGCGTTGCCGGGCAATACCAGGACTGCAAGGCAGTAGGCTGCGGGCCCTCACCCCCGCCTTCCCCTGAAGGCGGAAGGAGTCAGGCATCCTTGAACGAGGCCAGCCCCGCCAACGCAGGAAACTCCCCCGCCCGCTTCTGTTTCATCGCCATCACCGCCTCGCGCACATGTGCGTTGCTCCAGATCACCCCCTGCAGCAGCCCCATTTGCCGCAGCGAGTCTTCCACCGAATGGTCGCGCGTGTAGTGAATGGCCTGCTTGGTACCCCAGATCGCCACCGGTGGCTTGGCAGCAATCTCTTTGGCGCATTGCATCGCAGCATCAAGCATCGCCTGCTGCGATTCAAACACCTCGTTGACCAGCCCGTAACCCAGCGCCTTGTCCGCTGGCAGGCGCCGCCCGGTATAGGCCAGCTCCTTGACCACGGCCAGCGGAATCAGCTTGGGCAACCGCTGCAAGGTTCCCACGTCCGCCACCATGCCGATATTGATTTCCTGAATGCAGAAGAAAGCGTCCTGCGTCGCATAGCGGATGCAGCAGGCCGTCACCATGTCCACCGCGCCGCCAATGCAGCCGCCGTGAATCGCGGCGATCACCGGGATTCGAAGCGTCTCCAGTTTGGTGAAAGTCGACTGGATGTCCAGCAGCAGGTCGTAGATGGCGGCGCGGCCCTCGGCGCTTTGGTCGTTCATGGAAATTGCGTCGCCAAACACATCCAGCGACATGCCTGCGCTGAAGTGCTTGCCGGTGCTGGAGATAACCAGCGCCCGCGCCGTGCCGTCTTTGTGCAGCTGGTCGAGCGTGCCGTCCAGCTCGCGCCAGAAGGCCGGGTTCATGGTGTTCATCGCCTCGGGGCGGTTGAGCACCAGGTGGGCGATGTGGTCCTGCTCGGAGAGGGCGAAGCATTGCATGGCGGGCATTCCTTTGCCCGCCACTTTAGCGCCTGCAGCCCCTTACTTGGGCGTGATGATGTCCCGGTGCATGGGCGCCAGCTTGGCCAGCAGCTGGTTCTGCGAGCGGAATGGGATGCCCTGCGAGTCCATTGATTGCTGCAGCACTTCAACCAGCGCATGGAAGCTCGCCTTGTTGATCTCCAGGTCCTGGTGTGATGTTTTCATATCGGCGCCCTTGTAAGCGCAGGGGCCGCCGGTCAGCATGCAGAACTGGTCCACCAGTTGTTCCTTGATGCGCTGCTGGTTGGCCGGTTTGAAAGAGGGGGCGGTGCGTGCGTCGGCCAGCAGGCGGACCATGAAGTCATCCATCAGCTTGACCAGGCCCGGCTTCTCGCCAAAGGTCTTGTAGAGCTGGTCGTCCATCATCGGCCTGGCCATGCTGGTGTCAGTGGTCTGGGCCCAGGCAGTGGCGTTGCCCAGCAGGCCGGCGCATACCAGCGCCGCTGCAATCAGAGTCTTGTTCATGTGGTTCCTTGTGAGCTTAAGAAAGCTGAAGATAAGGTGAAGAGAGGCGCGTTCAGAACGCGACCTGGGCCGACAGGTAGGTGCCGGTCTGGCGGCGGCCACCGGTCGTCAGCGGCACGATGGTGCCAAGATCCACATAGGCAAGCGTCAGCGAGACGTTCTTGGTTGGTGCCCAGGCCACGAAGATGTCCTTCCAGTCCTGCGAGCGCAAGCCCGCGCCCGCGCCTGCATCCTGCAGGTTGTTGGGCATGCGGCGGTATTCAGCGCCCACTGCCACGTTTTTGCTGATGAGGTAGGCCACAGAAAATTCAGGCATCAGCTTGTAGCTGTTCTGCGGCGAGGTCAGCGTGGCGCCAAAGCCCAGCAGGCCGTTCTGGTTGGCCTTGGTCGCGCGCAGCGTGGCGTTGACCAGCAGGCTTTGCGCAAGGAACAGTTTGGTGGCCGACACGTACAAGTCCACCCCGGACTTCTTGGCGCCCAGAGTGGCCAGCGTGGCATCGAGCGCGCTGGACTCCAGCGACTTGAACTCCACGCCCACCGCCACTTGCGGCATCAGCGTGTCGGCGTCCAGCACGGCGTCGCCCGCCACCTTGTACTTGGCGCCCAGAATGTTCTGGCGCAGGTGAAGACCTGGCGCACCCAGGGCCGTGCCCGTGGCGCCGGTATTGAAGTCCTGCCGCGCAATGGACAGCTCCAGCCGGTCGTGAATGCCCACTGCCGCGCCGTAAGCGGTGAGGCCGTAGTCGCGCGTGTTCACGCGGGTCACGTGAGCCGTGCCGCCAATTTCGCCGGCTGTGGCATTGCTGCCAATCACGGCCCAGGGCGTCAGGCCCCCGCCGGCTGCGCCGTCAATCGAGCTGACGCCACCAGTAAGCAGCAGCTTGCCGGTGTCGGCCTGAGCCAGGCCCGCAGCCAGGAGCGCGCAGGCTGCAGTGATGAGTTTCAAAGTGGGTTTCATGGAGTTGCTTGAGGATTTGAGCCAGGTTTCACGCGTATCGGATGATGCCGATACATTTGCTTACGCAGGACTCAGGCTAATGGATTCAAGCTATTTTTGCCGGTGCGCCCGGCCCTGCCGACCTGGCTGGCCGGCCAGCTCTCAACCATGCTCATGCGTGTGGTGCGCATCGGGCACGTGGGCATGTTCATGGCGTATCGGCGTGTGGTGGTGCGGGTGGCTGTGGGAGCCGGCCGGGATCACCTCGTGAACATGGTCGTGGTGGCCGTCGTGGTGGGTGTGCGCATGTTCATGGTCCATGGCCTGGTGGTTGTGAGCGTGGGCGTGGGACTCCATCAGGTGCAGGAGCACCCCGGCCAGCATCAGCAGGCCGCCAGCCAGCAAGCCCAGCGTGGCCGACCGGTCAGCGATGGCAAAAGCCGCCACACCGCCAATAAAGGGTGCAAAGGCAAACACCGAGCCTGTGCGTGCCGCGCCAAAGGCCCTTTGCGCCAGCAGATAGAACCGCAGGCTCAAGCCATAGCCCGTGGCACCTACGGCCAGCAGACCCAGCACAGTGTTCAGCTGGGGCAAGGGTTCGCCCGCAAGTGCGGCGATCAATGCAGTTGCGGTGGCTCCCAGCGCTGCCTTGGTTAGCACCACCTGCCCCGGGTCGCGCTCGGCAAGGGGGCGTGACAGTGCGTTGTCCGCACCCCAGGCTGCTGTCGCCGCCAGCACGGCCAGCATGCCAGCCAGTTGCGAGCCGCCACTGCGCCCCTGGTCCAGCACCAGCAGCGCGCCGCCGGCTGTGAGCATTGCCATTGCCAGACTGGCGCGGCGCCCCAGCGTTTCGCGGTACAGCAGCCAGGAAATCAGGGCGGTGAAAAGCGCTTCCATCGTCAACATGAGCGACGCGCTGGTGCCGCTGGTGCGCTGCAGCCCCCAGGCCAGTGCAACTGGCCCCAGCACCGCGCCAAAGCCCGCCAGTAACAGCAGGCGCGGCACATCGGCGCGAACAAGGCGGGCCTCTCGCCCCGGACGCTTCATCAAAGCCAGACCGGCCATCGCTGCGCCTGCATACAACAAGGCTGCCGTGGCAAAGGGCCCGAGGCCCGCGCCAAAGTACTGGACCAGCGGCGTGCTCACGCCAAACAGCACAGCTGCTGCCAGCGCGAGCGCGCCACCTCGGAGTGCGGGTGCGTTCATACGGTTGAGCATACAAGGAGGAGGATGACGACGCCCCCCGAAGCGCTACGCGCCTCCCCCCACTGGGGGCAATGCAGCGGCCCGGCAAAGCCGGCTCCACGCATTCCCGAATTGCGGGCAGCCCGTTGGCGCATCTCAGTAGTTACCCTTGCCTCTGGGTGAACTTGAATCCACCAAGGCAACGGCCACGTAACAGGTGGGCGGAAATGCCGCAACCACAAATTCATTCAGGAGAAGGTCATGCGATTTAAAAGGTTCAGTCTGGGCATTCTGGCGGCAGCAGCTGCCTGCTCGGTGGGCATCAGCTTTGCATCCAGCCACAGGGAAGCTCCGTTCATCACCACCTCACCGAAGGTCGATGGCACTGATTTCTACATGTTCCGCAGCTACGAAGGCATTGCAGCCGACGGCAGTGGTGGTCGTTCCGACTACGTCACGCTGCTGGCCAACTACCAGCCGCTGCAGGACGCCTATGGCGGCCCGAACTACTTCTCGCTGGACCCCAACGCACTCTACGAAATTCACGTGGACAGCGACGGTGACGCCAAGGAAGACATGACATTCCAGTTCCGCTTCAAGAACAAGCTCAACAGCATTCCGCTGATGATCGGCGGCAAGTCCATCGCCATTCCGCTGATCCAGGCGGGCGCCGTGGCCAACGTCAACGATGGCAACCTCAACCTGAACGAAACCTACTCGCTGACGCTGGTGCGCGGCGCCCGCCGCAAGGGCACCATCGAGACGGTTGGCAAGTCCAGCGGTGCCACCACCTTTGAAAAGCCGGTGGACTACATCGGCGAGAAGACGCTGGGCAACGCCTCGGCCTACGCCACGTACGCCAACAAACACATCCATGAAATCAAGGTTCCCGGCTGCCCCGCAGGCAAGAACGTGGGCCGCGTGTTCGTCGGCCAGCGACAGGATGGCTTTGCCGTCAACCTGGGCACGATCTTTGACCTGGTGAATGCGCCTTTGGCGGTCATTACCAACCCCGCCAACATCGCGGCAGCGCAGGCCAACTCGATCCAGAACAAGAACGTCACCACCCTGGCGCTCGAAATCCACAAGGACTGCCTGACGGCCGGCAGCGAAACCGTCATCGGCGGATGGACCACGGCCAGCATGCGCCAGGGTCGTTTGCTGTCAGGCGCGCCCGCCTCGGGCCACCAGACCACCGACAAGACCGGCGGCGCCTGGGTACAGGTCTCGCGCCTGGGCCAGCCTCTGATCAATGAAGTGGTCATCGGCCTGAAGGACAAGGACAAGTTCAACAGCTCCAGGCCAAGCGGCGACGGCCAGTTCCTTGACTACGTGACCAACCCGACGCTGCCCGCGTTGCTCGGTCTCGTGCTGACGGGCGACCCCGCCGCGCTGGCACCGACGAACTTCCCGCGTACCGACCTGGCCACCGTGTTCCTCACCGGTATCACCGGTGTGAACAAGCCGGCCAACGTCACCGCGTCTGAAATGCTGCGCCTGAACACGGCCTTGCCACCCCGGCAGTTTGCGGACCAGAACCGCCTGGGCATCGTGGGCAACATCCTGGCGGGTGGCAGCGACAACGCCGGCTTCCCGAACGGCCGCCGTCCCAAGGACGACGTGGTGGACATCGCGCTGGTGGCCATGCTCGGCGGCCTGTGCATGGCCAATGGCGACAACGACACCTACAAGTTCAACAGCATCCCCGGCGTGCCCGGCGCGACCTCGGCCTGCAAGCCGTCCAGCGTGCCAATCAAGGAAACGTCGTTCAAGGTGCATGACGCAGTCGACCAGGCGATCGTGCCCTTCCTCACCTCGTTCCCGTACCTGAACACGCCCAACCCCGGCGCGCGTAACTGATCACGGCCACATCACAAGGACTCATTCATGAAACAAGCTTCAATGACCCGTGTGTTCGTGGCCAGCACCGTGGCAGCAGCCGTGCTGGCTGCGTGCGGTGGCGGTGGGGACAGTGGCCCCGCGCTCGTGGCAGGCACCGACGTGCCCGTCTCGGCAACGGTGGACTACCAGGCGGCGACGGACTTCATCAAGTCCATCGTTGCTGCTGGCGGCAGCGAGACGAATGAACCGCTGGTGGTGGGCGATGTCACGCTGGCCACCAGCGAAACGGCCGACTTCGACCCCAGCATCTGATCGGTATTTTTCCCTTTCCCTCAAGGAGAGGGAATAAGCCCATCGGCGTGCCACGGCACGCCGATTTTCTTTTCGTCCAGAATGGCGCGATGACAGCCTTGCCTTTCAAATTCCTGATGACCGCCGCAGCCCTGCTGCTGTGCGCGGCCACCACCGCCGCGCCGCGTGACATCAAGCCCGCTTCTGACAGCGACGTGATCGAAACCCTGCCGCCCCGTATCCGCACCGCTGCCAACACCCCTGAAGCCGCGGCCGCGTCCGCGCGCGGCTGGATCGGGCTGTCGCGCCAGGAGGCTGACCCGCGCTACCTCGGCCGTGCACAGGCCGTGCTCGCTCCCTGGTGGGACAAGCCCGATGCGCCGCCGGCCCTGGCCGTGCTGCAAGCCACCGTGCAGCAAAGCCGCCATGAGTTCGCGGCTTCGCAAAAAACCTTGCAGGCCGCACTCAAGCGCGACCCCTCTCAGGCGCAGGGCTGGCTGACGCTGGCAACGCTGGAGCGTTTGTCGGGCCGCTACGATGCGGCGGCCGCTGCCTGCGAACAAGTGGCCCGCGTCGGCGCTGACTTGTATGCGGCTGCCTGCCAGCTTGAGACACGGTCACTGCGCGGTAATTTTGACGAAGCACGCCAGGGCCTTGAAGCGCTGGTGCAACGCGCAGCCGATGCCGGCACGCGCTCCTGGCTCACCTCCTTGCTGGCCGAAAGCGAAGAGCGGGCAGGGCGCGACGAACCCGCTGCGCGCGCCTACCGGGCCAGCCTCGCGGTTGAGCCCGACGGCTACACCGCGCTCGCCTATGCCGACCTGCTGCTGCGCACCGCGCGGCCGCAAGAGGCCCTCAAGGTATTGGAGAAGCAACCCGCCAGCGATGCGACGCTGCTGCGCCAGGCTTATGCACTCAAGCTGCTGGGCGATTCAAAGTGGAAGCCGGTAGCAGCCGAGTTGCGTGAACGCTTTGCCGCGCTGGACGCGCGGGGCGAAGACAAGGCCCCGCACGCCCGCGAACGCGCGCTGGGTGCGCTGTGGCTGGACGGCAATGCCGCCGCAGCCTCGCAGTCCGCGCAGTTGAACCTGGGTTTGCAGAAAGAGCCGCTGGACTGGTGGTTGGCCTTGCACACTGCCAAGCTTGCAGGCCGCAGCGCAGACCTCGCGCGCACCCGTAGCGCGCTGGCCGCGACGGGCCTGCAGGATGCGCGGCTTGCGGCGCTGCGCGGGGACGGCAAACCATGAGCGGATTGCGCGCGTGCATCGCCACAACCTTCACCCTGATCGCCTTGCTGGCATCGCCTGCCGCCCAGGCCCACAAAGCCAGTGACGGCTACCTGCAACTGAACGACGCCAACCAGCCTGCGGGCGACACGCGCCTGCAACTGTCGCTGGCCGTCAAGGACCTGGACGCTGCGCTTGAGTCGCTGGACGCCGACAACGACCGGCGCATCACCTGGGGCGAGACCCGCCGTGCCATGCCGGCGATCGTGCGCTGGGTTGATGCGGGCGCAGCGTTCCGCTGTGGCAATACGCCTGTCAATGCAGGCTGGAAATTTGAGTCACTGGAGCAGCGCATTGACGGCGCGTACGTGCGCATCGGCGCCGTGATCCAGTGCGCCGGCCAGCCGCTCTCGCTCAACTACAGCCTGATGAAAGCTGTGGACCCAACGCACCGGCTCATTGCCAACGGGCAACTGGATGGGCAGCCCCTGGTGGCAGTGCTGTCGCCGCAGGGGCGCGGCGAGGCGGTGTTGCGGCAAGCATTGGCGGTTGCGCCCGGCGCATCGGCCACCGCAGGCGCGGCAGTAATGGGCAGCGCGGCGCAGACCGTGGCGTCCGCCGCAGCACCCGCGCCCTCCAGAGCTCTACCGCAAAGCGGCCCCGCCACCCTCGCGCAGTTTTTTGCAGAAGGCCTGCACCACATCGTCACCGGCTACGACCACCTGGCCTTCCTGCTGGCCCTGATGCTGCCCATCGTGCTGTACCGCCGCAGGCCCGCGCAGAACGAAGCGCCGGTGCCAAACGCCAGTGAGCCAGCGCAAGGTGGCATGGCGCGGCGCGGACTCTTTGCGCTCTTCACGACCGTCACCGGCTTCACCATCGGCCATTCGCTGACCCTGGTGCTGGCGACCTTTGGCGTGATCTCTGCATCGCCGGTGTGGGTAGAGCCGGCTATCGCCATCACCATCGCGGTGTCGGCGCTGCTCAACCTGTTTCCTGTCAAGCACGTGCGCGGCGACGCATTGGCGCTGGGTTTCGGCATGATCCACGGCCTGGCTTTCTCCAGCGTGATGACCGAGGCCGGCATCAGTGGTGCGTTGCTGCTGTGGGGCCTGGCAGGTTTCAACCTGGGCGTAGAGGCCGGGCAGCTGGTGGGCGTGGCGTTGTGGTGCGCCATCCATCTGGCGCTGGTGCGGTGGCGGCACTACGACAGAGTAATAGTGCGCGGTGGCTCATGGGCCTTGCTGCTGCTCGCGCTGTACTGGACGGTGCAACGTATCTGGCCCTGAAAGTTTTTTGAATCCGTAATGCGATTGCCCGCGTAAGACACGACAGGCGCCAAGGCGTCGCGCACCGGCCGCTTTGGCAGTGCATCTGTTCAACAACACTCACAGGGCCTTTTAATGAAAAAACTCGCAATCGCCGTCGCCGTTACCACCTCCTTGCTGGCCGCTTGTGCCGGCATGAATGACAACTCGGGCATGAGCAAACCCATGGGCATGGAAAGCAGCGTCATGGTCGGCGGCGCCGCCATGTTCCCAAGCAAGGACATCGTTGACAACGCCGTCAACTCAAAGGACCACACCACGCTGGTCGCTGCCGTCAAGGCCGCAGGCCTGGTCGACACGCTCAAGAGCCCCGGCCCGTTCACCGTGTTCGCCCCCACCAATGACGCCTTCGCCGCACTGCCGGCCGGCACGGTGGATACGCTGCTCAAGCCCGAGAACAAGCCCACGCTGACCAAGGTGCTGACGTACCACGTCGTGCCAGGCAAATACGACGCAGCAGCGCTGATGAAAATGGTGAGCGACGGCGGTGGCCGCGCAATGCTCAAGACCGCCAGCGGCGGCACCCTGCGTGCCACCACCAGCGGCTCCAGCGTGATGATCACCGACGACAAGGGCGGCACCGCCATGGTGACGATTGCCAACGTGTACCAGTCCAACGGCGTGATCCACGTTGTCAACAAGGTTCTGCTGCCCAACTGAAGTGCGTCAATAGTTCAGGGCGTGCCTTCAGGAAACAGATGAGTCTCGCCGTTGGGACGCAGGCTGGTGAACAGGCACCAGCAAAAAAGCCACCTCCGGGTGGCTTTTTTTTGGGACCTATATACATAAATAGGCGCCAGTGGGGTCGCCCCGATTTGGCGGTTTTTTCTTTGTGGCAGGGAGAACCCTTTGATCAAGCCAACAAACGTCCGATCCTCTCAGGGAATGGAAGAAGCTGATTTCACTGTCGAAGTAAAGAACGTTAAGCCAGTTGAATTACTGGATCTGACAAACAGCCTGACGGCGCTGGCTAATGAATATCAGCGCCACCTTCATCGCGATCATCCAGAGGACTCTGCCTCAGAGGTACGCCTATACGTCAAGGAGATCAAGAGCGGCAGCATCATTGCCGGACTCATGGCCGCATCGCCTCAGATTATTCAAGGTGACATGTGGTTTTCTCGTTGGCCTGCCGGTTGACCGCAGCGCCTTGCGGCGCTGGGTATTTTGAGACGCGCGTTCCGCGCATGGGCGCACTTGCTCCGGCCCGCAGGTTGACGGCAGCGGGTACCCAATACGTGAGAGTCGGCGTTGCCCTTCGCTTCGGCGCGGGGGCAGAGCTGGAACGCGGCTTCCTTTTTAGCCGGAGCGACGGGCAGAGCTTTGGGGTCAGATCGAAATTCAGGACAGTGATGCTGCCGTAGCGCGAGGTCTCGAACGAAATTTCGCTCTGACCCCAATGCGGACGCCAAAAATTACAGCGAGAGCACAAGCGAGGACTAGTCCATCAAACGGTTATCTCTGGCCTCGCGAGCCTCGCGAGCCTCCATATCTTGAATATCCTCATGCCCGGCGCGTGCAATGCGTGCTCTGACCGAAATGGGAACGAGGGAGGAATGACCATGCTGGCTGTAAAAGCTGTACCCCGGATTTGCTTGTCGCGCCTGCACGCCAGTGCGCCCGGAGCGAACGTGCGCGTCCTGAATGCGCGGAACATCGCCGCGATGACATGTCTCGCTTTCTGCGCCGTTCTCGGGGCCTGCAAAGTCGTGAACACTGACGATCTGCCTGTGAGTCACTGGGCGGACCCCGCCACCATCAGTGATGGGTATGGCGATGCATGTTTCGTCGTCAGTGCAAAAGCCATTCTTGCTTCGGCATTGCCCTGCAGTCGGGGATGTTTCATATCAGCGGGACATCAGCTTGGTCAGGCGCTTTGAGTTTCAATCTGCTTGACGGCAGCTCACCTTCTAAATCGTGGCGGCTTTTAGTAGATGAAGGCGAATCCGGGAAGACTGCAAAGCTCAACACCCTGGACGATTTCAAGAACATCCTCTTCGCCGTAGACGCCTACTCCAAGGCACTATCGGCCGGCTACGCGCAGGCCGGTGCAAACTTCGTCGACATGTTTCCCCAGCTTGTGTCCAACGCCTTGCAGGGCACACAAGGTGGAGCGGCGGCGCCTGCATTTGTGGCCGCTATGCGTGCGCAGATACCGTGCAGGAGAACGACGCCACTGCCGGCGATTACGACATGGCCCTATTCGACGCCTGGCACTGAAGCGGGCGCAGGCTTACATCGACCAGATCCGCAAGCCCGGCGCCGGCATGTTCCAGCAAGCCCCGCGCCATGCCCCCCACACCTTGCGCATCAAGTCCATTGCTGGCTCAACCAATGGCGCCAGCGCGCGCACCACCACCACCTGCGGGTTAGGGCTGGTGGCGGCGGCCGTGTCGTGCAAGGCATGTGCCTCAATTACCGCGCGGGCAGCCTCCAGCGCCTGATCGCGGCGGTGGCGTTCCAGCTTGCTGCCCGCCACAAAAAAGATCGATGCCATGCACCGCCGCCCGGCCAGGCCCAGCGGGCCGTTCATCAGCAGCGAGTCCGTCGCGTCAATACGCCCGCGCTCCAGCCACACGCCGGGCAACTCGATGTGCTGCCTGAAGCTGCCGCTGTCAAACGGCTGACCAGCGGTGGGCAGGCCCAGGGCCGTGACGTCCCAGCCTATGAGTTCGGACGTGGGCGCCAGCGTCATGCGCAAGCGGTTTTCTGCCAGGCAGCCGCTGTGGCAGATGGCCTCCAGCGGCAGCCATTCGATGCGTGCGTTGTCCTCAAGCGCAATGCGTGTGTGCTGCAAAGCCGGCTCGCCGTCTGACTTGTAAAAGCGTGTGGCACCCGGTGTGGTGATCAAGCCGTGCGAATCCGGTGCAGCGGTGATGGCGATGTCCAGCGTGTCCCCACCCACCAGGCCGCCGGGCGGGTGCACCAGCACGTTGTGGCAGATGCCGTCACCCTCGGGGTACAGGCTTTGCAGGATGCGCAGCGGCCCCGTGTGCGCAAAACGCGCCACGCTGCGCGCCGCGCCATTGGCCGGTTCACTGCGGTAGTCAAGATCGAGTCGGGCATGCCAGGGCATGCGTTGAAGTGTACGTGTGGCGCTGCTTCCAGTAGCCGGGCGAGGCTACTTCCAGTACCCCGCGTGGACCCGGCTGGCCTCTTCAACCATTGCGGGACCTATGCATTCAATGCGGTGCCGGGACGCCGAAAAAACATCGCGGCAAGACACCGCCGGGCTGAGCTCGATGTGCCGCCCGGCGCGAAACTCGCGCAGCATGTTGGCGTCCATGCCGTAGACCACGCGGCCGATGGATGACCAGAAAATCGCGCCCGCGCACATCATGCAAGGTTCGACCGAGGAGTACAGCGTGGCGGTGGTCAGCACCTCGCGGCTGATGTGCGGGCTGACCTTGCGCACCGCATTGAGTTCCGCATGGCCGGTGCAGTCGCCCGACTCCGAGGTGTTGCAACAGGCCTCGGCGAGCACGCGGCCTTCGTGGGAAACGATCACCGCACCAAACGGACGGTCGCCGCGCTCCCGTGCCATGCGCGCCCAGCCGATGGCCATTTGCAGGTAATGGGCGTCCGACTCATCCAGCTCAGCCGGGGCGGTGGGGACTTGTCCAGTGGTGCGAGTTTCTTTCACGCAAAGGTAAAAGCATTTCGCGTGCCACATAGACGCACCCGAAACGGCCGGCCCGGCGCACACACCGCTCACCGCGAAATGGGGTGTTGCCGCTGGCGGTGCTTTTGGACCGGCAGCCAGCCCAAGGTCAGCCGCCCTGCGAACCCCGGTGCGCCCAGGCGGTCGTGTGCTTCTCCAGCGCGCTGAACAACTCATACATCGCCATCGCCAT
>JACMQX010000088.1 GCA_014376765.1 Ramlibacter sp. | reverse complement strand
GCGCCTGCGCGCGGGGGGAAAGTTGGGCAGAGCTCATCATGGTGGGTGGGAGTAGGAAGTGATGGTGGGCAGGCCGGAATGACCCGCCGAAAGGCTTTTGATTCTGCTGTCGCGTTGGCTGCCAGCAATCATCTGGAAGTCTTGAAAGGCCTGTAGGAGGGCGCTGACACTGTGATGCGCCAGCGCCTTGCGCCCCGCAACCCCTGCAGACCTGATCATTGCGGACAAGGAGTTCACCTCATGATCGACAACCCGCCACCATCGCCGCCGTCGCCTGAACCGCCCTTGCTGCTCAAGCGCCACGCCAATCCGGAGAAGGAAATCATTCCCCGGGAAAGCAAGCCTGAGCACCCTAGAAGCCGCACCCGTCACACATCCTTTGAGCATGCCTCGTGAGATCCGCCATGATGATTGCCCGCACGTCCCAGAGCCCCTTTGATTTTTTGCCGCAAATGCCGCAGCGTCAGCTGCGTGAGATACGCTCGCAGACCGTTGGCGTGATGCAGTACGGCCTGGTGGCGCTGGCCATGTTCAGCGTGTCCGCCGTCGCCGGTGTGGTGGCTGGCGTGGTGGTTGGGATATTAGGCTGACCAGCACCCAAGCACCCAGGCACCCAGGCACCCAGGCAACCTGTCATCCCGGACATGATCCGGGATTCACGTCGCCGGCCTCAAGATTTCTTGCCGGTAAACCCCATCGTCTTCATCGCAGCCCCCAGCCCCTGGCGGTTGGCTTCATAGTCCCTCCACGGCAGGTTTGCAACGCCCAGGCGTTCATGGATGTTCTTGACCGTCCAGCGCGCGCTGTTGCTGAGGTCTGCCAGTTCATCCCAGCCCAGCGGCACTGACACCCCCAGCCCCGGCCGCGCCCGCGCTGACCAGGCGCACACCGTGGTGGCACCAAAGCCATTGCGCAGGTAGTCCACAAAAATTTTGCCGACCCGGTTTTTCGGGCCGCTCTTGACAACAAAACGCTGCGGGATGGTAGTGGCCAGATGCTGCACGATTGCTTCCGAGAAATCCTTCACCGTATCCCAGTCGTTCAGCCGCTTGAGCGGCACCACCAGGTGCACGCCCTTGCCGCCACTGGTCTTGGGAAAAGAGGTGAGGCCCAGCTCCGTCAACATGGCCCGCACCAGCATTGCGGCTTCCTGCATCTGCGGCCAGTCCAGCCCATCGCCCGGGTCGAGGTCAAAGGTCATGCGGTCGGGCCGGTCGATGCGGCTCTTCACCCCGTTCCAGGTGTGAAACTCGATCACGTTGAATTGCGCGCAGCTGGTGAGGCCCTCGGCGGTTGCGATTTCCACCAGCGGTGCATGGCCCGGGTCCAGCGCCTGGTCGAGCTGGCGCACACCGGGCAGCTTGCTGGTGTCGGGGTGTTTCTGGAAGAAGAGTTCGCCCTTGATGCCGTGCGTCGCCCGCACCAGTGACACGGGGCGGCCCAGCAGGTGCGGCATCATCAGCGGCGCAACCAGCGCGTAGAAGCGAACGAGGTCCAGTTTGGTGACGCCGCTGCTCTCGTCAATCACACGCTCGGGGTGGCTGACCTTCAGGCCTGGGGGCAGGACCACGCTGGCGCTTGCGGTGGTTGACGTTGCAGCCGCTGGGGAGGGCGCCTGCGGCGTTACCCTGCTTTTTGGCTTTACCCGGCTCTTTGCGCTGGTGGTCATGGTTTTGGTCTTTGGTTGTGGTGCTTCATGCACCGGCTTCTCACGAACAATTACGCTGGGCTTCTTGTCCGTGCGCAAACCGTGAAAGACGGCGTGGCGCACGCGCCCGGTCCGCGTCCATTCGCCAAACGCGACCTCTGCCACCAGTTGCGGCTTGACCCAGTGGGCGCGCCGGTCGTTGTCGGTCGGTGCGGCAAAAGGGCTCTTGTCTGCGGCGACTGCGTCCAGTGCCTGCTTCAGCGTGGCCAGCGTTTTCTCGCTGAAGCCGGTGCCTACATTCCCCGCGTACTGCAGCTGGCCCTTGTCGTCGTGCACACCCAGCAGCAGTGAGCCCAGGCCCGGGCGTGCGCCTTGCGGGTCGGTGTAGCCGCCGATCAAAAACTCCTGGCGCAGCCCGCACTTGAGCTTGATCCAGTGCGGGGAGCGCCGCTGCACATACAGCGAGTCGCGCCGCTTGCCGACCACGCCCTCCAGGCCGATGGCGCACGCCGAGTGCACCACGTCGCCGGCCGCTGCATCAAACACATCGCTGAAGCGCAGGTTGGCGGCCTTGTTCTTCTGCATCACCTGTTCCAGCACGGCGCGCCGCTGCTCCAGCATCACGCCGGTCAGGTCATGGCCATCGCAGTGCGGCAGGTCGAACACGTAGTAAACGATGCGTGCGGTGTGCGCCGAATCAAACGCGTTTTGCAGCGCCTGAAAATCCGGCGTGCCGCTTTCGCCCTGCACCACAATCTCGCCGTCCAGCCAGGCGGAGTCCACGGGCAGTTGCGACAAGGACTGGGCCAGCGCTGGGAGCTTGTGCGTCCAGTCATGGCCGTTGCGCGTCATGAGCGCCACCTTGCCCTTGTCCAGGCGCGCCAGCAGGCGGTAGCCATCGAACTTGATTTCGTAGACCCAGTCTTCAGCATTGGTTGGCGGCGCGTCCACCAGGGTGGCGAGTTGCGGCGCGAAGCTGGTGGGCAATGCGGCCTTGCGTGCACCTTCGGGCATGGCGGGTACTGATGCTTTGGCCGATGTGGTCTTGGGGGCGCGCTTGGCCTGAGGTGCCGCGTCGCCGGGGTCAGGCAGTTTGGCGACGCTGTCCGGCATTTCGTCGACCACGCTGAATTCTGTGGCCGGCCTGGCCAGGTCGTCGCGCTCCTTGATCAGCAGCCAGGGTTCCTGCTTTTCGCCCTTGCCCTTCATGCGCACCAGCGTCCAG
>JACMQX010000087.1 GCA_014376765.1 Ramlibacter sp. | reverse complement strand
CAGCTGGTCCTGCCAGAAGGCGTAGCCGCTGGCAAGGGACACCGGGGCGCGGGCCAGCACAGGCCCTTGCCCCGCCCACACGGCTTCCCACAGGCAGCGCACCATCACGTCCAGCGTCCCCGGGAGTCGCACCACAAAGCCGATAAAAAGGTTGGTACCCCGCGTCTGGGTGATGATTTTTTCTACCTCCATGCTGGCCGACGCACCCGCAAACGACACCGTGACAGCATCAGACCAGCGCTGTTCGGGGTCATAGGTTTCCATCACGCAGCTGAGCTGGGTACCTTTTACCGCCAGCACCACCAGCAGGCCGGCGCCGGTCACGCCCAGACCAAAAATTTCGCCTGACAGGCCGGTGCTGATCAGCCGCCCGGCGCCCTGCCCCTCATCGCCGGTCTCGTAACTCCAGACAAAGCCATCGGGCCCGATCGCAAAGCACTCGCGGTTGCCCTCGGCATTGGTGACCAGCGTGGTGTGCTTCCACATGCCGCGCACCGGGGAGGCGTCAACCTGCGAGGTGCGGAATCCATTCCAGGGCTGTTGGCTGATGTCGCGAAGGTTCGTGGCAGTTTGCATGGAGGGAGATTCCTGATAAGAGGCAGGGCTTGCGGTTGATATGTGACAGGCCTTTAGTGTCTGCGCTGGCCCCCTCCCATGCCCTTCAACGAGCCGCGCAAAACCTTAAAAGTCCTTAAACTTGTGAACAGGTGTCACTCCAAAGAAGCTTCGTTTTGTCGCACGATCTGGTGTTTTCAAGTTTTGTCCTGCGGGTGCAGGAGCGGCAATTGCTGCAGGAGGGCCGTCCCCTCACGCTGGGGGCCCGCGCCTTTGATGTGCTCTCGGCCCTGGTGGCCCGCGCGGGTGAACTGGTCAGCAAGGCCGAGCTGTTCGATCTGGTCTGGCCCGGCGTGGTGGTGGAGGAAAACAACCTGCAGGTGCATATCTCCACCCTGCGCAAGCTCATCGGCGCCGACCTCATCGTCACCATCCCCGGGCGCGGCTACCGCTTTACCGCCACGGTGGTCTGGCCCAAGGGCGTGCCTTCTGCCGCTGTCACGCAGCCCAGCCCGATGGCGGCCCGCTCGGTGGCTGTGCTGCCTTTCGGGAACCTCAGCAACGATCCCGAGCAGGAGTATTTTTCCGACGGCCTGGCCGAGGACATCATCACCAAGCTGATCCGTTCCCCCTGGCTGTACGTGATCGCCCGCAATTCCTCCTTCCGCTTTCGCCACCCGGTGCCGCAGCCCGGCGAGGTCGCGCGCGAGCTGGGCGTGCGCTACCTGGTCACGGGCACCGTGCGCCGCTCGGGCAACACCATCCGGGTGACCGCTGAACTGGTGGACGGCCAAGGCGGCGAGACGCTCTGGTCGCAGCGCTATGACCGCCCGCTGAACGACCTGTTCGAGTTGCAAAACGAAATTTCGACCAGCATCGTGAGCGCCATCGAGCCCGTCTACCTGCGCCGCGAGGAATACCTCACCAGCCAGCGCCCCACGCCCGACATGAAGCACTGGGACCTGCTCATGCGCGCGCGCTGGCACTTCTGGCGCAGCACGCGCGAGCATGTGGAGACGGCCAGCACCCTGTTGAAGCAGGCGCTGGCGCTCAAGCCCGATGACCCGCCCAGCCTGTCGCTGCTGGCCTTTACCTGCATGTCGCGCGTATGGGCAGGCTGGTCGGCCAATGCGCGCGAAGACATTGTCGAAGCCAACCGCCTGGCCCTGCGCGCCGTGCGCCAGGGCGACACCGACCCGCATGCCCACTTCACGCTGGGCACGGCGTTGTCTTTCACCGGCAACATCCAGCAGGCCATTGCCGAGCTGGAATACGCACTGGCCCTGTACCCGCAGTTTGCAGCGGCCGCGGGGGAGTTGGGGCGGCTGCTGGCCTTTGCAGGCAGGACCGACGAGGCGGTTGAATATGTGCTGCAGGCGGTAGACGCCAGCCCGCATGACCCGCACCTGAGCCTGTGGATCCGCACCCGGGCCATCGCCTGCTTCATTGACGGCAACTACACCGATGCGGCCCGCTACGCCCAGCAGGCCACGGCCAAACGGGCAGACTGGTTCTTCAATTACTACCTGCTGGCCGCCTGCCTTGCCGCAACAGGCAACCAGCCGCAGGCAATCAAGGCGCTGCAGCAGGCGCAGGCCTTCGGCTCCTACCCCCTGCAGGCGCTGCGCATGGGCCACCCCTTCGTTGACGGCAAGCATCTGGACCGGTTCACCGGTTACCTGCGGCAGGTAGGATGGACGGGATGAACACCCCCGTCGCGCCGAAAAAAATCGTCATTCTCGGGGGCGGCATCTCCGGCCTCACGACTGCGTTTGAACTGACCAGCCAACCCGGCTGGGAAAAAAAATACGACATCACGCTCTACCAGATGGGCTGGCGGGTGGGCGGTAAATGCGCAACTGCGCGCGGCCCCAACAACCGCATCGAAGAGCATGGCATCCACGGCTTTCTGGGCTGCTACTACAACGCCCTGCCGCTGATGTCGCAGTGCTACAAGGCCCTGGGCCGCAAGCCGGGCGAGCCGCTGGCCACGTTTGAAGAAGCCTTTCACCCGGACAGCTTCATGTTGATGTGGGAGTTTGCAGGCGGCGGCCTCAAGCGCTGGCCGTTTACTGCGCCCACCAATGAACGCCTGCCGGACGACCCTTCGTCACTGCAGACCATCCGCCAGTGGATAGTCGCCGTGATCGGGTTCGTGGAATCGGTGCTGGAGCCCGAAGGCGTGTCCGCCCTCTCGCCCACCGGTCTTGCATTGGGCGCCGGCCGCCTGTTGCTCAGGGACTTGCAGGAACACATTGCCGATGCGCAGCGCGACATCCTGCACGCACTGCCGCTGCTGGACGATGTTGCCAAGTGGCTGGCTTCAAAGTTCATGGACCTGATTGAAAGCAATGACGACCTGCGCCGCCTCTTCATCATTGCCGACTACCTGATCACGCTGGTGCGCGGCACCATTGCCGACAACATCCTGGAAAAAGGCTTTGACTCGATTGATGGCGAGAACTTCAGCGACTGGCTGCTGCGCCACGGCGCCTCGGTGCTCACCGTCTCTTCGCCAATGGCGCTGAACACCGTCAACCTGTCCTACCAGTACCCGCAGGGCGACACCGCCCGCACCGCATCGATGGCCGCAGGCGCCTACCTGCACTGGACGCTGCGCAGCTATGCCTATATGGGCGCCTTTGCCTGGCTGTTCGAGGCCGGCACTGGCGAAACGGTGATCGCGCCGCTGTACATCGTGCTGCAGCGCCGGGGCGTGAAGTTCGAATTCTTCCACAAGGTCTCGTTGCTTGAGCTGGCGGCTGACCAACAGAGCATCAGCACCATCCACCTGGGCGTTCAGGCAACGCTGAAGAACCCCGCGCTGGGCTACGACGCGCTAAAGCCCGTGGACGGCCTGCCCTCCTGGCCAGCCGGCCCGCGCTACGAACAGCTGGTGGAAGGCGACGCGCTGCGGGCGCAGGACATTGACCTGGAGTCCTACTGGACGCCTTGGCAACCCGTGGCCAGCAAGACGCTTCAGGCCGGGCAGGACTATGACCAGATCGTGTTTGCGATTTCCATAGGCGCCATTCCGTACCTGTGCAAGGACATCCTCGCCGTGCGGCAAGACTGGCAGACCATGGTGGCCAAGGTCACCACCGTGCAGACGCAGACCATGCAGCTGTGGCTGAACCGCAGCACGCCCGAGCTGGGCTGGGACATCCCCTTCAAGAACCCGACCGACACCGTGATCGGCGCGACTTACCTCAACCCGCTGGACGGCCAGGTGGACTTCACGCATTTGCTGCAGTGGGAAAGCTGGCCGGCCACCGCCACGCCCAAGGCGCTGTGGTACTTCTCGGGCGCGATGGCGCAGTACGAAGTGCCCCCGCCCCTGACCGACACCGACTACCCGCGCCGCGCCCACGAACGCGTCAAGGCGCAGTGCATCCAGTACCTGCAGGCCGGCATCGGCCCGCTGCTGCCGCAGGCAACAACCAATGCCATCTCGCCACCGGGCGACCCGATGGGGCTGGACTTCAGTTTGTTGCAGTCGTATGACGAAGCCACTGCGGGCCAGGGCGTCAAGCGCTTTGACCAGCAGTTCTGGCGCGCCAACATCGACCCGAGCGAGCTGTACGTGACCAGCCCGCCCGGCAGCACCGCCGCGCGGCTGAAAGCCTGGGGCTCAGGTCTGGCCAACCTGGTGCTGTGTGGGGACTGGATCTACACCGGCCTGAATGTGGGCAGCGTGGAAGGCGCCGTGATGGGCGGGCGCCTGGCCTCTCATGCGGTAAGCGGCTTGCCGCTGCTGGCAGACATCACGGGCTATCCGGCAGCGAATGGCTCCGTGATCAACTGACGGCTGTCAGATCAGCCGTTCAGGTCTCAGGCGATCAGACGCATCCGCTGTTGGCGCCCGCGCTGGCGGCCACCTTGCCCGGGGGGCAACGGCGCTGCACCGAGAACACATAGCCGTTGGGCAGATCGATCATCCAGTTCTTGTTGGGCACCGAGCCGCGCAGGCCCACGTTGTTGCCTTCCAGCAGCATGCGGGCGTTGTACTTGATGTCGATGATCATGTTCGGGTTTGCGGGATTGAACTCGATGCCGGCGCTGGTCAGGGCCTTTTGAGCGGCCTGCATCTGGCGGCGCAACTGGTCCTTGTTGGACCAGCTGTGGCCATAGAGGTTGATGTTGCACTCGCCCGTCTCGCCTGAGCCGCGCACCGGGTGGCCCCAGACTGATGGTGCGAGCTCGCTGATCCAGGGGTCGCGGCAGGGGCTGGCCTGGGCCTGGCCTGCAGCAAGGGCCAACACAGCGAGTGCGGCTGCCGTGCGGACGGTGGTCTGGATGGGGGGGAACTTTAATTCAGTCATCATGGCGTCCTTTGGGGGTGAGGAGCCTTGATTGTTCTGGGGCAGCTTGGCGCACTCAATACTGCGATCGGAGTATTCGTGGGTTGGCGGCTGGGCCACGCGGGCCATGCCGCGTTGACTTTCAGCTCTTCACATGCGGCAGAGGTCCCCGCTGGGCACCTGCACCGCACTGGATAAACCAGGACAACGCCACCGCCTTGACAGGGCCTCAACGCGGCTTGCGGACAGGTTTGCCGTCGGGTTTTACCGCGCCAGTGACGCGCGGTGGCAAGCCCGTGTGCTGGGTCAGCATGCGGCCCTTCACCGGCCTGGCCATGGGCATGGCCACCATCAGCTTCTGCGCGGCCGCAGGCGACGAGTTTTTCTTGCGGGCGCTGACGTAACTGCCGTCCGTCATCGGCTGGAAGGTGGGGATCAGGTGGTGCTTGCCATTGCCGATCAAATCGGCGCGGCCCATGGATTTCAGCGCCTCACGCAGCAGCGGCCAGTTGTTGGCGTCGTGGTAACGCAAAAAGGCCTTGTGCAGGCGGCGGCGCTTGTCGCCGCGCACGATGTCCACCGTCTCGCTGTCACGCGTGATCTTGCGCAGCGGGTTGCGGCTGGTGTGGTACATCGTCGTGGCCGTGGCCATGGGGCTGGGGTAGAAGGTTTGCACCTGGTCGGCGCGAAAGCCATTCTTTTTCAGCCACACGGCCAGGTTCATCATGTCTTCATCACTCGTGCCCGGATGGGCGGCGATGAAGTACGGGATGAGGTATTGCTTCTTGCCCGCCTCGGCCGAGTACTTCTCGAACATTGTGCGGAACTTGTCGTAGCTGCCAATGCCGGGCTTCATCATCTTGGTGAGCGGCCCCTGCTCGGTGTGCTCGGGCGCAATCTTGAGGTAGCCGCCCACGTGGTGCTGCACCAGTTCCTTGACGTACTCGGGCGACTGCACGGCCAGGTCGTAACGCAGGCCGGAACCGATCAGGATTTTCTTGACGCCTTTCAGTGCCCGCGCGCGGCGGTACATCTTGATGAGCGCATCATGGTTGGTGTTCAGGTTCTGGCAGATGCCGGGGTAGACGCAGCTGGGCTTGCGGCAGGCCGCTTCAATCTCGGGGGTCTTGCAGCCGATGCGGTACATGTTGGCCGTGGGGCCGCCCAGATCGGAAATCACGCCGGTGAAGCCCGGCACCTTGTCGCGGATCTCTTCCACCTCGCGGATCACCGAGTCTTCCGAGCGGCTCTGGATGATGCGGCCTTCATGCTCGGTGATGGAGCAGAAGGTGCAGCCGCCAAAGCAGCCGCGCATGATGTTCACGCTGAAGCGGATCATTTCCCAGGCGGGGATCTTGGTGGCGCCGTCATGGCCGCCCTGTTCGTCTGCATAGGCCGGGTGCGGGCTGCGCGCGTAAGGCAGGCCGAACACCAGGTCCATCTCGGCGGTGGTGAGGGGAATGGGGGGCGGGGTGATCCATACATCGCGCGCCGTCGCGCCTTCGCCGTGGGCCTGGACCAGCGCCCGGGCATTGCCGGGGTTGGTCTCCAGGTGGAGCACGCGGTTGGCATGGGCGTAGAGCACCGGGTCGGACCTGACCTGCTCGTAGGACGGCAAGCGGATGACGCTGCGCTCGCGTGGCGGGACTTTGAGTTTTTGCTTGAGGTTGGGGTTGGGGAGGAAGGCGATGGGTTGGGAACTGTCATTGCGGGCTTGACCCGCAATCCATGTTGGCGTTGCAACGGCTTCATCATCCTTCGAACACGTCTCCCCCTGCGCCGCCGCCTGCTCACTCGTCGTCATGTACGGGTTCACATGCGACTCCACCCTCCCCGGCTCATCCACGCTGGTGGAGTTGATCTCGAACCAGCCCTTGCCAGTTTCATCATCAGGCCGGCGCACAAAGGCCGTGCCGCGCACATCGGTGATGTTTTGCACCGGCTCGCGCGCGGCCAGCCGGTGCGCAATCTCGACGATGGCGCGCTCTGCATTGCCGTACAGCAGCAGGTCGCACTTGGCGTCCACCACGACCGAACGGCGGACCTTGTCAGACCAGTAGTCATAGTGCGCAATGCGGCGCAGGCTGCCTTCAATGCCGCCCAGCACAATTGGCACGTCCTTGTAAGCCTCGCGGCAGCGCTGGCTGTAGACGATGGCGGCGCGATCAGGGCGCTTGCCGCCCAGATCGCCGGGGGTGTAGGCGTCGTCGCTCCTGATCTTGCGGTCCGCGGTGTAGCGGTTGATCATCGAGTCCATGTTCCCGGCCGTGACGCCGAAGAACAGGTTGGGCTTGCCCAGCGCCTTGAACGGGTCGGCACTTTGCCAGTCGGGCTGCGCAATGATGCCCACGCGAAAGCCCTGCACTTCCAGCATGCGGCCAATCACCGCCATGCCGAAGCTGGGGTGATCCACATACGCATCACCGGTGACGATGATGATGTCGCAGCTGTCCCAGCCCAGCAGATCCATTTCTGCCCGGCTCATCGGTAAAAACTTCGACGTGCCGAAGCGGGCTGCCCAGTGCTTGCGGTAACTGGAAAGCGGCTTGGCGGCGCGCGCAAAAAAGGATACGTCGATCGGGGCGTTCATGGATGTGGGATGTGGCCACTGCGCGAGGACTAGGCGCCTGATCTGCAGTGTGTCCGTATTTTACGGGCTTGGGGCCATCAGTGCCTTGAAGGGACATGCCGTGAACCGGCGTGCCCGGTGGCATCAGTCCGGCTTCCGATCGCTTGGGTGCCGGCCCAACGCGCAGCTAGTCCGGCTTTGCCCCGGATTCCTTAACGACCTTGGCCCATTTGGCGCCTTCTGCCACCATGAGCGCGGACAAGGCTTCGGGTGTACCCGCAGCCACCTCGAGACCGAGGCCCGCGAGTTTTTCCCTGACGTCGGGCATGGCGAGCACCTTCAAGGTTTCCTGGTTGATGCGCATCTGAACATCGCGAGGCAGGTTTGCAGGCGCCAGCAGCGCGAACCACGAGGTCGCTTCAAACCCGGGCAGGCCCGACTCGGCGATAGTCGGAATGTTGGGTGCGGCGGGAGAGCGTGTCGTGCTGGTCACTGCGATCGCCTTCAATTCGCCGGACTTCACGAGTGGCAATGCCGAGGGCATGTTGTCGAAAATCATCTCGATACGGCCCCCCAGCAAATCGGGAATCGCCTGGGCCCTGCCCTTGTACGGAATGTGCTGCATCTTCACGCCAGCCAGCGTGTTGAAGAGCTCACCCGACAGGTGAATCGAAGTGCCACTGCCTGAGGAACCGAAGCTCAGCGGTGTCTTCTTTGCCAGCTCGATCAGTTCTTTCACGTTATTGGCCGGCACCGTCCTGTTGACCACGAGCAGGTTGGGTGTCGACGCGAGAAATGTGATCGGCGTGAAATCCCTGATCGGGTTGTAGGGCAGCTTGTCGTACAGGGCCGCGTTGATGGCGTGCGTGCCCACGGTGCCGATGATGAGCGTTGCCCCATCGGCTGCGCTCTTTGCAACGAACTCACTGCCGATGTTGCCGCCAGCACCGGGCTTGTTGTCAACCGTCACCGTCTGGCCGAGTGAGCCCCACTTTTCCGCCAGGATGCGGGCCAGGGTGTCCGGCGCGCCCCCTGGGGTGAACGTCACGACGATACGGATGGGCTTGGTGGGCCACACCGGCGCCTGGGCAAACGCAGGATTGACCGCCACCGTGGTGAGAAGTGCGGGGATCAGTGCTCCCGCGCCCACCGCGCAGTGCATCAGGTGCCGCAAGTGACCGCGGCGGCTTGTTGGAACTGGCATTAGATCTGTCTCCTTCTGGAGCACAGCTTACGGCGATGACGCGTGTGCGTCACTGCGGGTTGACCCCATCGGCTGCCGAATTACTTCAGCGCATGCGTGCCCGCTCACGCGGCATCAACCCCAGGACGGGTTCGGGCGGCAATACATGTCCCTGCTGCCGATGTTTTTCAATCTTCTGCGCGGTCAACTGCGCCGTGAACTGAAGCTTCTTGAGGTCCGCCGCATTCGATTGCTCCTGCGGATGGAAGCTGAATGCGCAAAGCGTGCCATAAACCTCTCCGCCCTTGAGCACCACCGGCGTACTGATGAAGGTGCCTATTGGAAAGGGCAGCTGCGCAGCCAGTGGCGCTGCTACCGGGTCAGCCGCCGCATTGGCGATGTACTGCGGCAGCCGGCCGTCCACCACGCGCTGGCACCAGGTCTCTTCCAGCGGGTAGCAGTCGCCCTGCGCGATCACGTTGCTGGCGGGTGTGGTCGCTACCTGCTGGATGCGCAGCTGGTCACTGGTGAATTCAGAAACGAAGACGACGTCCATCTTCATCCGGTCGCGTAGCAGGCGGAGGACTTCAAGTACCGAGCCATCGATGGCGCTGTCGGACTCGTCGGCGGTGGCAACGAGCAGCTCGGAGATCTTGACCCTGAGGTCATCGGGCTCATAGTCCAGGTCGTGCAGGGCATTCATGATTTGTCTTCTTTGGCATGCTTTGTTTGTATGGTTATCGGCT
>JACMQX010000086.1 GCA_014376765.1 Ramlibacter sp. | reverse complement strand
GCCTTCTAAGCTGGTTGTCACAGGTTCGATCCCTGTCGGGCAGACCATCAATCCACCGCAGTACGCGTTTTGCCTGAATAATGAGGGTTTAGGCTACCTGGTCAAACCATGTTTGAACGCATCAAAAAGGTTTTCTCCAAAGACAGGGAGAGCGAGCCCGATGCAGGGCCTGCCAGCTCGCAGATGCCTCAGAACCAGGTGTCTGAGTGGGCTGGCACGCAGGGCTTTGCTTTCTCGGGCCAGGGAAGCGCTTTTGCACTCGATGGCAAAGTTGGCAACAAGGTCTGGCGCATGGAGCGCGGCCGTCCCTCCCGCAATTTCATCCGTGGTGAAGAACTGCGCGGCCGTTGCGAACTGGGCATTGACGAAAACATCTCGGTCCTGGTCATGAACCGGCCGTTGAAACAGGCGCTGGAAAAAAAGGCCTACCAGCTCTACACCGACTCGCTGCAGACCACGGCCGACCCCAATTTGCCCGAAGAAATGCGCTGGCTCGCCATGTACGACGAAGTCGGCTGGGATGCGTTGCCGCGCCCTTTCTGGGACCGCTATTCCGTCCTCACCGATGTGCGTGAACACGCGATGGGCTGGATCGACCCCATGCTGGGCGGCTTGCTCATGTCATGGCCCAGCCCGGCCCCGAGCGAGGAGGTGCCCTTCATGCTGATGCTGCTGCGCGGCAAGGCCTACTTGCGCATGGAATACACACCGGCTGACATGGGGACGCTGCAGCATGCGGCCAGCATCTTCACCGCGAGTTGCGAGTCAGCCATGAATGGGCTGTCTGACATCGCACTGTAGCTTTGTGGGGCGTCAAGACCCGCGCGTCACCGGCATTTCCACTTCACGCGGGTTGGCAGAGTATTTGCCCAGTTCCAGCTTGGCGATCGAGTTGCGGTGCACCTCGTCCGGGCCGTCGGCAAAGCGCAGGGTGCGCGCGGCCGAGTAGGCGTAGGCCAGCGGAAAATCGCCGCTCACGCCCCCACCGCCATGGACCTGCATGGCCCAGTCAATGACCTGGCAGGCCATGCTGGGGGCCACCACCTTGATCATCGCGATCTCGGTCTTGGCGACCTTGTTGCCGGCAATATCCATGATCCAGGCAGCTTTGAGCGTGAGCAGGCGCGCCATGTCGATACGGCAACGTGCCTCGGCAATCCGCTCCTGCGTCACCGTCTGCGCCGACACCGGCTTGCCAAAAGCCACGCGCGATGAGGCGCGCTTGCACATCAGTTCCAGCGCGCGCTCGGCCAGGCCCACCAGGCGCATGCAGTGGTGGATGCGTCCGGGGCCAAGGCGCCCCTGGGCGATCTCGAAGCCGCGGCCTTCACCCAGCAAGATATTGCCGACCGGCACGCGCACGTTCTCAAACGTCATTTCCATATGGCCGTGCGGCGCGTCGTCGTAGCCAAAGACGCTGAGCGGGCGCAGCACCTTGACGCCGGGGGTATCGGCAGGCACGAGCACCATGCTTTGCTGCGAGTGGCGCGGTGCGTCAGGGTCTGTCTTGCCCATGGTGATGTAGATCGCGCAGCGCGGATCGCCTGCCCCCGAGATCCACCACTTGCGGCCGTTGATGACGTACTCGTTGCCCTGGCGCTCGATGCGGGTGGCGATGTTGGTCGCATCAGACGATGCAACATCCGGCTCGGTCATGGCAAAGGCCGAGCGGATCTTGCCTTCCAGCAACGGCTTGAGCCAGCGCGCCCTGTTTTCATCAGAGCCGTAACGGGCAATCGTTTCCATGTTGCCGGTGTCGGGCGCCGAACAGTTGAACACCTCGGAGGCCCATGGCACGCGGCCCATGATCTCGGCCAGTGGCGCGTATTCCTGGTTGGTGAGGCCCGCACCGTCGTAGCCCGACGCCTTGGCGCTGTCGACCGGCAGGAACAGGTTCCACAAGCCGGCGGCTGCCGCTTTGGGCTTGAGCTTTTCGATGGTCTCAAGCGGCGTCCAGCGCTTGCCGGCGGCCGTGTTCGCGGTGATCTCTTCGTGGTAGGCGTGTTCGGACGGGTAGATGTAGTCGTCCATGAACTTCAAAAGGCGGGATTGAAGTTCCTTGGTTTTGGGGGAGTAGTCGAAATCCATGTTTGAAAGTCTCCGTTTGAAATAGATGTTGTCGGGTTGTGCTCGGTACGTAGGTGACAGGATGCTGCGTCAGGCCTGTTGCGCAAATTTCCAGCCCATCTCGGCCAGCGGTCGGGCCCCTGCTGCAGAACTCACGGCCTGGGCGCTGGAGGCCGTGCCGGTTTCCACCCGCTTGGCAATGCCCTGCAGGATGGCGGCCAGGCGGAACAGGTTGTAGGCGAGGTAGAAGTTCCAGTCGGCTTTCAGTTCTTCCGGGGTGGCCAGGCCGGTGCGGTCGCAGTACAGGCGGATGTACTCGGCCTCTGTCGGGATCCCCAGGCTCGCCACGTCGAGCCCTCCAATGCCGCGGAACGAACCCGGCGGGATGTGCCAGGCCATGCAGTGGTAGCTGAAGTCAGCCAGCGGATGGCCCAGTGTGGAAAGCTCCCAGTCCAGCACCGCCAGCACGCTCGGCTCAGTGGGGTGGAACATCAGGTTGTCCAGGCGAAAGTCGCCATGCACGATGCTGGTTTTGCTTTCATCGCGCGCGCTGGCCGGGATGTGCGCTGGCAGCCATTCGATGAGCTTGTCCATCTCGGGGATCGGCTGGGTGATGGAGGCAACGTACTGGCGGCTCCAGCGCCCGATCTGCCGCTCGAAGTAGTTGCCGGGCTTGCCGTAGCCTGCCAGGCCCCGCTCGGCATACTTGACCGTGTGCAAGGCGGCGATCACGCGGTTCATCTCGGTATAGATTTCACCGCGCTGGGTGTTGGTCATGCCGGGCAGCGCCTGGTCCCACAGGACACGGCCCTGCATGAACTCCATGACGTAGAAGGCGCGGCCGATGACGGATTCGTCTTCGCACAAACAGTACATGCGTGGCACGGGCACGCCGGTGCCATGCAGGCCGCTCATCACGGCAAACTCGCGCTCCACCGCATGGGCCGAGGGCAGCAGCTTGGCCACCGGGCCGGGTTTGGCCCGCATCACATAGCTCTTGCCAGGGGTGAGCAGTTTGTAGGTCGGGTTGGACTGCCCGCCCTTGAACATTTCCAGCGTCAACGGGCCGGCAAAACCTTCCAGATTTTTTTCCAGCCAGGCAGACAGCGCGGCTTCGTCAATGGTGTGCGGGCCGGAGACAGCACGGGTGCCAACAAAGTGGTCAAAGTCGCTCATGTTTTTATTCCTCAGGCGTTGTCTAGTTGTCGGATTCACTGATGCGCAGCAAAGCGTCGCGGTCGCGTACCACCAGGCCGCCCGGCTCGATGCGGATGGCCTCTTCCCGCTCCATGGCCTTGAGTTCCTGATTCACCCGCTGGCGCGATGCGCCCAGCAACTGGGCCAGCTCTTCCTGCGCCAGTTGCAGGCTGATGCGCATTTCCTGCCCGTTCGACAGGCTGGGCACACCGTAGCTGCGCACCAGGTGCAGCAACTGTTTGGCCAGCCGGGCGCGCAGCGGCAGGGTGTTCAGGTCTTCCACCAGGCCGAACAGCTGGCGGATACGCCGCGCGTGCAGGCGCAGCATGGCTTCGTACAGCTCCACATGGTTGGACAGGATTTTGCGGAAGTCGGCCTTGGCCACGCACAGGATGGTGGTGTCGCCATGGGCATAGGCATCGTGGGTGCGCCGGTCGCCGTCGAATATCGCCACATCGCCAAACCAGATGCCGGGCTCCACGTAGGTGAGGGTGATCTGCTTGCCGGAGAGTGAGGTCGAGCTCACCCGGACCGCACCGCGGGCACACGCTATCCACTGCTCTGGCGGGTCGCCGCGGGCTGCGATGAGCTCGCCGTCCTTGTAACGTTTGACGTAGGCGCATCTGAGAATGTCGTGTCGGAGGGACGGGGAAAGTGAGGAAAACCAGCGACCTGAGTTGATCGCCTCGCGTTCTTCAATAGTAAGAATGGGGTCGTCCATGGCCTGTCTTGTGTGCGACTGACGTTACTCGTAGCGCGGTTGGGTTTTCTTCAGGAAGGCGGCGATGCCGATGCCGGCGTTCGCATGATGCAGGTTGCGCACGAAGTGGTCGCGCTCCGAAGCAAGATGCGTGTTGAGGGAGGCGTGTGCGGCCTCGCCAACCAGCTCCTTGATACTCGCCAGCGCATTCGGCGCGCGGGCGTTGAGTTTCTCGGCCAGGGCCATGGCATCCGCCAGCGCGTTGCCGGATTCCGCCACGCGGTTGACCAGGCCCAGCGCATGCAACCGCTGCGCATCGACCCGCTCGCCGCACATCAGCAGTTCGTTCACCAGCTGGCGGGGCAGGGCGTGCACCAGGCTCCAGCTGGCGCCGCCGTCGGGCGACAGCGCGATGTTGCTGTAGGCCATGACGAAGACGGCATTGCCCGCCGCCACAATGAAGTCGCAGGCCAGCGCCAGCGAGAAACCGGCGCCGGCCGCTGCGCCTTCAACCGCTGCGATCACCGGTTTGGGGAAAGCGCGGATCGACTCGATCCAGCTGTGCAGCCCCTCAATGCTCTGCGCCTGCACTTCGGGCGGCAACTGGCGATTGCTTTCAAGCCGCTGCAGGTTGCCACCGGCCGAGAACACGCTGCCCTCGCCCGTGATCACCACGCTGCGAACCTCCGGGCTGCTCTCGGCGACGTTGAGCGCCTCAATGCCCGCGGCATACATCTCGGGTCCCAGGGCGTTGCGAAACTCCGGGTTGCTCAGGGTGAGGACCATGGTCTGGCCATGGCTGGTGCTTTTGATTGCTGCGGACATGATGCCCCTTATTTATTCTTCAACGTGGAGCAGGCTGAGGCCAATCGCGCCGCGGCGGCGCAGCCAGGGGCTGGGGCGGTAACGCGGGTCGCCGTAGACGGTCTGCATGTTGAACAAAACTTCCAGCACATTGGTCGGGCCCCAGCGGTCGCCCATGGCCAGCGGCCCCAGCGGGTAGCCCAGGCCCAGCGTGACGGCCAGCTCCAGGTCCCTGGGTGAGCAGATGCCTTGCTGGCAAATGTCAGACGCGATGTTGACGATGGTGGCCACGACCCGCTGCGTTACAAAGCCGCCGCTGTCGCGGATCACGCTCACAGCCTTGCCGTCGCGGGCGAACAGGGCGTGGGCAGCGTCGCGCATGTCGGTGCGGGTGGCGGGGTTGGTGGCCAGCACGCGCCGGCGGGTGGCTGCGTCGTCGATCAGCATGTCAATGCCAATGGTGCGCGCCGGGTCCAGGCGCTCGACAACGGCCACGGTGGTGATGTCAAACCCCAAGGGCGCAACAAGCGTCAGCGCTGAAGGGGAGGGCGAAGCGCCGGTTTCAATCTTCGCGCCCAGCTCTTTGAGCAACTGCAGCAGCTCGGAGCGGCGTGCGGCGCGGTTGGAGACCCAGACCGGCGGCATCTCGTCCACCACCGGCACGGCGGGCTCAGGCGGCACCTGCGCCGTGTTGTCCACATACTTGTAGAAGCCTTCGCCCGACTTGCGGCCCACCACGCCGCCAGCCAGGCGTTGCGCGGTGATCACGCTGGGCCGGTAGCGCGGCTCGTCGTAGTACTGGGTGTAGATCGACTCCATTACGGGGTGCGAGACGTCCAGCGCCGTCAGGTCCATCAGCTCGAAGGGGCCGAGCTTGAAGCCAACCTGGTCCCCCAGGATGCGGTCGATGGTGGCGAAGTCGGCAATGCCTTCACTCACGATGCGCAAGGCTTCAGTGCCGTAACCCCGGCCGGCATGGTTGACGATGAAGCCCGGTGTGTCAGCCGCCTGCACCGGCGTGTGCCCCATCTGCCTGGCGTATTCCGTGAGGCCCTGGCAGACCTGCGCACTGGTGCGCAAGCCGGCGATGACTTCAACCACCTTCATCAGCGGGACCGGGTTGAAGAAGTGGTAGCCGGCCAGTTGCTGCGGCCGCTTGAGCGCCGCTGCAATCGCCGTGACCGAGAGGGACGAGGTGTTGGTGGCCAGCACCGCATCGGGGCCGACGATGCCTTCGAGCTCGGCAAACAGCTGTTGCTTGACGTCCAGCCGCTCGACGATCGCCTCGATCACCAGCTGGCAACCCGACAGATCGGCCAGCGCGTCTGCAAGCTCCAGGCGCGACTTCAGTTGTGCCGTGTGTGCGGCATCTAACCGACCTTTTTCCTGAAGCCTGTCCCACTGAGCGGCAATAGACTGCCGGGCTCGTTCGCTTGCGCCTGCCTGCGTATCAAAAAGTCTGACTGTGCTGCCGGCCTGGGCTGCCAACTGCGCGATGCCGCGGCCCATGGCCCCAGTTCCGACAACGCCTACCGATGTGTAGAGGGGATTCATAAAAGGATTATCCATTGAGGGCAATCGTCCGGAGGCTGTGCCAAAATCAAAGAATCCAAATGAAATCCTTACTGAAGCTGCGTCAAACCGTCATTGGAGCCACTCTGCTGCTGGCCGCGGTGGGCAGTTCGGCTCTGACGCTAGGCCGTTCGCGCGGCGCGGTGATCATTGGTCAGCCGCTCAATGTGGTGATTTCGGTGCAGGCCGACAACGGCGAAGACGCCGCCGCCCAGTGCTTTGAGGCTGACGTTTTTCATGCTGACACCCGCGTTAATGGCGGGCGCGTTTCGGTCACCGTCGAGCCGGGCGCCGTGGGCCGGGAACTGAACGTACGGGTGCGCTCGTCATCCCCGGTTGACGAACCCATCGTGTCCATCTATCTGCGTGCCGGTTGCCTTCAGCGCACGACCCGGCGTTATGTGCTTCTGGCCGATCTGGCTTCGGATGTCGTCGCACCCATCACACTGCCTTCCCTTGCACGGCAAGGTGTCCTGCCGCCCGATATGAATTCGGCCGGACAGCCGGGGGCTGCCGGCGCCGCCCGGGTTCCGGCGCAGGCGCAGCCCCGGGCGGCGGCCCGTGCGCGGGCACGCGCGGCTGCCGCCAACGACGCCGCGCCTACCGCACCCACCCGCGCGGCTGCTGAACGTGCGGCCGCCGGGGCTGGCGTTGTGCCGGGCGTGTCCGCAACGAGCAATGCAGCAAGACCGGTCGCCGCGCCTGCGGCAACACCTGCGCGCGACTCCGTGATCAGGCGCAAAAGCGAGAGCACCAGGTCCCGTCTGAAGCTGGACCCGCTGGAACTGCTGGCCGAATCCGACCCGGTGCTGCGCAGCTCAAGCGAACTGATAACCCCGCCTACAGAAAACACACAGGTCCGCGCAGAAGCTGCGGCCTTGTGGCGCGCCATCAACGCGCAGCCGCTGGATATCCTTCGCGACTCCCAGCGCCTGCAAGGCCTTGAGGGCGACGTCAAGGCCTTGCGTGATGCGACCGCAAAAACCCAGGCCAGTCTGACTGAACTGAACGCGCGGCTGCAAAAGGCTGAAAGCGAGCGCTATGCGAATGTGCTCGTCTACACCCTCGCCGGCCTGCTCCTGGCGGCACTGGGCCTTGCCGGATTCCTCTGGTGGCGCGCGCGTAACACGGTCAGTTCGCGCGAAGTCTGGTGGCGTGGCGGAGGCCGTGACCTGTACGCGGATGAAGACTTCGACCGGCGCGCTGCGTCCGCGCGAGCGATGGGGGCATCCCTGACCGAGGTCGATGTTGACCTCAGCATGGACGAGAACCTCTTTGCCACCCTCAAGCCCCCTGCAGCCGATTCATCTGTCGCCAAGCGGCCTCCGCGCTTTGTCCGTGCGGGCCATGAGCACTCGGATTTCGGGGTCAGCCTGCCAAGCATGAGCCGCGCCGTGAATGCTGAGGAGCTGTTTGACATCCAGCAGCAGGCCGACTTCTTTGTCTCCCTGGGCCAGCACGACCAGGCAATCGAGGTGTTGAAAACCCACATCAGCGAAAACCTGGAGACCAGTGCGCTGGCCTACCTTGACCTGCTGAAGATCTACCACTCGCTGGACCGCCAGGACGACTACGACCTGTTGCGGGAGGAATTCAACCGCGTCTTCAATGCCCAGGTCCCGCCGTTTGCCTCGTACACCAACGACAGCAATGGCCTGGAGTCCTATCACACGGCGATGTCCCGCATCGAAGCGCTGTGGCCCTCGGCCAAGGTGCTTGAGATCATCGAAGAGTCGATCTTCCGCAAGCCTGGCACCGGAGACGGTGAAGCGTTTGACCTGGAAGCCTATCGCGAACTGCTGTTGCTCTACGCGATTGCCAAGGATGTGGTGGACCGCAACGCCGCTCCTGCAGACTTTGAAATGTCCGGCCCGCCTTCCGGCCCACCCGATACGGATGCTGACCCGCTATATGGCCGCACGAGCAGGTTTTCGGCAACCAGCATTCAGCCCTTGTCTGCCATGGCGGCGCCACAGCAGGATTCAGGCTTTGGCGCGCCCCTGCCGGAGATTCCCTTGCCCCGGCCGTCGCCCAACCTCGGGCTGGACATTGACCTTGACGATCCAGGTCCGGTGGACGCCCAAGCGGTGGGCCACGAGAACACCGACTTCGAGATAAGCGACTTCAATTCAGATTCGATCTCTATGGAACTGGACTCCCTGAGTCAAAGCCGGCTGGATGATTCAGCCAAGCAGGCTGAATACGACAGCCAGATGATCGACTTCGACCTGTTCGATGCAGCGACCCAGGCTGAAAGCGCGCCCCGGTCTGTCAATTCCATCAAACCCATCAAACCCGTCAAGCCTTTCAAACGCTGAGCTGCCTCAAGCTATTTGATTTGTGCGAGCGGGACGCGGTGCATCAGGTGCCGTGCAATCTGGCCCTGGCGGCCCACCAGCTGAAGACCATGGCCAGCAGCAACCCGGCCAGCCCGACCCAGTGCAGCATGCCCATACTGCCCTGCGCAATCAGCCACCCCCCACTGCCGGCGCCCAGGGCCTGGCCGGCGTACATGGCCGAACTGTTGAGCGCGATCGAGCCTGCCGCCAGGCCCGGTGCAATACCCACCAGCCGCGCCTGCTGCGCTGAATTGGAGGAAAAGCACCCCAATGCCCAGGGCGCGGCAACCAGCGCTGCCAGCACCACGCTGGTCCCTAAAGGCCAGGCCAGCATGCTCAGGGCCATGCAGCCAATGGCGACCATCACGCAGTTGGGCGCGCCGATGCGGTCGATGTAGCGCGACATCACCAGATTGCCGATCAGCCCGAAGGCGCCGAACGAGACAAACATCAGGCTGAGGATCGCGGGAGAGATGCCCAGTGTGGCCTTGTAGTACGGCGCAAAGTAGGAAAACAGCACGAACTGGCTGGCCGAGTAGGTCACCGTGACCAGGATGCAGAGCATCAGGGCAGGGGACTGCAAGGTGGCGCGCCAGGCAGCCAGGGTCAGCGCAGGCGGGCGAACGCCGTCTGGCATGGCGCGCCAGACCCACAGCGAACTGGCCAGGGCAATCAGGGCGACGGCGCCAAACGCGGCCCGCCATCCCAGCGTCCCGCCAATAAAAGCGCCCAGGGGCATGCCCAGCACCGACGCGAGTGACCAGCCGAGAAACACGTAGGTGATCGCCCGGCCCCGCTGCTCGGCCGGCACCAGAAGGCTGACGCAGGCAGCCGCCTGGGGCGTGAAGATCGCGGCGGCCAGCACGGCCACTGCGCGTGCCGGCATCAGGGCGGCGAAGCTTGGCATCAGGGCACACAGCAGGTGCATCACGGCGTACCAGAGCATCGCCAGGGCCAGCAGGCGGCGCCTGTCCCAACCCGCCACCACGGCAGCGCACAGCGGCGAGCCAATGCACATGACAACAGCAGCCACGGTGATCAGCTGACCCGCAGTGGCCACAGGCACGTTGAGCGACGTACCCAGGTCGTTGAGCGTGCCGGGCACCACCATCACGCCCGTGCCGATCACGAAATTGCCGAACAGCAAGGCCCGCAGGACGCCTCGCGAATCACTCATCGCCTGACCTGCAACGCACCTGGGTTGACGATGTTCGTGGGCGTGCCCTTAATGAAGTTGATGACGTTGTCAAAAGCCGAGCCGAAATACATCTCATAGCTGTCCTGCTCGACGTAGCCGATGTGCGGCGTGCAGATGCAGTTTTCCAGCCGCAGCAGCGCGTGACCCTGCAGGATGGGCTCGCTTTCAAACACGTCGACCGCCGCCATGCCGGGCCGGCCGCGATTCAGCGCTGCGATGAGCGCCTCATGGCCGATCAGCTCGGCACGCGAGGTGTTGACAAGCAGCGAGGTAGGCTTCATGCGCGAGAGATCGTCCAGTGTGACGATGCCCCGGGTTTCCTCGTTCAGGCGCAGATGAAGCGACAGGACGTCGCAGTGCGCAAAGAACGCCTCGCGGCTTTGCGCGACCTGCAGCCCATCTTCAGCCGCCTTGCGGCGTGAGCCTTCGCGCCCCCAGACCATCACATTCATGCCGAAGGCCTGGCCATAGCCCGCCACCAGTTGGCCGATCTTGCCGTAACCCCAAATGCCCAGCGTCTTGCCATGCAGCGACATGCCCACGCCAAAGTTTGGCGGCATGGACGCAGCCTTCAGACCCGACTGTTGCCAGCCACCATGCTTGAGGGTGCCAATGTATTGCGGCAAGCGGCGCATCGCCGCCATGATGAGCGCCCAGGTCAGCTCGGCCGGCGCTATGGGCGAGCCAACGCCTTCAGCGACCGCAATGCCGCGCTCGGTGCAGGCAGTCACATCGATATGGCCTCCGACCCGGCCGGTCTGGGCAATCAGCTTGAGCTTGGGTAATTTTTCAACCAGCAGGCGGCTGATGGGGGTGCGCTCGCGGATCAGCACGATCACGTCGGCGTCTTTCAGGCGGATGCCCAGCTGCCCGATGCCCTTGACGGTGTTGGTGTAGACCTTGGCGGGATAGGCGTCAAGCTTGGTGGCGCACTGGAGCTTGCGTACAGCATCCTGATAGTCATCGAGGATCACAATGTTCATGCCCTCATTGTGCCTCGGCGCGTGCAGCCGGGATGGCAAGACAGTACGATCACGCCTTGTTCACAATGCCCTCAGGAGACCTCATGTCCATTTCCATGTCATCCGCCAGCCTGCCAATTTTGCAGGCCATGCTGTCCAACCTGAGCCATTTCCTGGACAAGGCGCAAGCCGATGCCGAGGCCAGAAAATATGATCCCGCGGTGCTGATGCAGGCCCGCCTGGCACCGGACATGCTGCCCTTTACCCGCCAGGTCCTGATTGCCTGTGACGCGGCCAAAAATGGCATTGCCCGCCTGGCCGGCGTGGACGCGCCGAAGTTTGACGACGTGGAAACCACCATCCCGGAACTCAAGGCCCGCATCCAGAAGACGCTTGATTTTCTGGCGACCATACCGGTTGACAAGATCGACGGATCGCAAGCGCGTGACATCACCTTCCCCACAGGCCGCGAAACGACCCGCACGCTCAAGGGCGACCAATACCTGCAGCACAACTTGCTACCCAACTTTTTCTTTCACGTAACCACCGCCTACGCCGTGCTGCGTCACAACGGCGTGCGCTTGGGCAAGAGCGACTATCTGGTCGGCGCCAACGTGATTTGAAACGCAGCTGCGGTCAGTGCCGCGTGGCTTCAAGCGCGGCCAGGCGGTCGAGCTCGGCGCACACGTCTGCCATGCGTCCGGAAATCACCATCCGGCCGGCACTGGCCGGTGCATGGTTGGCCTCCACCACACGCAACACCCGCAAAGGCCTTTGTGCGCAGCCCCTCCCTGCGGGCCGCAGCTCATGGCCTGGCAAGGGTGCCGCCTGCCGCGCAGGCGGCAACGCTGTGGGCCTGAAGCCCTGCCGTGTGGCTTGAACATGCAACTGCGGCGCGGCCGGTATAAACCAGCTGATAAGGCCCTGCAATGGCGCAAAGAGGCTTGAAACGGTCAACATTGCGATTCCCATGTGAAACTCCAGAACATCAGAGATTGAACACAGGCAGGATTCAAAAATCGGGGCTGCCGCAGGGTGATGACTGCCGTCATACGTTGATGACTGCTCTCATACGCCCGCCACCTGCGGCAGAGTCGGTTGCCCGACAGTGACTACAAAACGCTGACTACATGACAGCGACTACATCAGCATGGTGTTGCGGATCAGGCCGACGGCCAGGCCTTCAATCTCGAAAGCCTCTCCCGGCTCGACGATGATGGTCTGGTAGTCGGGGTTTTCAGCATGCAGCTCGATGTTGTCCTTGTTGCGCCTGAAGCGCTTGACAGTGACTTCCTCGCCCAGACGCGCGACCACTATCTGGCCATTCTTGGCGTCCTTGGTGGCCTGCACGGCGAGCAGGTCGCCATCCATGATGCCGGCGTCACGCATGGACATGCCGCGGACTTTCAGCAGGTAATCGGGCTTGCGCTGGAACAGGCTGCTTTCAACGTAATAGGTCCGGTCCACATGCTCTTGCGCCAGGATGGGCGAGCCCGCAGCGACCCGGCCTATCAGAGGCAGCGCCAGCTGCGCGAGGCTTTGCAGCGGCAAGGTGAACTGCTTGATGCGGGATTCATGAATCGACCGCAGTGTCTCGCTTTTGAGCCGGATGCCGCGTGAGGTGCCGCTGACCAGTTCAATCACGCCCTTGCGCGCCAGGGCCTGCAGGTGCTCTTCGGCTGCATTGGCGGACTTGAAACCCAGCTCGGTCGCGATTTCGGCCCGCGTGGGCGGGGCGCCGGTACGGGCGATGGCGGTCTGGATCAATTCCAGAATTTCCTGCTGACGTGCCGTGAGCTTCACGGGATACTGCTGCATGTCGATCATTACGACTCCTTTTGCTGGGTAGACAGAGCTCCTGACACTTTTGACCTGTCTTAATATCCAGTAACTGTATTTTTAACCAGTTTTTGAAAGATTGCAAGTGAGCCTGCGCAAAATCGTTGTTCTGGGTACGGGCGGCACGATTGCAGGCACAGCCGCCTCTGCAGAAGACAACCTCGGCTACACCGCAGCGCAGATCGGCGTGGACCGGCTGCTTGCGGCGATCCCGTCACTTCAGGGTCAGCAGATCGAGTCTGAACAGGTCGCCCAGATCGACAGCAAGGACATGGATTTTGAGATCTGGCTGCGCCTGGCGCAACGCTGCGCCCACTGGCTGGCTCAGGAAGACACTCAGGGCATTGTCATCACCCACGGCACGGACACGCTGGAAGAGACGGCTTTCTTTCTCCAGGCGGTGCTCAGTCCGGGCAAGCCCGTGGTGCTGACGTGCGCTATGCGGCCGGCCACTGCGCTGGTGCCCGACGGACCGCAAAACCTGCTGGACGCGATGGCCGTTGCCCGCACGCCCGGCGCACAGGGTGTGGTGGCTGTCTGTGCAGGAAAAATCCACAGTGCGCTGGACGTGCAAAAGGTGCACCCCTACAGGCTGGATGCTTTCAGTTCAGGCGACGCCGGCGTGCTCGGTTTTGTGGAGGAGGGCGCGGTGAGGCTGCTGCGGGCATGGCCAGACGCGCCGGCCATCAAATCGCCGCCGGCCCTGTCAGCGCCACACCAGTGGCCGCGCGTGGACATCGTCATGAGCTACGCAGGGGTTGATGCGTCGGGCGTCCGCGCGATGATCGCGCAAGGCGCCGCTGGCATGGTGGTGGCCTGCACTGGCAACGGAACCCTGCATCACGATCTGGAAGCCGCGCTGCTGGAGGCGCAGGCCCAGGGCGTTCAGGTGGTACGAGCCACCCGCTGCGCTGAAGGCCGGGTTTTACCGGGTGTGGCCGATGCGTTGCCAGACGCAAGGGGCCTGTCGCCCGTCAAGGCGCGCATCGCGCTGATGCTGGCGTTGATGACCTGACCGGTCAGCTGGCCAGTGCCTGGAAGGCGCGGGAGGTGATGTCGTCAACCGTGCCCATGCCGCTGATGGCGCGGTACTGCGGGGCGGCCGACGGGTCAGCCTTGGCCCAGCTGGAATAGTAGTCCACCAGCGGTCGGGTCTGGGCGCTGTACACCTCGAGCCGCTTGCGCACTGTTTCTTCCTTGTCGTCGTCGCGCTGGATCAGGGGCTCGCCTGTCACGTCGTCCTTGCCGTCCACTTTGGGCGGGTTGAACTTGACGTGATAGGTACGGCCCGATGCAGGATGCGAGCGGGGCCCGCTCATGCGGTCGATGATGGCCTCAAACGGAACATCGATTTCAAGCACGTGGTCCAGTTTGACGCCGGCGGCCTTCATCGCGTCGGCCTGGGGAATCGTGCGGGGGAAGCCGTCAAAGAGAAAGCCGTTGGCGCAATCGCCTTGCACAATGCGGTCTTTGACGAGGTTGATGATCAGGTCGTCGCTGACTAGCGCGCCGGAATCCATGATGGCTTTGGCTTGCAGGCCCAACGGTGTGCCAGCCTTGACGGCAGCACGGAGCATGTCGCCGGTGGAGATCTGCGGGATGCCGTATTTCTGGCAGATAAATGCGGCCTGTGTGCCCTTGCCAGCGCCTGGCGCGCCCAACAGAATAAGTCTCATGGATGTCCTCGAAGCTTGTAAATTCGGCGAGCGCTTTTGGCATGCCAGACCCTGGAGTCAGCCGCCGTTGCGCATTCTTGACTTGAGGATAGCATGCGAGCCCTGACGCGCACTTAGGGGAAAACAAGGTCCGCAAGGGCCGCGCACTGCATGTTCAAAACAGCTTGCGGACTCTCTCAAGGTCCTGCGGCGTATCGACACCCGGGCCCGGCACATGCTCGCTCACATGCACTGCAATGCGGTAGCCGTGCCACATTGCGCGCAGTTGCTCCAGCGCTTCCACGACTTCAACCGGAGCCTGCGGCAGGCGCGGGAATTCACGCAAAAATCCTGCCCGGTAAGCGTAGATGCCGACATGGCGCAGCGGCTTGAGCGCCTGCGGCAGCGCGTTGATCCCACCGCCAAAGCCATCACGCCACCACGCAATGGGCGCGCGGCTGAAATACAGCGCCAGGCCCTGCGCGTCCAGCACCACCTTGACGACGTTCGGGTTGCGAAAGTCATCCAGGTTGTCGATCACATGCGCTGCGGTGCTCATGCTCGCGCTGGGGCGCTCTGTGAGCAGGTTGGCCACCGCGTCGATGAGGGAGGGGTCGATCAGCGGCTCATCGCCCTGCACGTTGACCACGATCTCATCGCCGCGCAGCCCGAGCAGTTCGCAGGCCTCGGCGAGCCGGTCGCTGCCGGAGGGGTGGTCGGTGCGGGTCAATACCGAATCGATGTTCCAGGCCTTGCACGCGTCCATGATCTGCACGCTGTCGGCTGCCACGACTGCACGCAGCGCGCCTGACTGCAGTGCCTGCTGCGCCACGCGCACCACCATCGGCACGCCGCCCAGGTCAGCCAGCGGCTTGTCGGGCAGGCGCGTGGAGGCCAGCCGTGCTGGAATGAGAACGGTAAAACTCATGCGGGCGCCTCAAACGAGAGGCGTGCGCGCAGGAAGCTGCTCGAGTTCCTCGTCGCTCAGCACCCGGGCTTCGTTTTCAAGCAGGACCGGAATGCCGTCGCGTATCGGGTAGGCCAGCCGCGCGCTGCGCGATAAAAGCTCCTGCTTCTGGCGATCAAAGTCAAGCGGGCCCTTTGTTACGGGGCAGACCAGCAGTTCTAGCAGTTTGGTGTCCATTGCGTCGTTTTCATTTGGCCGTGTTGACTGATGATAGCTTTGCCTCCTTGCGTGCATCCAGGCGTGCATCCAGCTGCGAAAGCATGGCCGGCTCGGGCATGAAAATCAGCGGCACAGCGAGAGCTTCGGGGTGGCTTGGCCATAGCTTGAGGGCGTCTTTTTGCGTGCAGAGCAAGATGGAATCTGCGGCACCGGGCAGCTGCCAGCCGTCAAAATCAAAGTGGTCGGGTAAGGGCAGCGCCCGCTCAAGCTTGAGGCCGCGCTGGCGCAGCATGTCAAAGAACTGCTGCGGTCTGGCGATGCCGGCAACCGCCACCAGTTTTTGCCCGCGCAGCGAGGCCAGCGCCACGCGGCTGCCATCAGAGCGCAGCGCATGTTCAGCCAGGCTGCGCTGCGCCGTGTAGCCCGGGAAGGCCTGCGACGCACCGCTGTGCAGCACCAGATCAACCGCGCGGGGCCACGGTTCGCGCAGCGGGCCGGCGGGCAGGAGAAAACCGTTGCCGGTGCCGCGCTCGTCAAAGACACAGATCTCGATGTCGCGCCCCAGCGCGTAGTGCTGCAGCCCGTCATCGCAGACGATCACGCTGGTTTTCGGATAGGCCGCGAGCAAGGCCTTGACGGCCTTCATCCGCTCGCGCGCGACGAACACGGGCACGCTGCAGGCCTGTGCAACCAGAGCCGGCTCGTCGCCGACTTCATCTGGCGTGCTCTGTGGACAGACCTCGCGGCAATCCTGCGTGCTGCGGCCGTAGCCGCGGGACACCACACCGGGATACAAACCCCGTGCTCGCAAATGTTCAACGATAGCCATCACCGCCGGTGTCTTGCCCGCGCCGCCGGCCACCACATTGCCCACCACAATGACCGGCACGCAGACCCGGTGCGTGCGAAGCAACTTGAAGTGATAGAGCTCCCGGCGGATGGCCACCAGCGCCCGGTAAACGAGGGACGCAGGCCACAGCAGCCATGCCAGCCAGCCCCGGTGCATCCAGACTTGAGGCAAGGCATCACGCGCCATGCCTGCGATGCCCGCCATGCCTTACCTGGCCCCTGCCTGAGCCGATGACTGGGTGGCAAATGTGATCTGGGTGAGCCCGGAGCGCCGGGCCGCCTCCATCACGGTGATGACGGCCTGATGGGCCGCGCTTGCATCGGCGCTGATGATGACGACGGTGTCCTTGCCGGCCCGTGCCGTCTCGTTCAGTGCGATCGACAGGGCCTCGATGCTGCGCCCGTTGACAACGGTTTTGTTGACGGTGTAGCGGCCATCGCTGCTGACTGACACGATCACTTCTTTGGGGTAGTCGCGCTGCGCATCGGTGTCCGCCACGGGCAGCCTCAGCTGCAGCTCGGTGAACTTGCTGTAGGTGGTGGACAGCATCAGGAAGATCAGCACCACCAGCAGCACGTCAATGAACGGGATCAGGTTGATCTCGGGCTCGTCTTTCTGGCGTGGTCGGAAGTTCATGACAGCGGTGCCTTCAGCGGCGCAGCGTGTTGAGGTGGCGCACAAAGCGCTCGGTGGACAGCTCCAGCGACAACAGGTAGCCGTCTACACGGGCCCGGAAGTAGCGCCAGAAAATCAGCGAAGGGATGGCAACAATCAGGCCAAACGCGGTGTTGTACAACGCAATGGAAATGCCGTGCGCCAGTTGGGCCGGGTTGCCGGCGCCCACAGCGGAACCCGCGCCGCCGGCTGGAGCCTGGGAACCAAAAATCTCGATCATGCCAATGACGGTGCCAAGCAGGCCGAGCAGTGGCGCCGCTGAAGCGATGGTCGCCAGGGCGGGCAGGTACCGCTCAAGCCGGTGGGCGACGGCCCGGCCTGCGCCTTCCATGGTGGCGCGCAGGTCTGCTTCGCTGCACCGCGGATTGGCGTTCAATGCCCTGAAGCCGCTGGCCAGGACTTCACCCAGCGCGGAATTCTGCTCAAGCTGGGTCACCACGTCCGGGCCCGGGATGGCGCTGCGGGAGACCGTGAGGGCTTCATCAAGAAGTTTGGGCGGGGCAATCTTGGCGGTCTTGAGGCTCGCAAAGCGCTCGATGACGAGTGCCATGGCCAGGATGGAGCAGGCAATCAGCGGCCAGATAGGCCAACCTGCGGCTTGTATGATCAAAAACAAAGGGGATCCCTCAACTCAAGAAAAGTAGGGCGGAACTGCCGTGCGATTATGGCCCACCTGCCGGTCACTTTTCGCAAGGATCGACGCAGGGGCGCCAAGGCCGTAACGGTGCGGCAACATGACCACAGAAGTTGTGGATAACTTTGTGAAGAACTGGGTGGTTAAAGGTCTGCAGCCCGCGCCAGTTGGTGAATGTGACAGATCGATGACTTTTTGAGCAGGAAATTCACCAATGAAATCAACAACTTGCATGGCGGCGTCAGTGTTCTCCTACGTCCCTGTCAGAGCTCGCGCCGTAGTACACCCGATTGTGGAGTATTGGCATGCGCTACTCCCGCAAGAAGGGCGGGGCTGCTGATGCCCGGACTTGAATCACCAGCACTGAAGCCGCGAATCTGGCCGGTTGGCGCGCTATGCCGCGCCATTGCTGATGCTCTGGAGGCCCGGTTCAATCCCGTGGCGGTTCGCGGCGAGATTTCGGGTTTTTCAAAGGCTTCAAGCGGGCACTGTTATTTCTCGCTGAAAGACGAGAGCGGGCAGCTTCGCTGCGCCATGTTTCGCCGCTCGGCCAGCCTGCTGGACTTTGCACCACGCGATGGTGAACTCGTTGAAGTGCGCGGCCGGCTGGGTGTGTACGAGCCGCGGGGCGACCTTCAGCTGATCGTCGAGTCCATGAGCCGCGCAGGGCAGGGCGCCTTGTTTGAGCAATTCCTCCAGCTCAAGGCGAGGCTCGAGCTGGAAGGACTGTTTGACACAGCGCGCAAGCGCGGGCTGCCAGCCATGCCGCGCGCCATCGGGCTGGTGACGTCGCTGGGGGCGGCCGCGCTGCACGACGTGATCACGGCCTTGCGCAGGCGGGTACCTCACATCCCGGTGATCGTGTCGCCCGCGGCTGTTCAAGGCGCCGGAGCGCCAACCGATCTGGTCCGGGCCATGCAGCGGCTGTGGGCCCGGGGCCAGAACGAATCGGACACGCCGCCCATCGACGTCATTCTGCTGGTACGCGGGGGCGGGTCAATTGAAGACTTGTGGGCCTTCAATGACGAGCAACTGGCCCGCACAATTGTGCAAAGCCCGGTGCCGGTCATCAGCGGCGTGGGCCATGAAACCGACTTCAGCATCGCCGACTTCTGCGCTGACTTGCGGGCACCGACGCCAACGGCAGCAGCCGAACTTGTTGCGCAACCGCAGGCCGTGTGGCTTGGCGCGCTGGACCTTGCGCAAGGGCGCCTGGGCGATGCGGCGACGCGCCAGCTGGATGTGCAGAGTCAGCGGATCGACCAGGCCGCGTCCCGCCTGGGCCGTCCCTCGGCCTTGATGGCGCGCCAGCACATGCGGCTTGGCCAGCAGGCCCATCGCCTGCGCTATGCCATGGCGTCGGTGCTGCTCGGCAAGGGGCACGAACTGCAGTCGATCAAGACGGCCTTGCCTCGTGGTGTCGGTGCGTCGCTTGAACGCAGCCGCCAGCGGCAGCAACGCGCGCAGATGCGGCTGGAACTGCTGGACCCGCGCCTGGTGCTCAAGCGCGGCTATGCCTGGCTGAGCGACGCGGACGGCCATGCCGTCACGAGTGCCGGCCAGACTTCCCCGGGTCAGGCCCTTCGGGCAACCCTCGCTGATGGCGAGGTTGATCTCACGGTGGCGCGGGCAGCGTCTGCATAAGTTCCTACAATCCGCCTGTCAAACCCACAAACCACGAGGAAGAAAATGGAACATACGCTGCCCGCCTTGCCCTATGCCCAGGATGCCCTGGCTCCCGCCTATTCGAAGGAAACGATCGAGTACCACTACGGTAAGCATCACAACGCCTACGTGGTCAACCTGAACAACCTGCAAAAGGGGACCGAGTTCGAGAGCTTGACGCTGGAAGAGATCATCAAGAAATCCAGCGGCGGCATCTACAACAACTCGGCCCAGATCTGGAACCACACCTTTTTCTGGAGCTGCATGAAGCCGGCCGGCGGCGGTGAGCCCTCTGGCGCGCTGGCAGCTGCGATAAACGCCAAGTGGGGCACTTATGCCGCATTCAAGGAAGCATTCGTCAAGTCGGCCGTTGGCAACTTCGGCTCTGGCTGGACCTGGCTGGTCAAGAAGCCGGACGGCTCGGTGGACATCGTCAACACGGGCGCCGCCGGCACGCCGCTGACCACCGCCGACAAGGCACTGCTGACCGTTGACGTGTGGGAGCATGCCTACTACATCGACTACCGCAACATGCGCCCGAAGTTTGTCGAGACCTTCCTGGACAAGCTGGTGAACTGGGGTTTTGCCGAGGCAAACTTCGCCTGAGCTTTTTCCGGCACGCCATGAAAAAAGCCGACTCGCGTCGGCTTTTTTGTGGGCGCCTTCAGGCTGTACGCTCTCTGCCTACCGGCGCATCTCAAAGGGCTTGCCTGTCAATTTGAAACCTGCCTCGATCTTGCGCTTGGCAAACCAGCCCTTATTGACCTCCAGCACATAACGCACGGGTTTGAGCGAGCAGTGCGAGTCTGTCGTCTGCGGCTTCATGTCAACGATGTTCACGATGCTCCCGTCATCTGCCACAAAAGCGGCCGACAGCGGCAGGATCGTGTTTTTCATCCAGAAACACTGGATCGACGGCTGCTCAAACGCAAACAGCATGCCTTCGTGCGTGGGCATCTCCTTGCGAAACATCAACCCGGTCTGGCGCTGATCTGGCGTCGCGGCCACCTGGCTGTCGATCTGGTGCATGCCCGCAGCAATGTTCACACGCGGCAGATTCATCTGCGGCTCTTCCTGGGCAAAAGCCGTGGCGCAAGCCAAGCCAGCGCAGGCTGCAAATGAACGGAGCAGCAGGGGCACCACACGTGCTGCAAAAGACAGTTTCAGGGTCACGATCAAATACCTTCCACAAGTAAAAACGCCCGCCTAAGCGGGCATTTTGACCGATGAGACCGGGCTAAGGTTCCCCGTCCCGTCAGCTCAGCAGATTACTTCTTGTCGGTCTTGACTGCCTTCTTGGCAGCGGCTTTTTCTTCCTTGGCCTTCTTGGCGGCAGCAGCCTTCTCAGCCTTGGCGGCCTTGGCAGCAGCGGCCTTCTCAGCCTTTGCAGCCTTGGCGGCAGCAGCCTTCTCGGCCTTGGTCATGGTGGCGGGCTTGGCTTCGGCCTTCACTTCAGCCTTGGCTTCAACCTTTGCAGCGGGAGCAGCGGCAGCTGCAGGAGCGGCCATGGGTGCAGCAGAAGCGGCAGGCTTGGCAGCGGGGGTCTGGGCAAAAGCGCCAGCAGCGAACAGACCGGCGATCAGGGTAGCGAGAACTTTGTTCATTTGGAACTTCCTTCAATTGCGTTAATTGGAAAACTGCCTGCCAACAAAAAATATGGAGGTCTCGTCCGTAACGGCGGCCGTTTCTGCGTGGTTGACAAAGGAGCTGAATTTATTTGCCGATAGAATCGCAAAACTGCTTCTGCCCTCCCAAAAAGGGGGCGGATGACCCGTCCATCTGTACTCACCGAAAGACCGTTTCCTATGTATCAGCACATCGTGGTGCCTGCCCAAGGCCAGAAAATCTCCGTCAATCCGGATCTGTCGCTCAACGTGCCCGACCAGCCCATCATTCCGTTCATCGAGGGCGACGGAACCGGTCTCGACATCACGCCCGTGATGCTCAAAGTGGTCGACGCGGCTGTAGCAAAGGCCTACGGCGGCAAGAAAAAGATCCACTGGATGGAGGTTTATGCCGGTGAAAAGTCGACCAAGATCTACGGCCCCGACGTCTGGCTGCCCGAAGAAACCCTGAGCGCCGTGCGCGATTATGTGGTGTCCATCAAGGGCCCATTGACCACGCCGGTCGGTGGTGGCATCCGCTCCCTGAATGTTGCGCTGCGCCAGGAACTGGACCTCTATGTCTGCCTGCGCCCCATCCAGTACTTTGAAGGCGTGCCCAGCCCGGTCAAGGAGCCGCACAAGACCAACATGGTCATTTTCCGCGAGAACTCCGAGGACATCTACGCCGGCATCGAGTTCGAAGCCGAATCCGACAAGGCCAAGAAGATCATCAAGTTCCTGCAGGATGAAATGGGCGTCAAGAAGATCCGGTTCCCCAATACCTCCGGCATCGGCATCAAGCCCGTTTCGCGCGAAGGTACCGAGCGTCTGGTGCGCAAGGCCCTGCAGTACACCATTGACAATGACAAGCCCAGCCTCACCATCGTGCACAAGGGCAACATCATGAAGTTCACCGAAGGCGGCTTCCGTGACTGGGCCTATGCTCTGGCGCAAAAGGAGTTTGGCGCTGAACTCATTGACGGCGGACCGTGGTGCAAGTTCAAGAACCCGAAGACGGGCAAGGACATCATCGTCAAGGACAGCATTGCTGATGCGTTCCTGCAGCAGATTCTTCTGCGCCCGGCCGAGTACAGCGTCATTGCCACGCTCAACCTCAACGGCGACTACGTGTCTGATGCCCTGGCGGCCCAGGTCGGCGGCATTGGCATTGCGCCCGGCGCGAACCTGAGCGACACCATCGCAATGTTCGAAGCGACCCACGGTACGGCGCCCAAGTACGCCGGCAAGGACTACGTCAACCCGGGCTCCGAGATCCTCTCGGCCGAGATGATGTTGCGCCACATGGGCTGGGTTGAGGCGGCGGACCTGATCATCAGTTCGATGAAAAAATCGATTGCTAGCAAGAAGGTGACCTATGACTTTGCCCGCCTCATGGAGGGCGCAACGCAGGTCAGCTGCTCCGGCTTCGGCCAGGTCATGATCGACAACATGTGATCAACTGGAGGGCAGCCCGGTGGTGAGCCCGGCCTGTCCTCCGCACCTTAAGTCCGGCGATGTTCATTCGCGCGGGTTCAGCTGGCGTCGTTCAGGCGCCAGTCATAAGCTAGAAACTTGATCGGTGCGCGTTCGCTGCGCACACGTTCCCGCTCGCCCGGCGCGTCGGCGAGCGACTCAGCATAACGGGCCAGGAAGGCGGGCAGCGTCGCAATGCCGCGATGGCCGAGTTTGAAGTCGTCGCCGTACCAGTCAAATATTTGGGAGACCTCCAGGCGACCATTGGCTGCGTCGTAGCGATTGCGCGTTCGGTCGCTCATAAAGCGCAGCGCCTGCTCGTCCAGCTGAGCATCCAGCCGCTGCGCCACGTACGCTTCCTCGCGCAGGGAGGGGCAGCCAATACTGGCGCAATTGACAGCGAAGTGCACACGCGGGTCGTTGAATCGGCCTCGTTCTCGCAGCAGCCCGTGCTCAATGTCGTCCAGCGAGAGCTTGTTGCCCAAGAGCGCTATCCACTTGAGCTTCCACGGGCTGCTGAACAGGCTGCCAATGTCCTTGATGGAGGCGAGCTCAGGGTATTTGGTGAGGATCAATTCGATGGTGAAGGCGTTGTAGGCGTTGATCAGGAACGCCATCTGTTCTGCTTTCGGGAGCGCGAGGAACGCTGACTCGCTGACTCGCGTCAGGCTGTCTCGGTAGGACTGCAAGGCAGCGCGGTCCGCCTTGAATCCGGCGTAGCGCACGCTGGATGATTGTTTTGCGCCCGAGGTTACGACGTGCTTGCGCAGCAGCGAATTGAATTCTGAATGGGAGGGGTCAGAGGCCTGGGCAAGCAAGGGCGGGGCGGTGACGGCAGCCGCCACACCCACCATCCAGCGCCGGCGGTTGATGGCAACACCCATCAGCGCCGGCTCCGCGCTGCAAAACGGGTGCTGAACTCCTGCATGCGAGACCGGTTCTTGCCAAAGTCAAAGACGCCCAACAACGAGCGCGACCGAAAATCGATGCGCCTGGCTTGCTCATCAATGCGGAAATCGACCTGATCCCTGAAGCCCGCCGGCGTCGTAAAAATCAACTCGAGAGCCAATGGACCGGTCCTGACCACTGTTGCTTCGGGAAACGTGGCAAGCGTGGCCTGGAGTAAATCGAGCGCACTGGCAGTCGTACCGCTGTACAAGAGCGGCGCAAGCCCATCGGTGCCCAGCGAATTGACGCAGTTGCTGGGCAGGGCGCAGGACAAGGCCTCATTCGCCTGACTTGTCAAGCCGGGCGCCCCTTGAGCGCTGGGTTGGGGGAAAGGTGCAGCGCAGGCACCTAGCAATACGGCTAACGCCAACGCCGCGAACTTCGTCTTCATCAATCAGCCTCGCTGTGACCGGGCAAAACACCCCCTTTATTATCAAAGTGGCGTAATACCTTGTAGCGAGCCAGGGGTTACCGCTGTGTGCGTCAGACCTCGGCTTCGGCTTCAACCCGGTCCATTTCGGCAAATTCGGCCAGGAAATCCGCGCGCGCCGGGCTTGCCGGTTGGCTGCCCACCTCGGCCTGAATGTTTTGCGCGAGCAGCCCTTTGGG
>JACMQX010000085.1 GCA_014376765.1 Ramlibacter sp. | reverse complement strand
GGCGGCTCACTCGACCTGTACCTGCGCACCCACGGTGCGATTCATGACCTGGCCCAGCTGCATCAGATCGCGCGCGGAATTGCCGACGGGCTGGACCATTTGCACGGCCAGATCCGGATGATCTACCAGGACCTCAAGCCGGAAAACATCCTGCTCGCGGGCGACTCGCTGGACCGCGTCGTGCTGGCGGACTTCGGCATCTCCAGCCTGATGGCCGCCGACAGTGATGAGGTGCAGGTGGTCGCAAACGGAACGCGCGAATACGCCGCGCCCGAACTCGCCCGTTTTGGCAACGACAGCGATGCGCTGGTGACGGCCAAAGTGGACTATTTTGCTTTGGGCGTCACGCTCCTTGAATGCTGGCAGGGCACACGGCCGTTCCAGGGCATGCTGGACATCCGGCGCTTGCAGCTGGTGCGCGACAGGCAGGTGGCCTTCCCGCTGGGCATGGACGGCCAGCTGGAAGCCCTCATCAAGGGCCTGCTGGATCCATCGCCGCTGGCCCGCTGGGACGGCTCGCACGTTCGCAGGTGGATCGAGGGCAAGGCACTGCACGTCGTCTACAGCGGCAGTGAGCACAGCTACGAGAGAAGACGCTTCAACGACACCGAGTTTTTCGAATCGCCCGCGCAGCTGTCGGCGCTTCTGGCGAAGCACCGCGAGTTGGGGGAAGACTACCTCTACCTCGGCCGTATCCAGGAGTGGCTGCATAACTCGGACGACACCGCCCGTTCGATGACGATCGAGAAAATCGCCCGCGACTACGACAAGGGCCCTGAGCAGCGCGAGGCGGGGTTGATCCGCGCCATCTATGTGCTCGATGTGGATCTGCCCTTCGTCTCCGAAGGCGGGCGCGCCTGCATCACTGAAGAAGAACTTGGCGATGCGTTGCTGGCCGAGCGGGCGCACTACCAGGGCGCGCTGATGAGTGCGTTCGACCCTTTCTACCTGTACTTGCAGGCGCGTGGGGAAGGCGACGCTTCTACTGAATTCCGCACCCTGTTCATCTCGAAATCGGCGGCGCTGAGCCTGAACACCGTGGTGTTCACCCTGCATGAGGGGGGCCGCAAACGAATCAAACTCGCGGGCGAGTTTTTCTATCTGCCGGAGGACATGGCGGCGGCCGGGCCGGCCGCGCAAAAGGAATTGCTGGAAGGCTTGCGCGCAGGCGACTCGCGGGTGTTGCTATGGCTGCAGCGGCATGGGTATGTGGACGCGACAGCAGGCTTGCAAAGTGCGACACCGGCCAACCTGTTCGGCATGCTCAAGCCGTTCGGCTGGATTTCACTCAAGGGTGAGATAACCGACTGGCCCTCCAGACAGGCGGGCTGGGGGATCAGCCTGATGAATGCGCAACGCAATGACCTGCGCGAGGTGTTTGTTGCGCAGGGTCTGCTGTTCGACAGCCATTCAGACGCGTTGTCACCCCTGACCTGGGCGGTAGCCAAGGGGCAATACGACCAGGTTGCCTGGCTTCTGGCACACGGCGCCTCGGCGAACTTTGCAGACAAGCGGGGTGAGACGCCGCTGGGCATGGCGGCCCGCGGGCGCCATGAACCGGCCATGGTGCTGCTGCTGGATCATGGCGCAGACAGCAACCTGATCAATGGGGAAGGCATGACGCCCCTGGGGCTTGCCGTCAGCCTGGCGAAGGTGGATGGCCAGCAACGGGCGATCAAGGCTTCAGCGGCTGAACTTCTGCTCGCGCGTGGGGCTAACCCGCAACTGGCGATGGCAACTGCGCCAGCGGATCCCGCGTTATCTGCGGCAGGTACTGGCAGCCTGCCGCTGCACCTCGCGCTGGCCAACGTGCCGGTGGCCGACCTGCCGGTACTCGTTGCTGCGTTTCTATCAGCTGGGGCGCAGGTGGGCGTGCAGGGGCCCAATACGGTCGTGGCCGGCGCCGGTAAGTGTTCGGCGCTTTTCACGGCTCTTTATTCGTACCACTTCAACCACAAGAGCGATCAGGCGCTCCACCCGGTAATTGCTTCTCTTTGCGCGGCTGGCGCCGACGTCAATGAGCAGCGTGAAGGCAAAACACCCCTGCATGAAGCTGCTGCCTGGGGCGATGGCGCACTGTGTGCGTTGCTGATGGAGCATGGCGCCAAACGCAGCCTGATCGGCATTGACGACATGTTGCCCGCAGCTAGCGCACGGCATGCGGGTCACGACGCCCTTGCCGTCCAGCTGGACCCGGGGTCTGGCTGGCGGATGCGCCGCCGTGGCAACGTGGCCGTCCTGCTGGTGCTGGAGGTGGTGACCCTGTTGCTGCTCATGATGTGCCTGGCCTCGCTGGCGCAACATTTCAGCTTCCTGCATTGGGGTGCCTGGGAGTCGCTGGGCGTGACCTACCTGCTCCTGCTGCTGATCCTGAACTGCATGAGGCTGGTCTCTGCATCAACCGTGCAGGAGTATGTAGCCGCCGTTCGGTACTCGGCCTCCGATGTCGGAGGCTGGTTTGGGTGGATGGTCGCTTACCCGGGCCTGTTGGCGCTGGTGGGCTACCTGCTCAATATGTTGTGGCCATTGGTCGCGCCCCAGCTCCATCCGGCGGTGCGCTGGCTGGTGGGCTCGCCGGCGGTGCTTGGCCTGCTGGTGGTCGTCGCTACAGCCGCCTCATTGCGCTTCAGCACCCGGACGTATCGCACCGTGCGTGCATGGCGCAAGCTGACGGCTGGCATTGCACTGGCTCCTGCTGGCGCTGCCGCCGGGAAGGCACAACCGGCCAAGGCGGTGCCTGCACCAGCAAAACCGGGCAACAAAATATTCCGGGTGGCGCTGGTTGCGGCCGCCATCCCGGTTTTTTATGTTGCGCTGAAACTTGGACATCCCGACCCATCGGGCATTGCGGATGGCGAAGGAGCGGGGCTTCCTGCCGCGCTCGCCACGCGCATGGGCATCAAGAAAGCCGTTACGCCGCCTGTGCTCTGGAGGGGCGTACTTGTTGCCAATGCGACGCTGTCGGGAGACGGCTTCAAATGCACGCTCAAACCTGGAACGGAACTGGCCAATATCCGTGAGGCTGCGCCCAACGGAACGGTGCGCCGGTTTTCAGCCACGGTGACACGACAAGTCGGAAACTGCGCCAAGCGGTTAACGCCCGACACGCTCATCGGGGTACCTGAAGCGGCAGTCCGGAAAACGATGGTGATGTAGCTTTGCAAGAGGCCGGGCGCGATGTGCTTTTATCTGGAGAAACAGGGTCACACGCCCATGGCCGTCCACAGTGCGCGTGAAGCATTGGCCTGTATCGAATCTTTCCTGCTGGAGCGCGCAATCGCCGGCCTTGCCTGACGGCGTACGCGCTACTTCCTGGCAGCCCAGGCTGTGCCCTGCCTCTTCACCAGCTCCAGCAAATTGCCCATCGCGATATTCATGTCGATCAGGTGCAGGCCCCAGTCGTCCCACAAGCGGCCCTCTACAACGATGTCGCCAGGGATGTCTGCCGCGCGATTGCCCCGTGCAGAAGCGTCCAGCGTCAGCGCGTAGTAGCTGGTCTCGCCTTCCTTCACGCAGCGCGCCTTGAGCATGCCCGGCAGGTCAACAAACGCCGCGTCTGAGCCGGTCACCATGGGCTGCCATCCGGCTTGGGCACCGGGTTGGCCCAGCAAGTTGACGGAGCGAACCAGCATGGCGCGCAGGGGCTGGCCGCTGAGGACGGCGGGGTCGGTACACGCCACTTCCATGCCGGCGGTTGTGGCGCGGCCAAAGCGCGCGTTGCCCGGTGGCGGGGAGGTGTCGCGGAAGGTAGAGAACGCAACGGCGCAGCCGGTCTGATCCGGGCGGCGGCACACCGCAAAGGTGCGGAAGGTGCCGCCGGTGTCAGCGCCAGCCGGCAGCAAAACATTGATGCCGGGCAGCAGAGCGGACACGATCAGCTTCTGTTCGGGCTTGCCTTCAATGTCGCGCTTGAGCAGTTCAATGAGCATGGACGTGCCCTGCGAATGGCCGACCAGCACCACACCGCGCCCTTTGTTGTCATTGCGCAGGTAATGCCGCCAGGCGGCACGAACGTCTTCAACGGCCAGCTCACGGTCAACGCCACCTTCATTGCGACGCACGCGGCCCAGGCCCGCGAGCGTGATCTGCCGGTACATCGGCGCGAAGGTGCGGCATGCCGATGCGAAGGGCGCGAACTGCTGGTTAACGGCGCGTTGTTCGCCCGGGCCGATCTTGAGTGAGCTGTTTCCGTTCGGGTCTTGCGAGATGGTGGGGTAGATGTAGAAACAGTCGACTGGCGCGTTGGGGTCTGCCCTGAGCGTGACGGCGCTCTTGCTGCCGTCTGCTGCGATGGACAGGAGCGTTTGGTCAGCACTGCACAGGTCCTGGCGGCCGGGGCGGCACAGCCAGGTGTCAGCTGCGTCGTAGGTCGCGTCGGGGGTGGGATCGGCGGCGAGGGTGGGGGTGGAGGCGGCGATCAGGGCTACGGTGGCGGCTGCGGCGCGCATCCAGGTGAGGAGGGTTGGCATGGGGGGTCTCTTCGTTGTCGTTGGGGATTTTTTGGGGGCTGCACATGCGATGCAATCGGCGAATTCTCGCATCCGCCGCGCAGCTGTCTGACGAGGCGTACTTCGCAGGCTTGCCGCAAATGAAAAAGGCCGCGTAAGATGAAATCTCTGGTGCGCCCTGAGTTGCCCACCGCGTCGGCCGGTTCGTCGCAAGCGCCGATCGCCGCCGTGGGGAAACTGTTATTCAATAGGAGAAACTTATGCTTCAAGGATTCCGGATTTTGTTGATTCTGATTTGCTCGACGGGCGCATTTGCACAAGATCCCACGAGCACTGATGGCGATAAATACAAGCCGATCTATGAAAATGAGTGCGTCCGTGTTCTTGAGTACAAAGATCTGCCCGGTGAGAAAACGAATCAACACCGGCACAATGCCTTCGTTCTTTATTCCCTATCCGTATTTCAACGCTCAATATCTCTACCTGACGGCAAAGTTTTGAAGCGGCAATTTAAAGTGGGTGATGTAATGTGGTCCGATGCTCAGACTCATATTGGTGAAAACACCGGACAAACTCCGACTCATGTGATTCTGGTTGAGATGAAAAGTCAAATTGGTGCATGCGCCGCGCGGTGACGCCTGACTCCTCGTTCAAGGGCTCTACCCAGGACGATGGCCGAGCGCATGGCCAAGACGCTTGCGTCTTGTGCGGTACGGCCAACACCAATTCATCCGGAGGCATCATGAAACGAATCGTCCCGTTCTGTGCGGCATTGCCTGTCTCAGCCCCCGTTTACTTTCAGCTGCGGATGCTGCTTGTGGGCCCCTGTTTACAGGAACGATGATGGCCCCATCTGCATGTCAGGCGGCATGAAGCCCTCCCAGGAACTCAGCCCGGCCGCACAAGTTGCAGTCTGTGCACTTGTCTTGCTCGGCACAGTGGGTGGCTCGCTCGTCGTGTCTTATTCCGGTTTCACCACCTCACCAAAACACGGCGGCGCGTCAGTGTTCGTTCCGGCGCCACAAGCCTATTTACTTGCCGCAACGATGTATGGCATGTCAGTTGTCGGAGTGG
>JACMQX010000012.1 GCA_014376765.1 Ramlibacter sp. | reverse complement strand
GGCCTGGGCAAGACCACGCTCAGCCACATCATTGCGCATGAGCTGGGCGTCAACCTGCGCCAGACCTCCGGCCCCGTGCTGGAAAAGCCCAAGGACCTGGCCGCGCTGCTGACCAATCTCGAGAAGAACGACGTGCTCTTCATCGACGAGATCCACCGGCTCTCGCCGGTGGTCGAAGAAATCCTGTACCCCGCGCTGGAGGACTACCAGATCGACATCATGATCGGCGATGGCCCCGCTGCGCGCAGCATCAAGCTCGACCTGCAGCCGTTCACGCTGGTGGGCGCCACCACCCGCGCCGGCATGTTGACCAACCCGCTGCGCGACCGCTTTGGCATCGTCGCGCGGCTTGAGTTTTATACGCCCGAAGAGCTGGCACGCATCGTCAAGCGCAGCGCCGGGCTGCTCAAGGTGCCCACCGACGAAGAGGGTGGGTTTGAAATCGCCCGCCGCTCCCGCGGCACCCCCCGCATTGCCAACCGCCTGCTGCGCCGCGTGCGCGACTATGCTGACGTCAAGGCCAGCGGACGCATTGACAAAGCCATTGCCGACAAGGCCCTGGCCATGCTGGACGTTGACCCGCAGGGCTTTGACATCATGGACCGCAAACTGCTGGAGGCGGTGATCCACCGCTTTGACGGCGGCCCGGTCGGCCTGGACAACATTGCAGCGAGCATCGGCGAAGAGCGCGACACGATTGAAGACGTGATCGAGCCCTACCTCATCCAGCAGGGCTACCTGCAGCGCACCCCGCGCGGCCGTATCGCCACGCTGGCGGCTTACCGGCACCTGGGCGTTGCGCCGCCGGTGAGCCGGGGCGATGGGGCCGGCGATCTTTTTGCAGTTTGAATAGATGACTGATCACGTTCCTGGCCAGGTGGCCCCAGGAGACATCCCGTCTGAAGAATTCAGGGCCAGCTGGCGCAGTGGCCAGGGCTTTGGTGTTGCCGCCATGCTGATCTTCATCGTGGGCGGCCTATTGATCACGGCAGTAGCGGTTGGTGGCGGGGCCGGTGTGGCGATCGGTACCTTTGCCCTGTTCACGGCCTGGCCCACATGGTTGCTGGGCCGCCCGTTGTGGAGTGGCAAGCCTGTTTTGCGCCTGGGGCCGGAGGGCATCAGCGGCTTGGCCTTCAAGGCGGGGCCAGTCCCCTGGAACGAGGTGGCAGACGTCCGGGAAGAAACCGTGCAGGGCAACACCCTTCTGATCGTGCGCCGCATCATGCCGCCGGGCGTGGAGTCAAAGAAGTCGTGGCTGGGCGTGCGCAAGGATGAAGTTCGTGTCGGCCTCGCACCGATCAACGCCAAGCTGCATCAGCAGGTCATTGCTGCGGCCTACAGCCAGTTCTCCGCGCGCGGCGGCGCGCAGGCTGCAGAGGCCATGCAGGTGCAGGTCGCAGAGCAACAGGCCCACGCCGAGTTTGACCAGCGGTTGGCGACGCTCACCCCGCGCGCGTGGGCCATGCCCCTCATGATGGGCCTGTGCGCTGCGGTCTGGATCGCCAACGTGGTGTCCGGCATGAGCCCCACGGCGCCTAATGCCGAGCAGCTTTATCGCTGGGGCGCGAATTCTGCTTCAGGCGTGCAGGCCGGGGAGTGGTGGCGGCTGCTCACGGCCATGTTCCTGCACGGCGGCATCCTGCACCTGGGGCTCAACATGTATGCGCTGCTGGAGGCGGGGCTGATGCTGACGCGGCTCTTCGGCAACCGGGGTTTCCTCGTGATTTACCTGGGCGCTGGCCTGGTGGGCAATGCGCTGAGCATGCACTTTGCAGGGCAGGCCGGTGTGTCGGTGGGCGCCTCGGGCGCGGTGTTTGGTGTGGCTGGTGCGCTGCTGGCCGCCGTGGTCCGCCTGCGCGGCAAGTTCCCGATGGGCCGTTCGCGGCAGATGCTGATGAGCCTGGGCATTTTCATTTTTTATTCGCTGGCCTATGGTATGAAAGAGGGCATTGACAACGCTGCCCACACAGGCGGGCTGCTGGCCGGCTTTGCAGGCGGCTGGCTGCTGGTGACAAAGCTGGATGAGACGGCCTCGATGGTCAGGCGGCTGGCCAGCCTTGCTGCGGTAGCCGTCCTGTCCGTGGCGGCGACAGTGGCGCTGGCGATATACACGCCACCCGCAAAGCGCGACATGGCCCGCTATTTCGCTGACCTCAAGCACTGGAACGTCTTGCAAACCGAACTGGCCAAAGCCATGGCCGCCCTGCGTACCGACTCCACGCAAAACAAGGCGGGCCAGCTGGACGAACCGGCGATGCTGCGCCGGCTGGAAACCGTGCACACGCCCGAGCTGCGCCATCTGGCGGCCGAATTTGCGACTTTGAAGCTGCCGCAGGATGAATACGTGGGCCGGTATGCCGCTGCGCAACTGCGCTTCACGACTGCCATGGCGGGGCTGATGGAAACCGAGTTGCAGCGGCAGAAAACGCCGACGCTTGAGCTCACAAAAAAGTCCGGCACGCTCTCCGCCGATGTGGCGGCTGCAAGCGCGGCCATTGAAGCGCTTAACGCCGAGCAGAAAGCCAGGAAAGACTAGTTCAGGTCAGCGCGCCACGCGCTTCCACCCGGATGATCCGCTCCACCTGCCCCCGCGCCAGCCCCCCCCGCACGCCGATCATGAAGTCGTGCAGGTTGACCGTCGGGTCGCAGTGCCCCGGGATCAGCCACAGAAACTGCCCCAGCGCCGGCAGCCGCCCGCCACAGGGCGCCACGCGCAGCACGCCGTGTTCATCCCCGCCGTTGAAATATTCCAGCGCGTGCTCAGCGTCTGGCGCGTGCACGGTGGGCATGCCGCTGTCGATGGCGTGACTCTTGTGACCGGCATCGCAGACCGCATGGTCGGCCTGCACACTGATGACCTGGGTCTTGATGAACAGCGCATGCTCGAATTTGGGCGCGGCCGGGTCGCGGTCGTTTTGCGCGTAGTCGGCATCCATGAACAGGAAAGAGCCCGCTTGCAGCTCGCTGTACACGCCGCTGGCGGCCTCCAGCACGAGGGTGCCGGTGCCTGCGCCCGTGACCAGCTCGACCGGTATGCCGGCTTCTTCCAGCAGGCGGCGGGTGTACTGCACATCTTCCACTGCCACGGCGATGGCCGCGCGCCGCTCCTGTGCGCTGCGCAGATGCTGGGCTTTGCCGTGGTAGGCCTGCAGCCCGGCAAAGCGCATGCAGCTGTGGCTGTTGATTTTTTTGGCCAGCGCCACCGCTGCCGCACCGGGAATGACGCCGCAGCGGCGCTGGCCCACGTCGATTTCCACAAACACGTCGATGCTGGCACTGCTGCCCGCCATGGCCGCTGCAAGACGCGAGACGCCCTCAGCGCTGTCCACGGCGATTGCCAACTGGCCGCCTTGCGCCGACAACACCTTGGCCAATGCCGCCACCCGCGCCAGCTTGGACTGCGCGATCACCTCATTGCTGATGTAGACGTTTTGCACGCCGCCCGCCACCATGGCCTCTGCTTCAGATGTTTTCTGCACGCAGACGCCAATCGCACCCGCGGCGATTTGCAGCTTGGCCAGGGCCGGGCTCTTGTGCATCTTGGCGTGCGGCCGCCAGCGGATTTCGTGTTTTTTGGCGAAGTCGGCCATGCGCGTGAGGTTGCGCTCCATGGCGTCCAGGTCGATCACGAGCGACGGCGTGTCAATCGCATCCACCACCTGGCCCACCAGGCGGCGCAGATGGTCTGGCAAAGGCGCCTTGCCAGAGGCCTTGCGCGGCAACGCGTCAGGTGTGGGTTTCGTCAATGGATTCATCCTCCAGGTGAGCGGTGTCTGACCAGCCAACAAGCGTAAGGGCTTCACCCGTCCACAGCAAGCGGTTGATGGCCGCATTGCCCAACTGCCAGGTGCGTGGCGCTTGCAGGCCCTGGCCTGTTGCAGCCCGGTGCAGGACGTCCAGCACGCCGCCGTGTGCTACCAGCACGATCAGCTCGCCGGTATGGCGCGCTGCCAGTAAATGCGCTGTGTGCAGCACCCGCTCGCGCAGCTGCAGCAGTGACTCGCCACCCTCCGGCGCAAAGTCAGGGTCCCGCTTGCGCCAGCGCAGGGACTGCTCGGGCAATTCCACTTCAAGCTCGGCGAAGGTCTTGCCTTCGAACGCGCCAAAGCTGCGCTCACGCAGGCCCTGGTCGGTGACGACGGCAACGCCTGTGGTGGCCGATACGGCCTGCGCTGTTTCATGGGCGCGCAGCAAGTCGCTGCTGTAGATGGCATTCACCGCTTGCCCAGCCAGGGCCAGGCCAAGCTTGCGCGCCTGCACGCGGCCGGCGCGGTTCAGCGGAATGTCCAGGTGGCCCTGAATGCGTGTGTCCACATTCCAGGCGGTTTCGCCGTGGCGGACTGCGATGATGCGTGTTGCTTGCATGGGCGTGATGCAAGGATTGTAGGTAGAGCCCGGAACCGCTGTCATTGCGGGCTTGGCCCGCAATCCATGGTGGTGAGGAGGATTCAGCGCAGCGGCACGGTGATGTTCACCTTCTTCACCCCTTGCGTTGCCTGCGGAAAATCTCGCAGCGCCGCTTCATACATGGCCGGCAGTACCAGCGTGCTGTCGGCCCAGCGGCCCTCATGCACGGCGAGGGTTTCATAGGCGATCTGGTTGTTGCCCAGGTCCCGGATGATCAGGCTCACCTCTCTTCTGAACCAGGGCAACTCGGGCCGCGCAAAGGGCTGGGTCCACACGATCTGACCCGTCGCGGTCACGGTGTAGTCCCCCCCCATGCCCGGCCAGGTGTCCTGCCAGGGGGAGGCTTCGCGTTGTGCCCGCGCGCCGATCTGAACGCTCAGGCGCGCCGCTGCATCATCGCGCCGCAGGCCTACGCGGCTGAGCGCCTGCTCGGCAATGGCTTCCAGCTTGGCCTGCTGCTCGCCATACGACCGCTGGGAGGGCAGCCGCTCAAACCGGTAAGCGGCGTTGGCGGGAACAGCAGGCAGGCTGGAGAAGGTCTGGACCTTGCTGTCCACCATCCAGGTACTGGCGCAGCCGGACAACAAGCCGGTCAGCAGCAAGAGCGATAACAGGGCAATTCGTTTCATCGCGTTCTCCGGTGAAAAGTCGGAAATGAGTTGGCCATCACAGTTGGCCGGCGTGGTACCTGACCAGGCATCCGGTGAAGCCAGAAACAACGAATCAGGACCTGACGACTTTCAGCCCGGGCAGGGCCGGTGGCTCAGGAAAGTCTTCAGGGTCAAACGCCTTGTCGCCATCCTCGCTGGGCAGGCCCGTGACCTTGAGACCTTTGAAATCGAAGCGCGTTCCATCCATCAGGTGCGAAGGCACGACATTTTGTAACGCACTGAACATGCTCTCGACGCGGCCGGGGTGCTTCTTTTCCCACTCACGCAGCATGGCGCCCACCTGCTTGCGTTGCAGGTTCTCCTGGCTGCCGCACAAAGTGCAGGGAATGATGGGAAACGCCCGGTGTTCGGCCCAACGCGTGAGGTCTCTCTCCGCCACATTGGCCATGGGGCGGATCACGATGTGCTTGCCGTCATCGCTCACCAGCTTTGGCGGCATGCCCTTTAACTTGCCGCCAAAGAACATGTTGAGAAAGAAGGTTTGCAGCATGTCGTCGCGGTGGTGGCCCAGCGCGATCTTGGTCGCGCCCAGCTCGTCGGCCACGCGGTACAAAATGCCGCGGCGCAGGCGGCTGCACAAACTGCACATGGTTTTCCCCTCGGGGATCACGCGCTTGACGATGGAGTAGGTGTCCTGGTTTTCAACGTGAAACGGCACGCCCAGTTGCTCAAGATAGGCCGGCAGGATATGGTCAGGAAAGCCCGGCTGCTTCTGGTCCAGGTTGACGGCAATCAGGTCAAAGTGAATCGGCGCACGCGCCTTGAGCTTGAGCAAAATGTCCAGCATGCCGTAGCTGTCCTTGCCACCCGACACGCACACCATGACCTTGTCGCCCTCCTCGATCATGTTGAAGTCCATGATCGCGCGGCCCACCTCGCGGCACAGGCGCTTCTGGAGCTTGTTGGTTTCACGCTCGATTTTCAGGTCCCGCGAAGGGGAGGTTTCTTGGGGTTCGATCCAGACGGCACTCATGCCCCTATTGTCCCACTGCGAGAGGCGAGATCACCACTGCCCCGTCTCCACCCGTATCGCCACCTCGCAATCCTCAAAAATCTCCAGCTTGGCGATCTTCACCCGCACGCCGAGCACCCCAGGCAGTTGCATCAGGCGGTGGGCGAGTTTGCCGATCAGGCTTTCAAGCAAATTGACGTGCACCGCCGTGCATTCGTCAATGATGATCTGGCGCACCTTGCGGTAGTCCAGCACATGGCTGATGTCGTCGTCGCGTGGCAGCAGGGGCTGGGGGCCCCGGTTAAGTTCGGCATCCACCTGGATGGGTTGCGGCCGGCCGATCTCGTGCGCCAGGATGCCCAGGTTGGCATTGAAGCGCAGGCCGGTCAGGGTGAGGATCTGGTCGCCTTGGGTTGGAGCCGTCATGGAAGTCTCGCTGCGGTTGGGTGAGGGGTCGGTGGCTGGGGAAGGGCATGCGCCCGGCTTTCACCAGGGTTACATCAGCGAAAAATCGCGGTCGAATTTCATCAGGTGCTGGCCGCCGTCCACCAGCAGTGTGGTGCCAGTGATGCTGCTGTTCTCCAGCGCAAATTTCACGGCCGAGGCTACATCGGCCGCGCTGGACGATCGCCCCAGCGGCGACAACTTGTGCAGCGCCTCGAACTTCTCGTCGCTCAGCATGTGGCTGGTGATGGTGAGGCCCGGCGCCACACCCACCACCCGCACCTGCGGCGCAAGCGCAAGCGCAAGCATGGTGTTGGCCGCCTCCAGCGCGGCCTTGGACAGCGTGTAGCTGAAGAAGTCGGGGTTCTGGTTCCACAGCTTCTGGTCCAGCATGTTGACTACTGCACCGGTGGCTTGCCGAGCCACGACATGCGTGTGCAGTGCCTGCGCCAGCAGGATGGCCGCGCCGGTGTTGCTGCGCAGGTGCTTGTCCATGGCTGCAAAACTGAAGCTGGCGGCGCTGTCGTGCTCGAAGGTGGAGGCACTGTTGACCACCGCATCCACCGCGCCAAGCTCCGCAATGACACGCGGCAGCAGCCCGCGCACGGCACTCTCGTCACCCAGGTCCGCAGCAAACGCGGCGGCGCCCGGCGTGAGGCGCGCGCAATCCGCCGCAGTGGCGACGGCTTCGTCCCGCGAGCCGCGGTAGTGCACCGCCACACGCCAGCCAGCCGCGGCAAGAACCAGCGCAATCTCGCGCCCCAGCCGTTTGGCAGAACCGGTAACCAGCACAGTGCGCGAAGAGGTGGCGATGGACATTCAGTGACAATCAGGCGATGACGAAAACGGCTAGTTTAACGACGCAGCTCCAGGCCCAAATCACCAGCGAGATCGCGGCCAGCGGCGGCTGGATGGGCTTTGACCGCTTCATGGCGCTGGCCCTGTACACGCCGGGCCTTGGCTACTACGCCAACCATTCGCGCAAGTTTGGCGCGATGCCTGCAACCGGCAGCGACTTTGTGACGGCCCCCGAAATGACGCCGCTGTTTGGCCGCACGCTCGCCGTGCAGGTGGCGCAGGCGCTGGAGGCAACACAGACCTCTGAAGTCTGGGAGTTTGGCGCAGGCTCCGGTGCGCTGGCGCTGAAGCTACTGGAAGCGCTGGGCAGCAAGATCACGCGCTACACCATCATTGACCTGTCAGGCACCCTGCGCGAACGTCAGCAGGCCGCACTGGCGGCGCACGGCGGCAAGGTCCGCTGGCTCAGCGAGCTGCCAGCAGCGATGCAAGGCGTGATCGTGGGCAACGAGGTGCTGGACGCGATGCCGGTCAAGCTGCTGGCGCGGGTGGGCGGCGTCTGGCACGAGCGCGGCGTGGCCTTGCATGAAGGCGCCTTCACCTGGGCCGACCGCCCCACCGGCCTGCGCCCGCCAGTGGAGGTTGAAGGCCCGCACGACTACCTGACCGAGACGCACGAACAGGCCGAAGGATTCATCCGCACCCTGGCCGACCGTCTTACGCAAGGCGCCGCCTTCTTCATCGACTACGGCTTCCCGGAGTCGGAGTACTACCACCCGCAACGCCACATGGGCACCTTGATGTGCCACCGCGGGCATCTGGCAGATGCCAACCCGCTGGTTGATGTGGGGCTCAAGGACATCACGGCGCATGTCAACTTCACCGCTATGGCGCTGGCGGCGCAAGAGGCCGGCCTGGAGGTGGCAGGCTATGCAAGCCAGGCGCGGTTCCTGATCAACTGCGGCCTGGTCCCCATGCTGGAGCATGCCTCGCTGGCGGAACGCACGAATGCGCTGCGCCTGGTCAACGAGCATGAAATGGGCGAGCTGTTCAAGGTCATTGCGCTGGTAAAAACCGCAGCCGTTGGTGCCCCTTGGCCGCTGGTGGGTTTTGCGGCGGGTGACCGCACACACACCCTGTGAAGCACCCTATGATGCTGTCATCATGATCCGCTGGTTCATCGTCATCTTCCTGGCCCTGATGTTCATCAGCTGGTTCTCGCCACTGCTGCAGAAGCTCGGCTTCGGCAAGCTGCCCGGCGACTTGCGCTTCATGCTGTTCGGTCGCGAGTGGTTTGTGCCGATCACCACGACCATCCTGCTGAGCTTTCTGGCCAGCGTCATTTCTCATTTGGTCTAGGGCCGGGGCGCATGAAAGCCTGTGTGGACATCGGCGGCACCAAGGTTGCCGTCAGCCTGTCTGACGGCGGCATGGAGCTGAAGGCGCGGCGCAGTGAGCCAACGGCCAAAACCGGCGCCAATGATGCGCTGGCGGCCCAGGTCATTCGCCTGGTGGGCGATGCCTGCAAGGAGGCTGGTGTTTCCCAGGCAGCCATTGACGGCGTAGGCGTCTCGTCCTGCGGCCCCTTTGTCATGAACGGTGGGCTGGTCGAGCTGGCCGCGCCCAATATCTGCGGTGGCCTCGCCGGGCCGCAACGTGGCCTTCCCAACGACTGGCAAACCGCCTTGCTCGAAGCACCGCTGCACAGCCGTTACCCCGGCGTCCAGGTGGAAAACGATTGCGTTGCCGCGCTGGTTGCCGAGCGCAGGTGGGGCGCGCTGCAGGGCCTGGACCATTGCGCCTACGTGACCTGGAGCACCGGCATCGGCATGGGCGTGTGCGTGGATGGGCATGTACTGCGCGGCAAGAACGGCAACGCGGGGCACGGCGGCCACATGTTCGTGAGTGACGATACGAGTGGCGCGCTGTGTGGCTGCGGCAACCTGGGCGATGTGGAAGGACTGGTTGCAGGCAACGCGTTCGTACGGCGCTTTGGCCAGGACGCTGCGGCGCTGATGGCCTCTGTGGAATCAGGCGATGAAGCCGCCACCGCCGTCGTGGACGAGTTGTGCCGTGTGCTGGGCCGCGCGCTCTACAACCTCGTGGTCACGCTGGATTTGCAGAGGGTGAGCCTGGGCGGCAGCGTGTTCTGGCATCACCGCGCCATGTTGCTGCCGCGCCTGCAGGCCCAGCTGGATGGACGTTTGCCGGCGTTGACGAAGGGTGCGGAACTGGTGCCTGCCGGCTTGGGCATGCAGGTGGGCGACTACGCGGCGCTGGCGCTGGTGGCGTAAGGAAGCAGTCATTGCGGACTTGATCCGCAATCCATGGCAGCCCTGAAGGGGCGTTGCTTCCTGCGAGGCAGCGTTCCCGGTACGAGTCCGGGATGACAGACCATCAGTCGTACTGCTGCGTTTCCGCCAACACTTTCAAAAACGAATTTCGCCACCAGTGGACGTCGTAGGTGCGGATGTTCTCCATCAGTTTCGCGTAGCGCCGCTGCCGCTCTTCCAGCGGCATGCTCAGCGCCTGCTGGATGATCTCGGCCGTACCGCTCATGTCGTAGGGGTTGACCAGCAGCGCGTCTTTCAGCTGCTCGGCCGCACCGGCAAAGCGCGACAGCACCAGCACCCCAGGGTCGGCAGGGTCCTGCGCGGCAATGTACTCCTTGGCGACCAGATTCATCCCGTCACGCAGTGGCGTGACCAGCGCCACACGTGCGACGCGGCACAGGCCGGGAACGCGCTTGCGGGCCACGTTGCGGTGGATGTAGCGCACCGGCATCCAGTCAAGCTCGCCGTAGTCGCCGTTGATGGCGCCGCACAGGCCTTCGAGTTCCTGGCGGATATCGGCGTAGGCATCCACCGTCTCGCGGCTGGGCGAGGCGATCTGGATCAGCGTCGCGCTGTTGCGGTTTTCCGGGTAGTTTTTGAGCAGTTCGCGAAACGCCCGGATGCGATGCGGAATGCCCTTTGAGTAATCAAGCCGGTCAATGCCCAGCAGCAGGCGGCGGCGCGCGTATTCGTCCTTCATGTCTTCATAGGTCTCGCGCGCTTCCTTCGCCAGTGTCAGCCGCTCGAACTCCTGCACGTCAATGCCGATGGGAAAGGCGCGTGCACTTACCGTGCGGCCAAAGGCGCTGAACACGCCTGGCGCCATGGAGACGGCCGAGCCTTCCGTCTGCACATAGCGCTGGAAGTGGCCCACATCGGCCTTGCTCTGAAAGCCCACGAGGTCATAGCCAAAGAAACATTTCATCAGCCACTCATGCTGCGGAATGGCCGCAAGGATGAGCGGCGGCGGCAACGGGATGTGCAGGAAAAAACCCATCTTCTGTTTGCAGCCCATCGCGCGCAATTCACCGGCCAGCGGGATCAGGTGGTAGTCGTGGATCCAGATGACGTCGTCGTCTTTCAAAAGCGGCAGGAGCTTGCGGGCAAAGAGCTGGTTGACG